>URKE01000004.1 GCA_900548285.1 uncultured Eubacteriales bacterium | reverse complement strand
CGCCCGAACGGTCGCGGGAAATGGCGAAAAAGACGCCTTTTCGGTAATTAGTGATGGCAAATGAAATCCCTAAAAAAGATCGAGATTTACGCGGCGGCGTTTCGTGATACGAAACGCCGCCGCGTTTTATGTTGAAAAAGCAAGAAATATGCCGTCGAAATATAGAGAATACCGCCGTCGGAAAATGTCGGGTTCTGCCGTCGAAATACAGAAAATAACGCCGTCGGAAAATGTCGTAAAATGCCGTCGGATTGTAAAATTTTCCGCCGTCGAACCGTGGTCGAACCGTGGCGCATTCCGCCGTCGAAATACATCAGATAAAGCCGTCGGAAAACGTCGGTTTTCGCCGTCGAAAAACAGCAAAAAAGCGCGACCGAAAAAATCGGTCGCGCCGCTTAGCCGCAGGCGTTTTGGCGGGTTCTGACGCAATCACCTGTGGATAGCCGAGCGAGATAATTATTTATCTATCGCGTTGTAGTGCGATTCGATAAATTCGGAAGCAATGATAAGAACGTAGAAAACTTTTCCGTGATTCGCGCTGTCAACGATTCTGCCGTGGTCGAAAACGTGCTTATAAGAGCCGTCTTTTCTGGCAAAATGGAATTGCACGTAGTCGTTCGAGCCGTCTTTATGCGAGTTGATCTGATTCCAGATGCTTTTTTCTACGGCTTTCACTTCGTCCGGGCGAATAAGATTTGAAAACTTCTGACCGCTGAATTCCATAAAATCGTCGAGATTGTCGCACCCGGCAAGTTTAACCATTTCGTTGTTTGCGTAGAGCAGAGTATCGTTTTCCGGATCGGCTTTGTAGATAAGGAACGCGCTCGGCAGATGTTGCGTCACTTCGTTCAGCGCAAACTCGAGTCCCGATCTTGCCGACGAAAGATACGTCGGGTCATAACGGAAACAAGCGTGTTTGCCGTGAAGTTTCGCCTGATAAAGCGCGACGTCGCTTTTAAGTTCGAGGTCCGCCATAGTCTTGCCTTGTTTCGGATATTCGACGAATCCGAGCGAAATCGTGTAATTATGTTCTATATCGTTAGCGTAGAACGATTTGTCCGAAAGAACGAAGTTTTGCAGATTTCCTTTCACGTCGTCGCAGGTTTTGTTTTTTATCAATATATTGAATTCGTCGCCGCCGCATCGCGAGATAATCGCTTCCTCGGCAAGGAACAGAAGTTTTAGTTTTTTTGCAAGATCCTTGAGAGCCTCGTCGCCCACGGGATGCCCGTAAAGGTCGTTTATTATCTTGAAATCGTCGATGTCGATAGTCGCCTGAACGCAGTTATCGAGCGCATGCGAATCGATATATTTTTTCATTTCGATTTCAAATCCCGCCCGGTTATAAAGCCCGGTGAGTTCGTCCGTCAGGGCGAGTTTTTTATAACGATTGTGCCTTTGCAGGATAATGAGCAAAAACAGAACGAGCGCGGTGAATATACACACGATTACAATTGCCACCGAAGCGATAAGCAGAGTGTAGTTGCCCTTATTCCAGTCTGTCGGCGCGACCTTGATCGTCCACGTGCTTACGCCGAGTTTAAATTGCCGGGAAAACGGTTCGACAGGCTCTTTCTCGGATTGACAAACAACGATTTCTTTTTCGCCTGTTATTTCCGGAGATTTTCTCGATAAAACAAAATCGTAACCGAAAGTTTCGAGCGCTTTTATCGAATTGTCGAAAATTTCCGGAACTTTGATTATCGCGATGGTAAAACCCCAGAAAACTCCTTCGGAATCGGGATCGTTGTCGGGGGTTATGAACACGGGATTGCGTATCGCGATGCCGCTTCCGCCCTGATTCAAAGTGAACGGACCTTGTATCGTAACGACGTTGTGGTCCTTCGCGTAATTTGAAAATTTGCCGCGGTCGCCCGTAGCATGCAAAAGGTCGATTTTTCCCGCGTCGCCATCTTCGGGATAAGTCGTTGTGACTATTCCGTTCGGCGCGAGTTGAATGGAACCGATATAGTCGGTCATCAACGATTTTGCGATGGATTCGAAGTTGTTGATGGCTGCGTTTGCGTGGCTTTCTTCGCTTCCGCCGTCGATAACGGCAGCGCCGCCGTGCGCGCTCTGAATGATCAGTTTCAACGATTCCGTGAGCGTGACGCCTTGCTGAATTTCGTCGCGCATTCTTTCGGAATACATCACGGCGTTCGTAATAGCCAAGGCTTTAACACGTTCTGTGTGGTCGGAACGATACGAAGCCACCAGCGGTATAGTCATCGCGATTCCGATAATGAAAACAAGCGCCGGAATCCAATGAGTCATTTTGTATTTCTTTATAATCGATTCTCTCATCCTGAATATTTCAACGTAAATTTCATATTTACACGGTCAAACTGAAGATAAACGTCCGTCGGATACGGCGGTTCGTCAAAGTCGGTTTACCCGGCGTTTTTCACGTTGGTTTCTGTTTGTGTTTTTTCTTTTTGTAAAATATCGTCTAAGTCGTTTATTTCAACGTCTTTATAATATAAATACCCTTGGAAGATATCGCACCCCAGAGAGAGGAGAATATCTCTTTGTTTCTGCGTTTCGACGTATTCCGCGATGACTTTGAAGTTCAGGTCTTTTCCGAGTTTCGCGATAGATGAAACGATGCTCTGAATTCTTTCGTTTTCGATTTGTTTTATGAGTTTTCCGTCTATTTTTATAAAGTCGAAATAACTCTTTTGCAATATCGAAATGGAAGTATGCCCCATAGAGAAGTCGTCCATAAACAATCTGATATGTTCGGCTTTCAGTTCGTTGAAAACGCCCTCGTAATCGTCGGTTTCGGAAAAATTCGAGTCCTCCGTTATTTCAACGCCGAACGTGCCGGGCGTAAGGTCGGAGTTGCGTACCGACTCAATGAGCCAAGTTCGGAATTCGTTATCCATAAGCAGGTCGAGATTAAGGTTGACCGCTATTTTAAAATCGGGTTGCGTTTGTTGCAAGCCTTTGAGATCCGTTATCGCGCGGCGTACTATCTCTTGCGAAAGTTCTTTGAACAGGTTGTTTTTGAGCGCTATCGCAATGACGAGCGGCGGATATAAATATCCCGTTTCGTTATAAGAAAATCTCAGAAGCGCTTCCGCCGCAACGACTTTTCCGTTTTTGACCTGCGGTTGATATTTAACGTGAACGTTGCGTTCTCTTATAGCGTCGAAAAGCGCGGAAGTAACGTCGTCCTCAAACGAACGCAGAGGATAAGTTTGATCTGCGATAGAATAAGGAACTCCGCGCGCTTCGCACGAGCGGCAGATGTCGGTGAGTTTGTCGAGATATCCCTTTTCGTTTTCTTTTGAAATTCTGTTGTCGAGCAGAACGAACGGCGCGTAAATCGCCACGCCTATGGCGAGCAGGAAAATCTGCAGAACGCTTCCCATGACCGACCCCGTCGCGCGGTATCCGCTGATGATTATGGGCGTAGTCCACTGAACGCCCGGGTTGACTATTTGCGGAACGATTCCCGTAAAGGTCGCGAGATACGCAATCGAGTAGCAGACGAGCGGCGTTAAAACGAACGGAACGAGGTATATCGGGTTTAAAACTATCGGTAACCCGAAAACGATAAATTCGTTTATGTTGAAGATCAGCGGAATCCCCGCGAGATGACAAAGCTTTTTCCGTTTTTTTATTTTAGAAAAGATAATAATCGCGATAAGCAAGCAGATCGTCGCGCCGCACCCGCCGAGAAGAGCGAACGTGTCGATAAAAGCCCCGGTCGTTATCTGTCCGTTGGAAAAGGCGAACGCGCTGTTCGTCGAATTCAGAAGCCCGTCGAAAACGTTGTCGCCGTGTATGCCGAAGAACCACAAAACGGACTCGACAAGCACAATGAGAAGTCCTCCGAAATAGGTTGCGCCGATCGATTCGAACGGCTTTGCTAGCAAATTGAGGATTACGTCGTTTATATTGTAGCCGCCGTCATATAAAAAACCTATCAGCGAACTTGTCACGGCGAAAATCGAAACGCACGCGGCAATCGGGAAAATCGAGCGGAGCGAACGGCTGAAAGTCGTCGAATGTTCGGGTTTGTCGCGATTGAAAAGTTTATAGAAAAAGAAGAAGAGATTCGTCGAAACAATCGTGGTTATCATTGCCGGGAAAATATTCGACATATTCATGTAAGAAACGATATCTTTGTCGCTTTGCAGAATAACTTTTCCGAGCGAGGCGAAATAGGATATCGCCGCCGTGATAATGCAAAAAAGTTTAACGTCCTTGTAAGCGGTTTTTGTCTGCGAAAGGCAACACGAGAGAGTTATAACGAGATAAAGCGAGGCAAAACCGTAAGTAGCGGTATAGACGATGTTGAAAAAATGATAGAAAAATCCGTTGAAAACGCTGTTAACAAATTCGCGTACGGCGTTGATCGGGAAGTTCTGAAGGGCAAGCGTGACCGCGCCTGTCAGGAAAACGGGCAGAAGAGAAACGAAAGCCGTTTTAATACTCTTAAAAGTATTGTTGTTTTCTATTCTGACCGTTCGCTCTGTGATTTTATCGATAAATCCCATATGCTTATCCCCGCGTTGATTCCGTATCGTTTGTGATTAATATACATAATTATTATAGCATGATCCGTTTCGGAAATCAATTTTATTTTACACGGATTTTACATAAAATTCAACAAAAAACAAATATTTCCGTCGTTCTTGTTTTTGCGCCCGAAAAAACTTGATTTTTACGTCCGAAAAAACTTGACAAAAGCGAATTAAATTGTTATATTAATAGGGATTTCATTCGTTATCGCGGATTGATTTTATCGCAACGCTGATTGTTGCCGTAACAAATCGTTCGGGCGAGTGGCTGACGCGGGTATGGCGGAATTGGCAGACGCGTAAGATTCAGGTTCTTATAACCGCAAGGTTGTGCAGGTTCAACCCCTGTTACCCGCACCAAAAAAAGTCTTGAAAACAATACGTTTTCAGGACTTTTTTCTTTTTTTATTTACAAATATCCGTCTATAAGTCGATTAATTGCTATTTTTTGCGTTAATCGATAATTTTTTCATTATAAAACCATATACTGATTGCGAGAGTATTGCCGCCGTCGTTCCGACGACGATTCCGCCCAGAACGTCGGAAGCGTAATGAACGCAGAAGTATATTCTCGTGAACCCCATAACGAGCGGAATGAACAGAAAAGCCCACGAGTATTTTTTATTCAAAGAAATAAACAGTGAAACCCCGAAAGCGGTCGCCGCCGTCGTGTGACCGGACGGAAAAGAAAAGCCTGATTCTTTCAGCGCGCCCGCGCTTTGCCAGATTTCGTAAAATCTCGAAGTTGCGTCCGCATAAGGGCGCGGACGGGCGATTATGTTTTTCAGAAGCAGGTTCGTAAAAATAAATCCGATAAGCAACGCCCCGCCCGCTTTAATTCCCGTCGTTCGCGTCCTTTGAAATATAATCAGCGTCGCCGCTGCGACGATAAAAACCGCGCCCGCCGTTCCGGATAGCGTGATTATTTTCAGCGGCATGGTTAAAAATCCGCAATTTTTTGCAATCGCTGCGGCGAATTCCGCGGCGGCGAGATCGAACGAATTGATAAAACTCATCATCGTCAAACACCTTTAAAAATAGTTCGTTATAATATGTAAATGTGCTTATAAGTCGATTAACGTCGAATTTTGCGGCGCAATAAATCGACTTTTTGCGACGTTTTTAATTTCCCGGCGGAAAGTCCGGCGAACGTAAAATATTTCAACGGCAAGCGTCACGAAATTTTCGCGGCGATTTCCAAAGCCGTTCCGATAAGATTGTCGAAAGATTTTTCACGCTCTTTGGCGGCGAGGGTTTCGTCGGGGTAAACGAACGAGTCGCTCACGGCGCATATGCAAAGGGCTTTTTTTCCGAGCCTTGCGGCAGTGCAGTATAGCGCGGCGGATTCCATTTCCACTCCGAGCACGCCCATCTTCGTCCATTCGAGTTGTGTGTTGCCGTCGTCGTAAAAATATTCCGAGCAGAGAACGTTGCCGATTTTATGGTTCACGCCGCGTTTTTCACATTCTTCCGCCGCGAGTTTTGCCAAACCGAAATCCGCAATCGGGGCGAATTCCCCGGGCAGACCGTATTGCTCGGCGAAGTTTCCGCTCGAGCAAGCGCCGAGCGCGATAACGAGATCTTTTAAGTGAAGGTCCTTGTCGAAACTTCCGCAAGAGCCGATTCTGATGATGTTTTCCACGCCGTAAAACCGGAAAAGTTCGTAGGAATATATCCCCATGGAGGGTTGCCCCATTCCCGAGGTCATCACGGAAACGGGTTTGCCTTTGTAAAACCCCGTATAGCCGTAAGCGCCGCGCACTTTGTTGACCAAAACGGCGTTCTCGAGATAGTTTTCGGCGATGAATTTTGCCCTCATCGGGTCGCCGGGCATAAGCACGGTCTTTGCAAAATCGCCTTTTTTCGCTCCGATATGCGGCGTGGGCGTTTTATCGTTTGGCGTGGGCGTTTTATCGTTTGGCGTGGGCGTTTTATCGTTTATTATTTCGGTCATTTTTTGCTCCCTGTCTTTTTTTTGCGTCGGCTGTCCGGAATTCCGCAATCGGAAATATTATTCCGCAACCGGAAACGTTATACCGAAATTCCGCAACCGGAAATATTATAACACGAAAAAATTTTTTTATCAACTTTGCGGCGTCGATTGTAGCAAAAACCACGCGTGAATATGTGAGCATATATCGATTCGACAATGCAAATTGTTGTCAGAAATGAATAATAATGCAAAATATTCATTCAATTATACGTTTTCGGCGGGTAAACGCGACCGTGAACCCCAACGTGAAAACAGGGCAAAACAAGTATAAAATTTTCTTATAACTAATATAAATATTGCCAAACTATGTTGATAATCAGTCGTTTGACAAACCTTATTTTTTTTAGTATAGTATAATATGGAAATTTATGCAATCAAGGTTGTAAAACTTCGGAATAATAACCCCGGAGCGGAAACGCTTCGTTGCATATAACAAGCATAAACGTAAAACAGTAAAACAAAGGCAAAAGGAGTAAAAATGCGAATCAAGATTATTTCTGCAATCACCGCATTGTGCATGTCGGCAACCGTTATCGGCGTCGCGCTCACGGCGAACGGAAAAGGAAACGGAGTAACGCCGTCGCAATCGCAGACCACGGTGACGGGGAGCGCTTCCTCTTCCACCGCGCTCAACGTGATCAAATACGGCGATAAACTCACGCAGGATCAGGTTATGTCGCAGATCAAAGCGCAATACCTCATCGAAAACGGAGGATACAAGGATACCGACGAAGTAGTCGTTATGGTAGCCGTCGACGGCGAATCGCTCATCGAAACTTTCAACGGCGGAAAAACCGAAACGAAATCGGTTTCGGAATACGCCGAGTCGTTCGCAGGAGAAGTTCAGGAATCCGACATCGTCAAAAAACAGAACGCGGTTATTTCCGCTCTTCAGGCAAGCGGATTGATAACGGGCGTGGAGTATAGGTATACGACCGTTTTAAACGCGTTCGCCGTGAACACCGTTTACGGCAATCTTGAAAAAATCGAAAAAACCGCCGGCGTAAAGTCGGTTTCGCTTTCCGATACGTATAATCGCGTCGAAACGCAGATGACCGATTCTTCGGCGAATCCGCTCAACGTGGTCGATATCGACGAAAACACCGGTATTTACAACAATACCAGCAAATACACAGGACTCGGAACGGTAACCGCCGTTCTCGATTCGGGTTTCGATATGAGTCACAGAGTTTTCGCCCGCGATTACGAAGGCAAAGAAGATAAACTCGTCATCGCGAAAACCGACAGTACGAGCGAACTCGAAGTTAAAAACGTAGAGGGCGGAGCGGTGAAACTTGCCGATCTCAAAGCGGGGCAGACTACGAAAGGTCTTAAAGTAAAGGACGTTTATTACAGCCAAAAGATTCCTTTTGCTTACGATTACGCCGATAAAGACCCCGACGTTTTCCCCTACGACAGCGAACACGGAACGCACGTTGCGGGCATCATCGCCGGCGACGACGAAGTTATTCACGGAATCGCTCCGGATACGCAACTCGTCCTCATGAAAGTTTTCCCCGATCTTGACAGCGGCGGAAAAACCGAAGATATAATCGCCGCTCTCGAGGACGCCGTAAGATTTAAAGTCGACGCGATAAACATGTCGCTCGGCACGTCCTGCGGATTTTCGAGAGAATGCGACGAAGATCCGGATAAGCCGAACGTCGCTAAAGTTTACGACGCGATAAACGACAGCGGAATAAGCCTTATCACCGCGGCGAGCAACAGTTACAGCGCCGGCTTCGGCGGCGAGCAGGGTAACACGAACATGGTCACCAACCCCGATTCGGGAACGGTAGGTTCGCCCTCCACTTACGACGCGGCTTTGTCGGTTGCGTCCATAAGCGGCGAGCGTTCGCGTTATATCGAAACGAGCGACGGAAAAATGTTCTTCTATAACGAGTCGAACGACCTTCAGAAAATCGAGCAGAACAACTTCTTCGAGGATTTCAAGGCGTATCTTAAACAACTCGGCACGCCGCTTACGCCCGGTAAAAACGAATTCACTTACGTTCACGTTTCCGGCTCGGGCGACGACGTTTGTTACAGGGATTTCGTAAACGCTTACAAGGCGGAAAACCCCGGCGCGGATATGACCGATCCGGAAGTTAAAAAGCAGGTTCTCAAAGGCAAAATCGTCCTTGTCGAAAGAGGAACGAACAGTTTCGAAGACAAGGCGCACATCGCGGCGGAGTACGGCGCGATCGCCTGCATAATCTACAACAACATCGACGGCGATATCACGATGTCGATGGGTAATAAGTGGCACATCCCCACGATTTCCATTTCGAGGGACGACGGAAGAGAACTTGCGAAAAAATCGCAAGGCTCGCTCTTCTTCGACGAGGAGAATCTTGCCGGTCCGTTCATGTCGGACTTCTCGAGTTGGGGCCCCACGCCCTCGCTCGGCATCAAACCCGAAATCACCGCTCACGGCGGAAACATAAAATCGGCTATCCCGGGCAGGGACGGCGACGAATACAGATACGGCAAACTTTCGGGAACTTCGATGGCTTGCCCCAACCTCTGCGGCATCGTCGTTCTTATCCGTCAGTATCTTAAGGACGGTTACGGCGACGAACTCACCGAAAAACAAATAAAAAACCTTACGAACCAGTTGATGATGTCCACGGCGGGGATAGCGATCAACGAGGAAAATAACCCGTATTCGCCCAGAAAACAGGGCGCGGGACTTGCCGATATCGGCAGAACCACCACCACGAAAGGTTATGTAACCGTAGACGGATCGGACAGATCGAAACTCGAACTCGGCGACGATCCGACGAGATCGGGTATCTACACGATGAATTTCAACGTTGTGAACATGAGCGAAACCGACCTTGTTTACGATTTCTCGCTCGTCGGCATGACCGAAAGCGTTTCCACGTCGGACGATAAATTCGTCGCGGAAACCCCCCATATCCTCGGAAACACTTTCAAAGCGGAATTCGAGGGCGGCGACGGCAACGTCAGCGGCAACAAAATAACCGTAAACGGCAACGCGTCGGGAACGAACGCGAACGAATGGAACAGCGTTAAAGTAAAAGTGACTTACACGCTTTCCGCCGACGACAGAAAGTATATCGACGACCGTTTCCCTTACGGAATGTACGTCGAGGGCTTCATAAAACTCGCGAACGCCGATTCTCAGGGAGTAAGCCTCAACGCTCCTTTCCTTGCGTTTTACGGCGACTGGACGGAAGCGCCGATGTTCGACAAAACTTATTACGAAGTCGAAACCACGGCTCACGATCCTTCGATAAGCGACGACGATAAGGTTAAAGCCGATTATTACGCGACCACGCCTTACGGAAAATATTTTTACAATTATATGATTCCGCTCGGAACGTATCTTTACGATATCGATACGTCCAAGTACGGTGAAATCCCGGCGACCGAAGAAAAAATCGCGATATCCGACACTCTCGGCGCGATAGACGGCATTTCCGTCGTTCTTGCGGGGCTTCTCCGCGGCGCGAAGCAGATGAAATTCACGCTTACGGATAAGATTACGGGCGAGGAACTCTGGAATCATATCGATTACAACGCGTTGAAGTCGTTCTCGCAGGGCGGCAGTCCGCTTCCTTATTACGACTATCTCAAACTCGATTCCGCCAAGGTCGGACTTGTCAACAACCGTCAGTACGAACTCAAAATGGTCGGCTCGCTCGATTACGGCGACGGCGGCGCGGCGAACAACCGACGCAACAGTTATTCGTTCGATTTCACGTTCGATAACGAAGCGCCGGTGATAAGAGAAGTGAATTACAGAAAAGAGTACGACTCGGTAGATAAAAAGGACAGATATTATATCGATATGGTTATTTACGATAACCATTACGCGATGTCCGTTGCTCCGATAGCGTTCACTTCGAGTTCCACTTACAAGTTCATAACGGAGAACCCGATTCCCGTAGTCGACGCAACCAAGGGCGGCGACACAAAAGTCAGTTTCGAAGTTACGGATATGCTCGACGATATTCTGAACGACGCGCTCATTCCGAACGCATTCGCATTCTCCGTCGACGATTACGCGCTTAACTCAAATATATATATTTGTCAACTTCCCGGCACGAGGGGCGACTTTAAGTTTACCAGAACGGGCGAAAAAGACAGTTCCGAACTTCTCATTCTCCCCGCAACGGAAGGCGAAGTCGTAGATCTTGTTCAGTATCTTTACACCGCAGACGAAACGGTCGGCGAAAACAGAGAATACGCCGAATATCTCGACCATCTTGTTTGGACTTCGTCCAACGAGGACATCGTAGAGGTCCGCCAGGGAATAATCAAGGTTAAAAAACCGGGCAGAGCAACCGTCACCGTCACCGAAAAGTGGGAGGGCAAGCAAGCCGTTATTCTTATAAACGCAAAGGCGTCGTCCGAAGGCGAAGCCGTTGCCGCGGCTCTCGCGGAAGCGGGAGTGAAATCGGCTGCGAGCGAAAAACTTCAATCGCTGAAATTCTCGCGGTATAAAACGCTTTTCGCATTCTCGAAGGCGGCGCAGACGAGCGATATCGGCTCGACGGGCGATATTAATTACGTCAACGCCGGCAACGGAATAAGCATGTATCCGGGCGAAAAGATTCAACTCTTCGAGCAGATGAAACCCTGGTACGTTTCCGACAGGTACGAACTTGTATATTCGACCACCAACAGCAGTAAAGTCACCGTCGATAAGGACGGCGTGGTCACCGCGATAGCGGAGGGTACTTCCACGATAAGGCTGAGGGCGAGAGATAAATATTCGAGCAAAGAAAACGATTATTCGCCGATAAACGCGGCGGTCGTCGTAACCGTCAAGAGTCCGTTCGTCATCGAAAACAGAACTCTCGTCGCATACAAAGGCTTCGGCGAAACCGTAGACGGTCAGGAGGGCGTCGTTAAAATTCCGGACGACGAAGGTATCATATATATCGATTCTTTCGCGTTCTGTCTTTACACCACCGACAGAAACGTAATTCTCGAAGAGGACGATTACGATTCCAACAAAGTTCCGTCTTATAACGACAAGATAACCAAGGTAATCATTCCCGAGGGCGTGGAAGAAATCCGTAAATACGCTTTCTATAACTGTTCGTCGCTCGAGGAGGTTATTCTTCCGTCAACGGTCAAGTATATAAGAGAATTTTCTTTCGCGCTCGATAAGAGCCTGAAAAATATCGGCATAGCCGATGCGGACGGCAACGTAATCCCGGGGCAACTCAACAAGGAAGCGATCGTCATCGGCGCGCAGGCGTTCAGAAAGTGCGAAAACCTCGGCGTCATCGATTTGTCGAATATTTACGCGGTAGGCGATTACGCGTTCGAGGGTTGTTCTTCGCTTAAAACGGTCAACCTTAAAAACCTCCGCAACACGGGCATAAACGCATTCCAGAATTGTACCGGACTCGAAAGCGTCCGGATGAACGAGGACGGGCATACAAAACTTTCCGAGGCGATGTTCGTCAATTCCGGTCTGACTTCGGTCACGATTTACGAAAAGACGGAAATCCCCAAGAACTGCTTTGCGAATTGCTACGAACTCAGAAGCGTTAAAATAGCGAATTCTCTTCTTTCGATAGGCGACGGAGCGTTCTCCAGATGCGTTTCGCTCACCGATTTCGCTTACGGCGACGGCGTAACTGTCGATAAATTCGGCGGCGGCGTATTCCTCAACGCGACAGGACTTGTGAAGTTTGCTTTGCCTGAGGGCAGAACGTCGCTCGGCGTTTCCTGCTTCGGTATGGATGAAACCGATTCGATGCTTATAAGCCGCTTCGGTAAAAAGGATCCCGAAAAACTCAGGAGCAAGTTGACTACGCTCGTTTTCGGAACGACCACGAAACTCGAAAGCATCGGCGGCTCGGCATTCGACGGAACGAAATTATCGACTTTCGAAGTCGGCTCAAATAACGATTACGGCGTTGCGGACGGAGGAAAAATCCTTACGTCCAAGGACGGAAAAACTTATTATCTCGCGGCGATAGGGGCGGATTTCGGAACGCTCACGATAGGCGGCGGAGTGAATACAATCGCTTCGGGCGCGTTCAGCGGAACGAACGTAAAGAAACTCACGATCGAAAACCCCGAACTTACAATCGGCGATTACGCGTTTGAAAACTGCGAAGTTCTCGAAACGATAACTCTTCCGAAAGACGGCAGAATCGTAGTCGGCAATTACGCGTTCGCTGATACTGCCGTCACGCTTAAACAAGATCCGACGACGGGCAACAAATCCAACGTATTCTCGACGCTCGAAGTGATAAATTCCGAGTCCATAGCGTCGCTCGGCGATTACGCTTTCGGTATTTCCGGCATCCAATCGCTCACGCTTAAACTCGAGAACGGAGCGACGATCGGCGAGGGCGCGTTCTACGGCTCGGTCATTAAAAGCCTTACGATTTACGTCGGCGACGGCGTGGAAAAAACAACGCTCGACGGAAAAGGCTCCGCGATGGTTGCCGGCTCGATAGGCGCGGGCGCGCTCAGACAATGCGGCAAACTCGCAGAGTTGAACTTTTTAAGAATAGACGGGACGAACGGAATTCTCGACCTCGGCGCGACGGTGTTCGCGATGTCGACGTCGCTTTCGAGCGTAACGTTCAATAACGTGGTCGATAAAATACCCGTTCAGGCGTTCTACGCTTGTTCGAACCTTAATTCCGTAAAACTGTACGGCGTTAAGGAGATAGGCAATTATGCGTTCACCGCATGCAGTTCGCTTGTGTCCGTCGAATTGACGAAAGCGGGCGAAACGGGCGTTCTCGAAACCATCGGCGACGGCGCGTTCTCCGGCAATAAGGTCAGCGCGTCGAGTTCCAACGGTCCGCAGTTTACCGGGATTGATCTTCCCGATTCTCTCCGTTATATAGGCGAGGGCGCGTTCCTCGGCGCAGGTCTTAAAAAGATAACCATTCCCGAAAAAGTTACGTTCGATTCCGATGCGGACAGCAAAGACGGCGATCCCGCGGAAATGCTCCACACAAACGGCAATTACGTGTTCTTTGCCTGCGCTTCGCTTGATGAAGTCGTTCTTCCGAAGTCGTTGAAGAAAGTCGGGAAATATATGTTCGGCAGATGTGATTCGTTGAGAAAGGTGAACCTTGAAAACGTTGAATATATCGGCGAATACGCGTTCGCGCAGACGGCGGTTTCCGCAAGGAAAGTCGAGTCCCTTCTTCAGACGATAGATCTTTCTTCTGCAAAGGAAGTCGGCGAAGCGGCGTTCATCAACTGTTACGCGATCAATTCGACGGTATACGCCGACAATCTTACCAAAATCGGCGCGTATGCGTTCAACGGTACAAATCTTAAGGGCTTCTACGCTTACGCTCTCGAAGAAATCGGCGAATATGCGTTCGCCGGTATAGAAAACGTCAACTTCGACAGATTCGTCGTCACGGAAAATCTCAGAAAAGTTGGCAGCGCGGCGTTCTTCGGTTGTAAATATCTCGAGAGATTTACGAATAATTCCGGAAACGACGGTTTCGACGCGGCGGTTAACGTCGGCGATAACGTCATCATCGACAAGGGTTCGCTCTATACGAAGATGGACAACGGCAAGTGGCAACTTTCCTGTACGCCCGCAAGACTTTCCGACGAAAACCATAAGAAAATCGCCGAACTCGAAGTTATGGAAGGAACTTACAGAATAGACGCTTTCGCGGCGGCGGGCAACAAGAATTTCGAGAACATCATTCTCCCGGAATCGCTTGCGTTCATCGGCAATTACGCGTTCTATTATAACCTCGGCGCGAACGAGAAGCTCAAAGACGAACTCACGGTGTACTTCTCGTCCTACAAAGCGCCCGCGCTTGAAAACAATTACAATTCCAACATTTCGCTCGACGAAAAAGCAAAAGGTTACGGAATGTTGCACGCGTTCCCCGATATATTCAAAACGGAACTCTGCTATTGCAACTTCATCGACGTTCTCGGCAAATACGACAAGATAGGAATAGTCCTTCCCGGAAACAAAGTTCTCGAAGGTTACGATTCGCTCGTATATCAGACTTATTTCGACGTTGAAAACGCTATGATAAGCGACAAAATCGCTATGAACACCAACACCGCGACGTTCGTTGAAAACGCGAAACAACTCGACGAAATAATGAAGAACGGAGAAGTTACGCTCGACAACGAAGCGATGATAAACGCTGCAGTCGCGGCGATGAACGCTTCGGGGCAGAAAGCCGATTGTCTTGAATTCGGCATAACCGAAGAGCAGTGGAACGCTTACGAAAATATCGTAAACGAAGCGAAAGAGCGGATCAGACTTATCAAAGTCGGCAAGGCGTCCGAAAAACTCAAGTCGATCGAAGGCGAAATAAACGCGCTCCCCGAGAATTTCGATATGGCGAATCTCGAAGATCTCCGCGCGCTTGCGGCAAAGATCGCCGAACTTACTCCGGAGAATAAAGTAATTCTCAACATGACTAAGTATTACGCGTTCTATTCTTCTTTCAGCGACTACGTAAGGTCTGCGGAAAAGGAAGCCGACGCGATATTCGCGGCAACGGGTTACAAATTCAAAAATCAGGACGAAGAGGCGGCGGCAGAACAGGCAAACGCTGAAGAAACCGCAAACGCGGCAGAAACCGCAAACGCGGCGGAAGCCGCTCTGCCTCAGTCGTTCCCGTTGATTTTAGGGCTTGCGGCGGTCGCGCTCGTAAAGAGATTCTTCTGAGGTGAAAGCGAATGAAAAAAATAGAATTTAAATGGAGCAGGAAAAATATTATCATCGTTTCGGCAGTCGCCGCGGCGGTGATAATAGCGGTCGTTTTAACGCTCGTGTTCGCGCTCGGCGGTTCGGCGGAAAAAATGGAAAACAGATATAAAAGTTCCGTTAAGTCCGTCGCGTCGGTTGTAAAAACCACCGAGATAAAGGACGGCGAAACGTCCGTAGAAAAACGCGTGGAAACGATAACGTTTTCAAAGGGCGATGAAGCGGAAGTCGTAACCGCGATAACCAAAATCAACGAATTCAACGCCGAAATGAAAGAATCGACCACGACGGCGAGCGGCGAAATCGACAGAACTTCGCTCGTTGCGGTGAACCTCGGAACGAACGTGTTTGAAAGCGGTTATTCTTACAAAAGCAACGTTTTCAAAGGCAAAGTTTCCGCCAAAAACGCAAGCAAATTCTTCCCCGAGGGGTCTGTGAGCGTAGACGGAGAAATAGACGTGGAAGTCGTTTTCAAAGGCAGCAAAATATCGGAAATAACTTGTCGGTATAAAACGGAAACGGGGCTTTCCGCTTCGCTTAAAATCACGTATTCTTACGGCAGATAAGGAGAAACGGCTATGAAAATAAAAAGAATATTAAGTTTATTGCTCGCCGTTGCGATGACGTTGTCGTTCTTCGTTTCCTGCGGCGGTAATCCCGGAAATACGTCCGAAAATTCAAATCTCGCCGCCCCCGCGAACGTTGCGGTGGACGAGCACGGCGTGGTAACGTGGGACAGGGTTGATAACGCCGTTATGTATTACGTTTATTACGGCGAACAGAAGGCGTTCGTTCAGAGCGAATCGTTCACCCTCCCCGAACCGGATCAGAAATGTACGATCAGCGTTCAGGCTGTCGTGAAAACCGCGAACGGGAATTACGACACGGAAAAGAGCGCGGGAATAGAGTACGAACCTTACGTTGAGCCTTTCGATCCGTCGGTGGTCAAAATCGCGATAACCGCCGACAAAACGGTTATAAAGAGCGGCGCGACCGGAACGGGGAAAAACACCGTTACGTTCAAAGCGATCGTAAACAACGCCGAAAAAGACGCGGACACGTCCGTTAAGTGGACTATCGTTTCCGGTAAAGAATCGGTGGAGAGTTCTTCCGCCAAGGGCAACGAATTCACGCTTACCGCAAAAGGCGACGTTACGGGCGACAGCGATATAATCGTTGCGGCGACGTCGGTTGCGTATCCGCAGATCTCGGCTCGCAAATCGGTTGAAATCGTTTCAAAGCCCACGCTTACGCAGGCGATGCTCGATAAGGCCGCTTCGTCCGATAAAATCGGTTTCGAGGGTTACGTGAACATAGACGTATACACGAGGGTGCAGGGAAACAAAGGAAAACTTCACACCTCGCAGATTTCGACGATAAAAACGAGCATGAGCGGCGAGAGCGACGCGAACGAAAAAACGAGAAACACATGGTCCGCCGAGTATCTCAACGGCAGTCTCGGAATAACTCAGCAGATTTATTGCAGAAAAGATTCCGAAGGCAGAGCGTGCGAGATAGGCGTGAGTTTCATGAACGAAGAGCAACTTTATCCCGTCAAAGACGATTCGGGTAACGTCGTCACATGGGAAGAATCGGGTTATTATAATAACTTCGTCGGTCTTTCCGTTTCGGATTTCTATCTCGACGAGGAAACCTGGCGTTACACTTACGACACGAAAAATAACGGATTCGATAAAGTCAGAAAGATGATCGCTTCTGCCAACCCTTACGAATTCGAACCGAAAAATCTCGAACTTATCATCGACGGCGACGAAATAATAGGCATTTCTTCCGTTTCGGAAGATTCGCTTTCGATCGTCGAGGGATATATATCCGTTCAGACGCTTCGTGCGGTTTTCAACGTCGGCGATAACGTCAACGTTACCACGATCGGTAAATTCAAAACTCTCGAAGAGTATAAAAACGATGAAACCGAGGACGGGCAGGCGATGTATGAAAGATTGTCCATTTTAAACGAGGCAATCGAAAACATGCGTTCGCTCAAGTCCTATAAAACCAAATTTTCCAAGGAAGAAGTGACGAGCCTCGGCGTTCAGTTGACGACGAGAGAAGGTTACGACGAAGTCGTCGCCGAAGATTACAGGTATTTCACGGGATGCACTCTCACCACCGTAAACAATCAGACCGTGAGAAATTACAATTCCACGGGCATGTACGGTTATAAGAAGATAGACGGCAGAACCGATATCTACAATTCGTTCGTAGACGCGCGCGAAAAGGCCGACGAGAGCCTTGCTTTCAGAGCGGCGAGAGCGTTTACCGGCGATTTTGAAGAGTCCAGACCGTCGTTCGCGTTCTCTCCCGAAATATTCACTTCGACCGCTTATACGAATCAGTCCGGTTACGACGAATATTATTTCTACGCGGACGGCACGATGACTCAGGTTGCCACCACGTGGTATCAGAGTCTCGGTTCGGACGATCAGTTGTACGGCATATTCGCAAAAGTCGCCCAGAACGCAAGCGGACAGACGATCCCGCCGTTTATTATCGTTAAAAAAGGCGACGACGGCAAATGGTATATCGAATACGCGGCGTTCTATTACGACCTCGGAATGATGCAGGGCGCGATTCAGATCGAATTCGGCGAATATAACACCGCGGAAATAGATTCCGCAACGCTCGCCGCGATCGACGCGACGGGAACGAGAGAACTCCCCGCAAAGTGGAACGACCTTCAGATCGTTACTACGGTAAAAGACGAAGCAAGCGGTAAAGACGTCGACAAATATACCGCCGCGGGCGACTTTATGTTCGGCGGCAACGGCGTGGAGGGCTACTTCGGAACGACGCTTTTCCCGATTCGCGACGCGGAACTCCCGTTCTTCGGCGATAAGGAATGTTTCGGCGATACGTTCGCAGTCGGAAGCGCGACGTATTTCAACGCCACCGATATAACCGGTACGAATTACGTGCAGAACGCTATGTTGCTGTGGTACGACGTGCCGCTCGACATAGATTATACGATAACGTCTTCGCTTGAAAAAGCCTATAAATTCCTTGAAGGAAAAGGGTTCGTCAAGGGTTCGGATAACGCTTACAGAAAAGGAAACCTTTGCGTAAGACCGGTAGACAGTTCGCTCGACCTTCACGTTTACGTCTGGACGGAAGAACAACTCGCCGCCCCCGCGAACGTGAAACTCAACGGTAAAAAGGTAAATTGGGACGCCGTTGAAAACGCAACGCAATACGCGGTATACGTAGACGGAATTTACGTCAGAATCGTAAGCGGAACAGAGTATACCTTGTCGTCGGCTTACGACGACGGAGAGGCGCACGCGATAACGATCGTTGCGAAAGCGGATAAATACAAAACGTCCGGATTCAGCGATAAAGTCGTATATAAGGCAAACAAAACGTAAACAATTCGTTCCGCTCCGTTTCCCGGAGCGGAAGCAGAAAATAAAAAAGGAGAACATTATGAAAAAGTTTTCAAAAGTAACGCGCAGTCTGATAGCGATAATCATCTGTTTCACTATGATGATGGGTTTCGCATCCTGCCAGAAGCCGGGAAATGAATCGAACAAAGCGGAAATTACGTTCGATATGCAGATTTCGGCAACGGAAATCACCAAAGGCTCGGACGTCAGCGTGTTCGGCGTTGTAAAAGGTTCGGAAGACACTTCTTACGAAGTGGTCGTTAAAAACGTAAACGGTTCGGACGGCGCGTCCTATATCGATATCGTTTCAAACGGCGCGCTTTACACGCTCAAGGTCAACAAAAACGTATCCGAAGAGATGCAGGTAGTCGTCGAAGGCTATCCCAACGCTAAACCCGACCTCGTAAAAAGCAGTACGCTCACTATAAAAGCGAACGTTTCCGGCTCGACGACGATAGAGGCGTCGATGGTTTCGTCGAAGAATTCCGTAAGAAAAACTTACGTGAGAAAAGGCGACGAAGTAGAACTCAACGTCGTTCTTTCCACCACCGATAAAGACAAGAGTTATCGCGTAGACGTAGAAAATCCCTCCGATATGCCCAACCTCGTAACTGTCGGCGAAGACAACAAGGTTACCGTCAACGGCGACGTAACCGAGAATAAAAAAGTTACGATAACCGTCGTTTCCAACGCTAATCCCGCGGTTAAAAAGTCTTTCCAGATAACAGTTAAACCTCCCAAAACGGCAGGCGCGGTGGGCAATCTCAAACAGGAAACGCTCGATAAACTCGGCAATCTCAAACTTGCCGTAAAAGGTACGCTCAGCGACGTTGAAACCAAAAACGGAGTAAAGAGCGAATCTGTTTACGATTTCACGACTTATCTCAACGCAACCGCGACAAAACAGGAAAACGAGCAAGGTTTGTTCGACGATTACGTATTCTCCGACGCGTCGTGGACGAGCGAATGGAACATTCACGGCAATAAGAACGTCCTTTCCAACACTTACGTAAGAAGCGACGACGGACTCACTCAGAAGAGATTCGTAAACAAGAACAACAAAGTCGTCAACGAAGTGGTAACGGATTCTTACAGCAACGAACTCACCTGGGAAAGTCAGCGTTACTGGAACCATCTCGGCTATCTCGATCTTTCTTTGTTCGAGCAGGATTCCGACGATGAAAACCTTTACACTTACGAAATGGAATACGGCACGATCGATACCGATATAATTCTCGGCAACACCACTTACACTCCGTCCGAGGACGAATATCTTATGATGTATCTCGCATGGTCGCTCACGCCTATTCTCAACGAACAGTTCTATAAGTTTGCTTTAAGGCTTGATGAAGAAGGCAACGTTGCGCAGATCATAGGTTCCACTTACGAAAACAACCTTTACGATTATGACGACGACGGAAACCGCAACAACGTTATCGGTTTTTATTACACGAGCGTCGTAATGGAAATAGAGGCTTACGGCGACGACGTGTCCGCACCCGAAGTTAAACCTTACGAAGAACCTACGGACGCCGAAGATAAGGTTATGTTCGGTTATCTCAAAACCGCGCTCGATAACCTTGCCAAGGCGGATAAGTCCAATTATACGTTCAAAGTGAAAGATACGTCCACTTACGCTCCTTCTTACGATCCGTCGGATTACACACCTTCGGGCGGCGAAGGCTCCGCTCCCACCACGAGCGCGAGCGGAACGTGGGACGGAAAGGTACACACCAAACCGTTCACTTCCACCGAAGGCGAAGTGGGTTATATGGGTGTAGTTGCCGCCGACGGCGTGCTTCTTAACAAAACCATCGAATACAGCAACGGCGGATACAGAACCGACGTTTACGGCTTCAAACAGAACAGCGACAACACTTACGAGCAGTTCGAGTATTCGGGCGGCAAACTCGTCGGAAAGAGCAGAAAGACGGGCAACGTTTCCTCCAGACTTCCGGGATTCGACGTTTCTCCGTATGTGTTCGCGTTCTCCAGCATGACGCAGGTAGACGGAGATCCCGACGGAAGACTTTATTCTTATTCGCTTAAAGACGCCGTAATCGTTAAGGAAGTAGCGAGCGAATTCTGCATGAAGGATTATGCAAACTACGCAACGAGCGATGCAAAACAGGCGCTCAGCGTCAACGTTTACTATAACAGAAGCACGAAAGAAATTCGTCTTGTCGGCGTAACTTTCGCTTATAACATCATCGACACTTACTACGGTTATTATAACACCGAGTACAGCAATTTCGGTACGTCGGTTCTTCCCGCCGACTTATTCTCTGCGGAAAACTACGTAACCAAGGAATACCCGACTTCGTGGAGTTATTTCGAAGCCGAATACCGCGCGACGAACACCGCGGACGCGGAAACGACCAACGCGCAGGATCTTCTCAACAGAGTGTTCGGCACGAATGCGGCCACCGGTAAAGCCGCGGCAGACGCGATTCCTTCGCCCATGGTATTCTCGAGCATATTCGCGGATAACTTCTCGAGCAAAGTATTCCACGATTACTTCAACACAGGCGATAAAAATTCTCAGGGTTACGTTTATAAGCCCGAAGTTAAATTCAACGTCTGGCTTGACGACGTAGACCTCGATTCCAACCGCGGTCTTTCGCTCAAAAAGTATAACGAAGTAATCGACAAACTTTCCGTGGAAATGGAAAAATGCGGGTTCACCGATTATGAAGCGGGCTATATTCTCAAAGAAGGAACGTCGAACAAAACTCGTCAGAAGTGCTATATCAACGACAATGCCGGCGACCACGGTCTTATAATCAGAGTGGAAAACATCGGCTACAAGACGTTCTATATCCACATTTACGCTAAAGGAGATTGGAATCCGTCTAAATAATAAGGGATAAATTCCCTTTGACGGAAATAGTTCCCTTTTAAACGAAAAAGGAGGATTGCCACGTGAAAAAATACCTTGCGGCGATAGCCGCGATAATGGCGGTATTTCTCACTTTTGCGGCTGCATCCTGCGGTACGGGCGAAACGGAATCGAAAGATTCCGTTTCGTCGGTTACGCCGCTCGAAGGTGTGGAGGTAAAAGCGAAAAAAGCCGAAGCAAACGTAGCCCTGGACGACGTTGAAACTTTCAGTTACGAAACCCTTTTCGAGATTTACGTCAACGACGTTAAAAGAGCGGTAAAAAGCGAATATATCGATAAATCCGCCGTCAAAAAAGAACTCGGAAAGTATGTGGTGACTTGTTCTTTCGGCGGACAATCGGCGTCGGTAACGATCAACGTAGTCGAAGAAACCGACGTTTTTGTTCAGGCTTTAACAACGAAGATAACGGTAAAAGATTCCGATATATTCAAATACGATTACACGAAACATTTTTCCGTCAGCGTCAACGGTAACGAAGCGGAGGTTAAACCGGAATATCTCGATTTGTCCGCGCTTAAACCCGATCCCGACACTTACGTCATAACCTGTTCTTACAGCGGTTCGTCGGCGAAACTCTGGGTTGAAGTCACCGAAACGCCTTACGTAGCCGCGGCTCTCGAACCCGACGTTTACGTTTACGTCGGTTGCGCGGAAGAATTGAAACTCACCGCGCTTTTCGGCGTAACTCTCGACAACAAAGAAGTTGAAGTAACCGACGATATGATAACGGGCGAAGTTTCTCCCGTAGTCGGCGATTACGAGATAAATCTTCTCATCGGCTCGAGAAGAGCGAAAACCGTCGTTCACGTCGTAGATAAGCACGTAATAAAAATCGGCGCGGCTTACGGCGAAATAGACCTCAGTCCCGACGAACTCGCGGCTTACGACTTTTTGTCCGACTTTTACGTTTACGAGGACGGAAAGCGCGTGGACGTTAAATCTTCGGGCGTAACGCTTGATAAGTCCGCGCTCGAAAACGCGACGCTCGGCGATACCTGCGAGGTGAAACTCACTTACGCTTCGCCGGACGGAAAGGGCAGAGAATCAAAAGCGATAAAAGTCAACGTAAGAGAAGAAGGTTCGGTTTTAATCAAGGTTAAAACCACCGAGGTTTTTGAAAGCGACGCGATAGCCCCCGCAGACGTTTTCGAGATAACGAAAAACGGCAAGCAAATCGAAGTCACGCCCGATATGATAAGCGGCGAAATCGATTTTTCCGCGGGCGACACGTGCGAAATAACGCTCAGATACGAAAACCGCGTAAAGGTGGCTACCGTTAAAAAAATCACGGGCGTGCTGATAAAATACGCTCACGGCGACACCGTTTCGATAAAGAAAGGCACGGATATAAACAAGTACGATTTCGCAAGCGATTTCGAGGTGTATATCAACGGCGCGAGATTTTACGGAATTCAGGCTTACGCGGATACGAGTACCGTAGATTTCAACACCGCAGGAACTTACGAAGTGACGTTGAATATTTTGTATAACGACGTCAACGTAGGGCGCGGAGCGCCCAAATTCGCCGCGGCAAAATCGGCTAAGATAACTTATAAAGTCGTTCCGCGCGTGTACGAACTCGGTTACGTCGACGACGTGGTCGAACTCGGAAGCGATGCTAAAAATTATAACGTTCTCGATAATATCGTTCTTTACGCAGACGGATATAAGCAGAGTTTCACAAGGAATAAGGGAAGCGTGAACTCGCTCACGACTTATTATGAAATTAAGAACGATTTCGATCCGCTTGCTTCGGGCGAACAGACCGTCGCTGTCGAACTTTACGTTTACGGCGCGGACGCCGAGCCGATAACGGCGGAATTTACGGTTGTCGTTAAAGGCGGAATATCGGTTTACGCCGACAATATTTCGGTGTATACCGGCGAAGATCTTTACCTTCCCGATCTGTTCAGAGTGTACGACGACGGCAAAGCCGTGAACGTCACGCCGGATATGATAAGCGGCAGAGTCGACGTCGCCGTTCCCGGAGTTTACGTAGCGAGCGTTAATTATAAGGGCGTCGTCCGTTACGCGCAGGTGTCCGTGATTCCCGCGGAGTACGCCGGCAATTATGAAACTTACGATAAAACCATCGCGACGGAAGCGGTGGAGGGCGAGGACGGAGATGTTGCCGAGGATGCGAAACCGTCGGTATCGATCGGCGATATGATCGTGGGCAAAACCGCAGGCAAAAGCATCGGAATGAACGTTCACGAAATCGCCGCCACGGACGTGGAATACTGCGATTACGGTTTCGATTTTATGCTCGAAACGAACAGACATAAAGCGGTGTTTATCGACGGCGTTGTCGTTCTTATCCCTTATAACGAACTCAGAATGGCTTACACCGACGCGAAAAGACCGCTCGTCTACTTCAAAAAAGGCGTGTGGAACGTAACCGACGTCATCGAGGCTCATTCATCGTCGGAGGGTAAAACCGTTTATTCCAACGCTTATTCGGGAATATCTTCGATATATCTTTACAAGGCTAAAAACGTCGAAAGCGGCGAAACGAAGTGGTTTGCGATAAGGATTAAACTCGACGCGTACGTAAATAACGATTATTATTATTCCGTCGGATACGGATTTACAGAAATCCCCGCCGGCATAACGGCAAAATCGGTCGGAGAAAAGATAGACGTACCTCTCGGCGACGATAATTATAAAATACTCGTAATCGCGAACGGAATCGGCAGAATCGACAGAAACGCGTCCGAAAATCCGTTTGAAAACGCCGTTTTCAGCGGCAGAGTGGACGGTCGTTCCGCAACTCTTTCCATAGGAACGGGAAACGCTTGTTCTCTCAAAACGGATAGCGGAGTGTTGTTCTCTCTTAACCCGGCGAACGCTTACGGTATGAAGTATTCTTCGTCGTCCGCAAAGAACAACACGTTCACGATATACGGAATCAAAGTCGAAACTCTCGAAAAAAAGAACAACACGAAAAAGGTCGAGTACAAAATAGCGTTCGACACGAAAGAGAAGGACGACGCCGAAGAGAAAATAACGGTCACGCCGTTCTCTTACAAGTTTAAACTCGACACCGAAAACGGAACTTTCGCCGTGGTCGAAAAAGACGAATATTTCGGCATGTACAAGAGCGCGGACGGAAAATTTATTTTCATCGACGGCTTCGGCAGGGGAGTAATCGACGTTTCGGGCGAACTCACCGGTCATTACGGATTCGCCTATACCGTTTCGGGCAGGATAATGACGCTCGAGTTTTACGACAACGCGAAACAACTCTCGAAAACGAAAGGCGTTGTTTCGGTAGACAATTTCGGAAACGTACTCACAGCGGAAGATCTCGGCGACGAGTTTAAAAAAGGAACTTCGTTCGAGAACGTCCGTATGACGAAAGGCGCGGTCGTTTCGCTCGGAAGAACGGTGTTCTACAAAGGCGAAGATAAAGACGCGATTTATAACGCCGTGAGAATCGTCACCAAGGACGGCGAATACACTCTCGGGCAGAAGAAAGGCACGGTCGGTTCTTTGCCTGTAGTCGATACGGATAAGGTCGCGAGAAATCTCGGCGTTGCAGGGTTCTATTACGTCGCCGTTAACCTTAAAAACGAGAGCGGAGCAATCGTATCCAAACTTTTCGCCATTCAGATTCTCGACGAGTTGTTTGAAAGCGGCAAGGGTTTCGCGAGAAATTACGGAAATTCGCTCAGCGGTTTAAGTTCGTTCTCGATGAACTCGTTCGGCGAGGTCACGTTCGTTTTCGACGGGGTGACTTACACGGGGCTTGCTCATGCGGACGAAACGAACACGAAACTTTACGTAACCGTAAACGCGGCGGGGTATGACGATATAGTTCTTACCTGCGAAGTCGATTCCGACGGAATTCTCTCGGTTTACGGCGTAAACGGCGGCTTGATAATCACCGAATATTATTCCGCGGGGAGCGTTAAGTATGCCGGTAACGGAACGCTGATAGTCCGTTCGTTCGCAACTTCCGGCGGCAACGTGTTCTATGTTTCGTCGTCGCTTTCAAGTCTTGGCAACAAGGTCGGAATCACAACCGTAAGCGGCGAAGCCGTCAAGGATATCGCCGTCGGTTCGATTCTGAAATTTACCATCGACGAAAGGGTTTACGTGTTCAAAATCGCGTCGCTCGGCGACGAGAAGAACGGACTGGTCGTTTCGGATATGCTCGACGGAACTTACGCCGACGTCGGCGGCGGAACGCAGACGCTCGTTATCGACGGTTTCGGCGGCGCGACGCTGGATTCGTCCTCCTGGATTTACAAAATCTATGACAAAACCGATGCGGAAGCAAGGCTTATTCTTACGAACGCGGCGGGTTCTTTCAAGAGAATCCGCGTAGGTCTCGGAGGCGGGAACGCAGGTAAATTCCAGGATCTCGGCGATATCGTCGCGGACGATTTCAGCGGCAAAACTTACGTTGCGGAAGTCGCTACGTCGTGGGGCGAAGACGATGAAGGCGGTACTTACCGCTACACGCTCGTTTTCGGCAGCAACGGAACGGCTTCGATCGGATATACTTATTCGGGTATGGATATGGAAAACAAACCCCCGTATATCGGCAGCGGAACGTTTTCGGTTTCCGGCGCAACGGTCACCGTCGTCATAAACGGCTGTACGATAACGATGGAATGTACCGACTTGTGGACTTTGGACGAACTGCGTATCAAATCTATCTCGTCGGAGCAGTCGATTTCGGAATTGGGCAACCTCAGAGCGGGATTCGACTTCACGCTTGCTTAATTTTAAAAGCGGAAAAAACGTCGCGAAAAATCGCGGCGTTTTTATATTGCCGAATAATTTTGTAACAATATACATATATTTGCATAAATATGCAAAAGCAAAAACCATAAGAAACGCTTATAATAGAGATAAATTAGAAAAATAATGTGTAAAATGCTTGAAAAATAATATTCTTTTTTCCAAAAACGCCTTAAAAACAGTAGACAAACGCACCCTGCGGGATTATAATATACATTGTAAAATGGGAAAGTTTACAGTTCCGGTATTTATCTTTTTTCTGTACGGCGTCGGAAATTCCGCCCGGCAGGCGGCAGAGAAAACGGCAGACGGGCAAAATCAGCCGGGATCGTGAGGATAAAAACCGGCGCGGCTTTTCCGTTTAAAAAGTTTATAAATCGTATTTATAAAACAAGAAAATTTTTAGGAGGCAAAAATATGAAGACAAAGATAATAGTGTTATTATCTGTTCTGATCTTCGCGCTCGGAATGTTCATTTCGTGCGGCGATCCGATGACGTCGGAAAGTACCGGCGAAACCGTTTCGTCTACGGAAACCGCAACGGAAACCGAAACCGGCTCTGAAACGGCAACGGAAACCGAAACCGGTTCCGAAACAGGTTCTGAAACGACTTCCGAAACGCATGAGCACGTTTACGCTTTTGTCGAGTGGGTTAACGCGCCTACTCTGACGGAAACCGGCAAAGCGAAAATGAAGTGCGAATGTAACGAAGAGAAAGAGGAAGACGTTCCCGCGCTCGGCGATGCAACCGTGTGGACCAAGGGGGCAGACGTTGCCGATGCTTGCGTCGGTGGAGAAGTGGAGTATACTTCCGAAAAGTACGGCAAAGTTACCGTGCAGGTTGCGCCCAAGCATCAATTCGGCGAACTCGTTCCCGCAAAAGCGGCAACTTGCGTCGCGGCCGGTAACATCGCATATAAGGAATGTACCGTATGTCATAATTTCTTCCACGAGGACGAAACGCCTGTAGAGGGCAACGTGGTCGAAATCCCCGTCAATCCGGACAATCACACTCCCAAGGATGCGGTAAAAGAAAACGAAGTCCTTGCAACTTGCCTTGTCGTCGGTTCTTACGACAGCGTCGTACGTTGCAAAGATTGCGATACGGTAATCAGCAGCGAACATATCGTCGGCGAACTCGGCGATCATAATTTCGTATCGGGCGCTTGCTCGGTATGTCATCTGGCCGAAAAATATTCCGGAGCGAACGTAAATCTTTACGGCACAGTCACCGTGTTTAAATCGGTTATGACGTTCGATAAGAAGGGCGTCACCGGTGATAAGGCTATAAAATACGAAACGTCTTTTTACTCGGACGCGACTTTGACTTTCGAGTGGGTTGATTACGCAGCCGGCAAGATGAAATTCGTTTCTAAATACAAAAACTCGTCGAGCGAATCCGACGAATGGGGTTATGAAGGATACGCTCTCGACGCCGGCGCGGACGAAGGCTTCCTGCAGGACGTTTACTACGGCTACGTAGATAAAACCACAGGCGTTATCGTCGTCGGCACGAGTAAAAACGAAGAGAAAATCGGCTCCGGGAATTACGTATTCGTTCCTTCCGATGAAAATATCGAAGAAAGCGCGATCGTTTCGAGCGGCGCGGGCAATAATATGCCCAAGGCTATGACCGTCACTCTGAAAAACGGAACAGCCGTTTCGGTAATCGTTTACGACGGAAAAGTTGAATTCGGCGTAACGTTTGCCGATATCGCAGGCAACGCTCTGGTTGCAAGCGACCTTAAAGAACTCAGAGACCTTGCGGAAGGCTTCACGTTTATCGTTAAAAAGAGCGGCGCGGACGTCGTTGCTTACGGCGTTAAGAACGGAGAGATAGTCAAACTCGGTCTTTATTACGGCGTTTACGAAGGCGGCGAGGGCGCACCCGTTCTCACTCTTGACGGAATGGGCGAGGCGAAACTCGGCGAAAAAGTCGGTTCTTACGTGGTTAAAGACGAAAAAGTCGAACTTACTTTCGTTGACGGCGACGGACTTGTCGGCGAGTTCTATTACGTAACTTTCGCAGACGGAAAATACACGGCGATTAAGCCGATGAGCGAAGTTTCGTTCAACGTCGGCGAAGGACACGACGGAAAAGAAACCGTCAAGGTCAACACGTTCACCGTGTTCAAGTTGGCGGATCATAAACTTGCCGACACCGCAACCCAGTTGTTCAAGGGTTGGAAACTCAACGGCGAGCTTATCGCAACCGATTACATTACCGTTGAGGAAGATATCACTCTCGAAGCGGTCTGGGCGGCTAAGATTACCGTAACTCTCGAAGACGAAAAAATCGAAGGCGGAACGAAAACGATTACCGCCGGCGTAGGCGACGATATGCTTGCGGCTCTTCCCGATAAGTCGGGCGACGATACTTTCGACGGCTATTACATTGTTGTTGACGGCGCAGAGATGAAGTTGCAGCAGGGCGATAATTTCGAGGGTAGCGACGACGGTATTACTATCAAAGCGAAATATGTTAAATTCCCCGTTGAAGCCGATATCGGTAACGGAAACGGCGTTGAGGGTATAGACGTTCCCAAGGGCGCGGTCGTTGCCGAATACCTTGCGGAAAAACTTGCCGATAAACTTGTCGTTAAAGACGGTTATAAGTTCGACGGCTGGTATCTTGACGCTGATTTCGCCACGGAACTTGCCACGGACGCCGTTGCAAGCGAAAGTATCACCAAAGTTTACGGTAAGTGGTCCTGGGCAGGTAACGTTAAATTTACCGAACAGAAGAAACATCCGTTTGTATACGATTCCGAAAAGAACGCATGGAAGAGTACAAACGAAAATCAGGGCAATACTTCTTCCGTTATCGAAATTGTGGTTACGTCCGGCGTTGCGAACATAGAGTTTGATTACTGGATAACCAGTGAAAACGGATATGACTACGCAACCATCTATTATTATGAAGACGGCGTAAGAAAAGAATTGAAGACCAAAGGTTCTGATATTGCGGAAGCAAATGCTCAACATTTGTCCACGACGTTGACCTACACCGGAGAAACCGAAATAGCTTTAAGAATAAGCTACTCGAAAGACAACAGCGGAAACAAAGGTCTCGATGCAATTTATATTGCAAACCTCAAAATAAACGGAATTGCAATTTTTGCTCAGGCACCGCTTAATCCCGACGCGGTTGGTACCTATACTACGGCAGACGGAACCGTTGTTACGCTTACCGCAGGCGGCGGCGCAACCGTAGGCGACGAAACAGTTGCTTTCACCGCGATAAGCGAAAACGTTATCGGTGTAACGCTTGCTGCCGGTTACAGAGAAATAACTCTTAACAAAGCCGACAACTCCTGCGTTGTGGCTGTTCCTCAGGTTTCCGTAACATATAACTACGGCGGACACGGCGAAAACACCGTAATCACCGTTGATAAAAACAGCGCTCAGACCGTACTTGCGGAAACTCCCGTAGCCGACGGATTTATCTTCCGCGGCTGGTATAAGGACGCGGCTCTTACCGAAAAGGTTGAAGCTGGTTCTTCGTTTGTTGCAAACGCGGACGTCACGTTCTACGCTAAGTGGGACAAAGCGATAACCGTAACTTTCAAATACGAAGACAACGGCGCGCACGCTGACGAAACCGATACGACTCTTTACGCTAACGATACCGTTACCGTTAAAGAAGTTAATTTCGAGTTCGACGGCAAAGTATTCGCGGGCTGGTTCACCAAAAACGAAAACGGCGAGTTCGATACTCAGATAACCACGGGTACGGCTCTTACGGACGACGTCGTTCTTTACGCAAAATGGATTGAAAAATCTCCGTTTGCGGGAACGTATGCGGTTGTAAAATTGAACAGTTCCGGAAGCGTTACCGTTTATAATTCCGCAACTACGAAACTTGTTGTCGATTACTTCGGCAATGCGGATATCCAGGGATATAACGGTTTCAGTTACGGAAACAAAGTTGCTTTCGCATTCGCAAACGGAAGTACGACCGTTCTTGAAATTACTTGCGTAAGTTCTTATTCGACGTCCAAATATTACGCTATTTACGACGCGGCTACCGGTATAATCGCAAGAGCGAGCGGCAGCGCGGATCTGAACACGGACGATATGTTTGTATTCATTCCGTTTGACGAAAATTACAAAACAAGCGATTTTGCCGCATACGGATTCAACGCCGGCGGATATCGCAAGATTCTCAGTTTCAACGATAAGACGGCGGAAAACGCGGCTCGCAACGTTTATACGAACGCAAACGCACTTTACGTCAACGCTTCGTTTAAGGATTTCGACGGCAAAGCAATTGCGGTCGCTGATATCAAAAACGCGCTCAACCTCTTCGTTTATAACGGAGAAACGCTTGTCGAAGAGTTCGCGAAGAACAGCAGCGGCAGTTTCGTTACCGCTATCGACGAATATAAAGGTCGTTATAAAGACTTCAACGAAACGTTCGGAGAATTGTTCTTCAACGGCGCAGGCGTTGCGAAACTCGGCGACGAAGTCGGTACTTACGCTCAGACCGAAGCCGGATTCGACGTATACCTGAGCAATAATACCGTTTATTACAGCGTTGAACTTATCGCAGAAGGTGAAACCACTATGTATATAGCGGAACAACCGACAGTGAAAATCACCTATAATTATATGGGTCACGGCGTCGATAAGGAAGAGGAAGTTGCCAAGAACGTTCAGTACACCGTAACCGAAAAGCCCACGGCGGAAGGTTTCAAATTCTGGGGTTGGTTCGAGGACGAAGGTCTTACTACGGCGGCTAAAACTACTTACACGCCCGTTGAAGATAAAATTCTTTACGCCAAGTGGACTGCGGCTGTAACCCTTAAGTTCGATTATAACGGACAGGGTACCGAAGCGGTTGTTGTTGCCGATAAGTACGTCGGCGATAACGTCAGCGGAATTCCCGCCGTTGCGGCAGACGTTAAGTTCGGCGAAAAGGTATTCGCGGGCTGGTTCCTCAAGCACGACGACGGTTCGTTCGGCGAAGAGGCTTCCACGTCCACGGTTCTCGAGGGCGACACCACTTACTACGCTAAGTGGGTTGACGCGCCTCAGTCTTACGGAACGTATAAAGGCTGGAACCTTTACGGTACCAAATCGTCCGCGACTGAAAGTTCATTCTCGAAAGAAGTTTTGGTCGTCAATGCGAACGGAACGTATAAATACGGTTCGAAATCGGGAACGCTTACCGATGAGCAGGCGGCTATAACCGACGGCGCTATGGTTCTTGACGGAACGTATTACTACTTCAATAAAGAACTCGGTCTGATGTGGAGAAAATACGGCGGAGGAAAGGCTGACGGCGTCGGAACGGATACCGATCTCGGCGTTGATATTTCCAAGGTTTCTTCCGTAGCGTATACCGGACGTAGCGACGTGGGAAGTTCTTACGTTGCATACCTTGTAATTACTTATAAGGACGAAACGACGAAAACAGCATTCCTTTACAACAGCATAATCGTTGCGAACGCAACTCTTGAAGGCGCGGAAGCGACAAACATCACGGGTAAAGATTTCACGGTTAAAGTAAACGGCGCAACTGTTGCTAAGGTTGTCGGAAAGACTGTTCTCGAAAACGACGGTTTGGCGGGAACTTACGCCGGCGATTACGGCGAAATCATTGTCGACGGATACGGCAATGTAACGGTCGGCGGCGTAGCGGTAGATTACACGGTAATTGCCGAAAGAACGATTAAATTCGTTGCCGCAAACTCGATGAAAGAAGTTATAGTCGATCTCGGAAACGGCACTTACGCTAAGGTTCTCGACGGATACGAAGATACTTACACTTTGCCCGATAACAGCACGATAACGCTTGACGGCTTCGGCGGCGCGGGCGACGGAAAGACTTACGTCGTAAACGGTTCTAACGTTACTATTTTCGACGGAGAAACTTCCACGACTTACGGCATCGACGTTGCAAACAAGAAGTTCCTCGGCAAGAGCGTGTTCGCAGCTCTTACGTTTAGTGGAAGTTATAGCGAATCATCTACTAGTACAACGCCTTTCCAAATTGTTTTTGATGATTCTCCGATGATAAGCGGTTATTTGTCCACGAACGGAGACGGATTGAGGGTTAAGTTTACCGCGGTTCTCACCGGAACTACATTAACTCTTACAATTCTTCCCGAAAACAGTGTTTCTTGGGATAGAGGATCGACTTATAAGTCGAATGACAGTTTTGACGGTAAGGTTATCGTAATGACGGTCGACGGAGATACTTTAAAAGTAACTTCTACAGAAATTACGTGGTCGGTATACGCGTTCAAGAATGGTTCTGCTAAATGCGAAGGGTTCTCGCTCTGAGCCGAAAACAAAACTTAATATAAAGAGCAGAGGCGTTAACGCTTAACTCTTTATCACATTTTTAAAGCCGCGGGCGAAGAAATTCGCCCGCGGCTTTAACTATATCTTTTAATCTGTATAACGATTGCATAAAAACCGAATATTTATGCAAAACGAACGCCATATTGAATAAAATGCAAAGTATAAGTATAATTTATATCAAATATAAGCAAATAAACACATATATATCGCGCCGCGAATACCATTTCAAAACAAATCGTTTGACTAAATCGTCGCAAAATGATAAAATATTTTAGTATTAAAATGGGTTTTTGCGCGCAGGTAAATTCAAAAAACGTTGATTTACCGCATTTGTTGCGTAAAAAAAAGAAATTCAGGCACGAAATTAAGGCAAAAGAAATGAAAAAGATAAAACTTTTCGGTATTTTATTATTAATCGCGCTATGCGCCGCATGCGTTTCCACGGGGTGCGGAAATTCCGGCAATATGGGGATAAAAGTCACCTACAAACTTTGCGGCGGCACGTTTCTGAACGGCGAGGACAAGGTGGAAGTTTATTACAGATTTTCCGAGGGCGCGGCTCGGCTCATAAGACCGTTGCCCATAAACGACGACTCGCAGGACGAAGTTGAACGGCTCGGCTATGTTTTCGGCGGCTGGTATACGGACGAAGAATACACTTCCGAGTGGGATTTCGGTTACGACACCGTCGGCGACGAGGGCGTAACGCTTTACGCGAAGTGGGACAGAGAAATCGAATACCTTTATAACGTCGGTTATATGAAGGACGGCGAGTTCGTCGGCGTTGCGGCGATAGAGGCGAGCAGATATCTCACTTTCAAAGATAGTCTTGACAAACTCGTAAAAGCCGCCGATTCGCTCGCGGGGCATACGCTCATCACCGACAGTTTAAGGCTCGACGAAAACGATAAAAACGCTTATTTCGGCTCGGACGGACTTATCAAAGAGTCCGATACGAACGTTCTGATAAAAGTTTACGCCGATTATATCGAGGGTAATTATCTTCTTCTGTACGGCGCGTCGGATTTCAATAAACTTTCGGACGCGGAGTATAAGGGCAAAGGCAAAACGCTGCTACTTATGAACGACGTAGACTTCGGCGGTGCTTCGCTTAACGCCGGTTTCAGAAACGCTTTCGCTGCGGAAAACGGCGGCGCGCCCAACTTCTATGGAATTCACAGTTACGACCCCGAAAATCAAGGCGTTGTCTACGCGATTAAGAACTTCGCCGTCACTTGCGAAAAAATCGGGCAGATCAAAGACGCTCTGACGGCAAGCGTGTTCGGCGAAATCGCGGGCGGCGCGGATAACAAAGTCAAAATAAACAACGTTCGTTTTGAAAACGCGGTCGTCAACGTGGACGTCGGCAACGAATCGATAACGAGCGTTTACGTTTCGGCTTTCGCGAACACGATCAAAAACGCCGAAATAAGCAACGTAACGATAACGAGCAAGGTTATCGTGAGCAGAAACCGCGAAAATTACTTCTTCAAAGCCGAAAAGGCGTTTGCGAGAGAACTCGAAAACGTAACGACGGAAAATTGCGGTTTCACCGCTCCCGAAGTGGAAACAAAGGGCGGCGACAAGGTTGAACTTATAGATTCAACTGCAGAATAACAGGGTTGAACTTATAGATTCAACTGCGGAATAACAAGCGAAATAACAAGCGAAATAACAAGCGGAATAGCAAGCGGAATAACGCTGTAAATTTCCGACGTAATCGGTTAAAAACACAAAAATATATACGTAAAATAAAAAAGGAGCAGACAAGATGAGTTTTTTCACTAACGTAAAAAATTATCTGGCAAAAAGTTTGGCGAGAAAAATCATAGCCATAGTTCTGTGCGTCGTCGTTCTGGGCGGCGCGGCTACCGGTATAATTCTCGGCGTTTCGTCATGCGGCGGCGATAAACACACCGTTTATAACAATGAGGAAGATCCGCTGAGGTTTTCCACGCTTGAAGTGGACGGCGTTTTCAACCCGTTTTTCTCAACTTCCGGCACGGACAGTTCCGTTGTGGGAATGACGCAACTCAGCCTTCTCTCGAACGACGAGGAAGGTAAGGTCGTTTGCGGCGACGACGAGGAAACTATCGCGAAAGAACTTAAAATAGTCCACGAAAAGGATGCAAGCGGCGAAATTACGAAAACAACTTATTATTTCGTTCTTAAAAACAACGTGAAATTCTCGAACGGCACAAACCTCACCATGAAGGACGTTCTTTTCAATTTCTACGTTTATCTCGATCCCGTTTACGCCGGTTCCAGCACTATGTATTCAACCGATATCGTCGGACTTAAAGAATACAGAACGCAGCAGACGGACGCGAACGATCAGGAGCACTTTATGGACGCGTTCCGGCAGGAGGCTTACGCCAGAAGAGCGTCTTTCGTCGAGGCTTATCGGGAGATACAGGACAATCTTGGCGGAAGATTTAAGGACGAAAAGCAACTTAAAGAAAAACTTGCGGAATACACGACGACCAACCCCATCGAAGCCTACGCAAACCTCGTGAGCGATTACGAAAGAATCGCTAAGTATTTCGACGAAGAACTCGAATCCGACTATACCACCGCGACCGGCGGATACGCGGATCTGAAGTTCTATAAAAAGGAAAAAGACGGCAGCAAGACGGAAAGCGCGAAAAAACTTACCAGCGACGTTGAAATGTTCCTTTATAACGAAGGCGTAATTTATTACGACGAAAAACTCGACGAAATCAAATGCGAAGTCGGCGACGACTTGAAAAACAAACTCGTCGCGATGGACAAGGAAGCCGCGAAAAAACAGGCTATCGAAATAGTAAGAGATCTCTGGATTCCTAACAAAGTAGATCAGATCGCGCAGTACTGGAGTTCCACTTCCTCCAAGTTCATCACTTATCTTACGAACGCTCAGTTGTCCAAGTATTACAGCGATTCGGCTAACAGAGAAATCAAATCCATAAAGGGTATTCAGTTCGTTAATATGGACAAAGACGTCACCATAACGGACGACGACGGCAACACCGTTACTTATAAAAAGCCCGTTTATCACGACAATACCGAGAGAGATTACGTCGTAGAGGGTAACGAAGTCCTTTCGATAACCATCAACAAGGTCGACCCCAAGGCCGTGTGGAACTTCGGTATCGGCATCGCTCCCATGTATTATTATTCCAACGCGGAGCAGATTGCCAAATTCGATTATAAAGAGAATTTCGGCGTCGATTACGGTAATTCCGACTTCTTCGACGACGTTCTGAAAAACTCCGACAAAAACGGAGTTCCCGTGGGCGCGGGCGCGTACGCGGCGGCGAATTCCGCCGGCGGACTTCTGAAAACCGCCACGAACACGACCTATAAAGCGGACGACGTTAAAAACGACGTCGGTCAGTTCAGAAAGCAGGGAACGATTTATTACGAACGCAATCCTTACTATGATATGGCTAAAAACAACGAGACCAAAACGGCTCCGGACGGGAACGAATATCACGTCGCGAAGATCAAAAAAGTCAGATACGTAGTAATGAACACCAACATTATGGAGGACTCGCTCAGGAGTCAGGTTGACTTTATCGAGCCCAACGCAAAACTCGACGTTAGAAACAGTCTTATCAACAAAGGATTCGGAGCGACGTCGGTCGCCACGAACGGTTACGGTTATATCGGTATCAACGCGGGCAAAGTCCCCAGCGTGTACGTCAGAAGAGCGATAATGCACGCTATGGACACTCAGGAGTGCGTTAAGTATTACGGTTCGATGGCTCAATCCATCGCCCGCCCCATCTCGCGTGAAAGTTGGGCATACCCCAAGGACACCATAGCTTATTATCCGTATATCGCCGGAACCGTACCCAAGGAACTTCTCGAAAAGAACTCGAAGGGCGGATATAAATACGTCGTTTACGAAGAATACAGAAATTACGTTCTCGAACGCATAAGCAAGGGCGAATTCACCGAGAGCGACGTCAAGGCGGGAAAGGCGAAACTTTCCGACGCAAGCCAGCAGGAATATCTCAAACGCCTTGTCGAAAAAGGCGGATACACTATCGGCGACAAAGGTATTTACGCAAAGAACAACGGCGGAAAGAGCGACGAACTTAAATATACGTTCACCGTTGCGGGCGAAACCGACGATCACCCGGCTTATCAGACGATGGCTCACGCGAAACAGATTCTCGATAAACTCGGAATGTCGATAACCGTTAAAAACGATAAAGACGCGTTGCTTCTTCTCGCAAGCGGCGGTTTAACCGTCTGGGCGGCGGCGTGGGGGTCCACGATCGATCCGGATATGTATCAGGTATATCACAAGGATTCCAAGGCTACTTCCGTTCTTAACTGGGGTTATCGTGAAATTCTCAACGACACCACCGGCAAATATGCCGCCGAAAAAGACATCATCGTCAATCTTTCGGACGTAATCGACGGGGCAAGACAGAGAGAGGACGAAAATTATCGTAGGGAAAAGTATAAAACCGCGCTCGATCTTATAATGGAACTTGCGGTGGAACTTCCCACTTATCAAAGACAGGATCTCTTTGGCTACGACCAGAATAAAATAGACGTTTCCACGTTCTACACGCCTGCAAAACCGTTCAAGGGACTTACGAGCAACCTCACTTCGATGTCGCTCATCGAAAAATAAGACAGAAAATTCAGAATCGCAATCAATCGTTCCCGCGCCCGCCGGGAAGGGCAATTCCGCCCGGCTACGGGCGTCGGGGTTACCTCGGAAGATTAATTGCAGAACTGTAAAAAGGCAAGCCGCATCGGGCTGAAAACGGTCGTTGCGGCAAACAGTTATAAGGAACACAAAGCCTATGATAAAATACATTCTTAAAAGGCTCGGAATATCCGTAATAATCCTGCTCGGCGTTTCGATTATCATCTATTCGCTCGTCAGAATGATGCCTAACGACTTCGTTGACAGAACTTACGCGCCGATGCTTCAGACTTCTACGCTTACGGAGGACGATATCGACAACTTCAAGGAACTTTACGGCATAAACATGCCCGAAGCCTACCTCGAAGTTAAGATAAAGGACGGAGTTAAAGGGAGCGTCGAAGGAAAAGAATACGACCTTTCCGGAGTATATACGCGTAAGGTGAAGATCAAAAATCACGACCTTGCCGCTTACGACGGCGGCAGCGCTTACGAGTTTGTCGCCGGTAAGTTCAGAAAGGACGGCTACACGCTCGAACTCAAAAAGGAATCGAACGGCTCTTACCGCGCTATCGTTTACATACTCGTCAGCGAAGATATCGAAACCGTCGACGAAGAGGGTAAAACCGTTAAAAAACAGATAGAGAAGAAAGTCGAAATAATTTCCGGCTGGCAGTACAGGGCGACTCTTCAGGACGGGGAGTTCGTCATAAGCGTAGCCGATTTAACGGACGATTTCGACGCGGCAACGGGCAGATTTCACAACGAAGTTTCCGAGGGCGTGGCAAAATATACCGTCGCAACGGGCTGGCAGAAACTCGGTTCGATTTTCTCCGGTTATTTCACCTGGGTTGGCAATCTTATGAAAGGCGACCTCGGCAAATCGTTCAAATATCAGCGCCCCGTTGCGGACGTAATAAGAGATAACATGTGGATTTCTTTCGCAATCGCTCTTATCGCAACGATTCTGCAATTCCTCATCGCCATTCCTCTCGGCATAACGAGCGCGACGCATCAGTATACGTTCAGAGATTACACGGTCACCGTTTTAACGATGATAGGTATTTCCCTCCCGACGTATTTCTTCGCGGCGATAGTGGTCAAGATATTCGCGGTCGATCTCGGCTGGTTTCCGCCGTCGAAACTCATCGACACGAGCAAGACGTATAACACGGCTACGTTCGTAGGGTTCTTTATGAATCTCGGCGATATCATTCACCACCTCGTGCTTCCCATTTTCGTTAACGTTATTCTTTCGCTCGGCGGACTTATGCGTTACACGAGAACGAATATGCTCGAAGTTTTAAGTTCCGATTATATCAGAACGGCGAGAGCGAAAGGTCTTTCGGAAAAAACGGTTGTTTATAAGCACGCTTTCAGAAACACGCTTATTCCGCTCGCAACCCTTCTCGCAGGTATTCTTCCGTCGCTTTTCGGCGGAATGATGATAACCGAAAAGGTTTTCGCAATCGACGGTATCGGCGGTCTGGCGTATCAGGCGTTGTACGAGGGCGACGTTCCGTTCGTAATGGGTTACAACATGTTTCTCGCCGTTTTAACGGTCATAGGCACGCTTTTATCGGATATAATGTATTCGATCGTTGATCCGAGAGTAAAACTTGGAGATTAAACAATATGGATGAAAAAGAAATCGAAATGATCGCCGAAGAAGAACTCGAAAAAGCCCAAAAAGCGGACGGCGAAGCCGAAGCGGAAAAGGCTGAAGCGGAAGGCGCGGCGGAGATAGAAGCGAAAGAACTCGAAACCTATAAGGAAATGAGCCCTTTCAGGCTCGTTCTTCGCAGATTTTTCCGTTCCAAACTCTCGATCGTCGGTCTTGTAATGATAGTTTTTCTGTTCGCGTTCTCGTTCCTCGGTCCGATAATATACACGAGATGGGGCGAAACCGAGCCGGACAGAAGACCTATAACCGTCAAGGACGAAATAGTCATATCTTACGAGGACGAGCAGGGCAATAAAATCGAAGCGACTCAGATTATATTCATAAACAAAGAAACGAGAGCCTATCAGGGCATAAGCCTCGATCATCTGCTCGGTACGGATGACCAGGGACTCGATATTTTCGTTCGTCTTATGTACGGCGGCAGAATATCGCTCACCATCGGATTCGTCGTAGTTATTCTCGAAACGCTCATCGGCGTTATTCTCGGCGGAATAGCCGGTTATTTCGGCGGCGTCGTCGACCAGATAATAATGAGAATAGTCGACATATTCAACTGCGTTCCCACTCTTCCCATTCTTCTTATCGCGTCGTCTGTTATAAAGGCGTGGGAGATTCCGCCGGAATCCAACCTGCAGATTTATCTCCTTATGGCGATGATAACGATATTCAGTTGGAGCGGCGTCGCAAGGCTCGTGAGGGGGCAGATTCTCATGCTCCGCGAGCAGGAATATATGACGGCCACGGAAGTTATGGGGATTCCCGTGTGGAGAAGAATTTTCGTTCACCTTCTGCCGAACGTTATGCCGCAACTCATCGTTTCGATGACGTTGGGCTTGGGCAGCGTTATTCTTTACGAATCCACGCTTTCCTATCTCGGGCTCGGTATTCAGCACCCGAAGGCGGCGTGGGGAACGATGATAGCAAAAGCGGACGTCCGCGAAATTCTTAATTACCACGTCAACGTGTGGCTTCCCGCAGGCGTAATGATAGTTATAGCCGTTCTCGGCTTCAACTTCGTCGGCGACGGACTTCGCGACGCGATGGATCCCAAAGCGAGAAAGTAATAACTCACCGAACGGTCGATGCCGGACAAGAATAAAACCGTCTGAGGTTTAAAATGTTTAAAAAAGAGAAAAACAACGATTATCTCACGATAAAAGAAAGCCGCGAGATAATAAAATACAATATCAGGCAGATGAAGTATTACGAGGCGCAGAAACGCATCAAACGTTCCGAATCGGAATACACCGCGCCTATGAACGACGAAAACAACGTCGTGGAAATCGACGATTTACACACAAGTTTCTTCACGGACAGAGGAACGGTAAAATCGGTGGACGGAGTTTCGTTTTCCATTCCGAAGAACAAAATCGTCGGCGTCGTCGGCGAATCCGGTTGCGGAAAGAGCGTAACCTCGCTTTCGATAATGCAACTCGTCGCCGCGCCGCAAGGGCAGATCACGGGAGGAAGTATCAGATTTAACTCCGATAAACTCGGTTATAACGAGGAGGGGAAAAAACTCGGCTTCGACGTGACGAAAATGCCCACCGAGGAAATGCACAAAATCCGCGGTCAGGACATCACGATGATTTTTCAGGAGCCTATGACGAGCCTTAACCCCGTTTTCACGATAGGTTATCAACTCGACGAAGTTTCGTTTCTGCATAAGCCCGAACTTTCAAAAGAAGACGTTAAGGCGTATAGTATAGAAATGCTCAAAAAGGTCGGGATATCGATGCCCGAGCGTTTTTACGCCGCCTACCCGCACGAACTTTCGGGCGGAATGCGCCAAAGGGTAATGATAGCGATGGCTCTTGCCGGCAACCCGAAACTTATCATCGCGGACGAGCCGACAACGGCTCTCGACGTTACCATTCAGGCTCAGATTCTCGAACTTCTGAAGGATTTGCAGGTTAATCAGGGCTGTTCGATAATGCTCATCACGCACGACCTCGGCGTAATCGCCGAAATGGCGGACGAAGTGGTGGTTATGTATGCGGGCAAGGTTATAGAACGCGGCTCGGCAAAGGAAATTTTCCACAATCCGCTTCATCCTTACACCATGGGGCTTCAGAAGAGCAAGCCGCTCATCACCTCCGATTCCAACGCGCCGCTTTATTCTATTCCGGGGCAGGTGCCTAACCCGATAAACCTTCCGAACAACTGTTATTTCAAAAACAGATGCGGAAAATGCACGGGCAAGTGCAGCGGAGAATACCCGAAGGAAATTAAAATAAACGACGAACATTACGTTTCCTGCTATTTATATGAAGAGTGACGCCGCGCGCGCGAACTCAAAACGGAGAAGATAAATGGATAAAACCGTAGAAAAAAAAGAGTTTAACGGCGAGAATATTCTCGAAGTTAAAAACCTTAAAAAATATTTCGTTATAAAAAAATCTCTGTTCGGCAAGCCCGAGGCTTATCTCAAAGCCGTCGACAACGTGAGTTTTTCGGTAAAAACGGGAACGACGATAGGCGTCGTGGGCGAGTCCGGTTGCGGAAAAACCACGCTCGGAAGAACCATTCTCAAACTTTACAAGTCGGACGGCGGGCAGATTTTCTTCGAGGGCGAAGATATAACGAACATCAGCCGCAATGAAATGCAGAAATACCGCACGGATATTCAACTTATCTTCCAGGATCCTTATTCGTCGCTGCCGCCGAGAATGACGGTTGGCAATATCATTGCGGAAGCGGTCAGAATTCACAACATCGTGCCAAAGGAAGAAGTCCACGGTTACGTTCTCGATATAATGAAAAAATGCGGACTTCAACCTCAGCATTACGACAGATATCCGCATGAATTTTCGGGCGGTCAAAGACAGCGTATCTGCATAGCCCGCGCGCTTGCCGTCAACCCGAAATTAGTCGTTTGCGACGAGCCTGTTTCCGCGCTCGATGTTTCCATTCAGGCGCAGATAATCAACTTATTGAAGGACTTACAGAAGAAACTGAACCTTACTTACGTGTTCATTTCTCACGATCTTTCGGTCGTTAAATACATAACCGACCAGATACTCGTAATGTATCTCGGAAACATGATGGAACTCGGCGAAACGGATGAGATTTTCGATAATCCGCTTCACCCTTACACAAAGGCGTTGTTCTCCGCCGTTCCCGTTCCGGATCCGGATTACAAGATGAAGAGAATTATCCTCGAGGGGGATATTCCTTCGCCGGCAAACCCGCCCAAGGGTTGCAAATTCCACACGCGTTGCTCGGAGTGCATGAACGTCTGCAAGTTTGTCGAGCCGAAGTATAACGAGGTCAAGGCGGGGCATTTCGTCGCCTGCCACCTTTACGATAAAGAAGTGATGGATAATCTCGCAAAGTACGACGAGGAATACGCCGAACTCGAAAGGAAACGCCTCGAAGAGGAAGCCGAGAAGAACCGTCTTGCAGAACTCAAAAAAGGCAAGTTGCCGTTCGGCAAAAAAACCGCGAAAGCGGCTGACGAAAAATCGGAAGAAAATCGTGAATAAGCCGGAAGAAAATACCGCGCCGGAAAAAACGGCGCGCGACGTTAAAGCCGATAACGCGGAAAGTCAACCGTTAAAAACGGAGAAAAAGAAAGAAAAAAAGCCGAAGAAGAAAAAGCCCGTTTACATAGACGACGGGCATACCGTTTACAGCATGGAAAATCTGCCGTCCGTTGCCGGGAAGAAAAAGAAGGGCGACGGAGTGAATGTGACGAAAAAGGAGCGCAGGGCGATGATCAAGGCGGCTTACGCTTATTATCTTCCGCGGCTTCTGCTCGGCGTTCTGTGCTTCGCGGCGGTGATAATTCTGCTTTGGCTGTGGCTGAAATAAGGCGAAAAAGAGAACGTTTTCGTCGGTTTTCCGATGTAAAAAATCTTTGACAAAATTTTTTAAAAAACACCTGAAATCATTTGACAATGCAGAATTATTTTGATAGAATATACAAGCATTGTGAGTGACGCGGGTGTAGTTCAATGGTAGAACACCAGCCTTCCAAGCTGGTTGCGTGGGTCCGATTCCCATCACCCGCTCCATTATCGGCTTTGTTCGATAAACGAGGGATTCTGCCGACACAAATGCGCCTGTAGCTCAGTTGGATAGAGCACCGCCCTTCTAAGGCGGGTGTCAGGGGTTCGAATCCCTTCAGGCGCACCAAGCCTTATGGCGGGAGTAGCGCAGTTGGTTAGAGCGTCAGATTGTGGTCCTGAAGGTCGTGGGTTCGATTCCCATCTCCCGCCCCATTAATTTTATTGGGGTGTCGCCAAGCGGTAAGGCACTGGATTTTGATTCCAGTATTCGTAGGTTCGAATCCTGCCACCCCAGCCAGAAAGCGCGCTCAAAACTTAATATGGTTCATTAGCTCAGGCGGTAGAGCACATGACTTTTAATCATGTTGTCCGGGGTTCGAGTCCCCGATGAATCACCACCGCACCTTTAGCTCAGTTGGTAGAGCAACTGACTCTTAATCAGTGGGTCCGGGGTTCGAGTCCCCGAAGGTGCACCAAAGAAAAAGACGGGTCATGGACCTGTCTTTTTCTTTGGTACGCCTTAAGCGGGACGAGTACGCGGCGCAACCAAAACTTGAAGTATATAAAATGTCTTAATGCGCCGTCGTTCGTCTATTTGCGAAGTAAATATTTGCCGTAGGTCTCCCGCTTGCGGGAAACGGCAAAGTCTCCCGAAGGTGCACCAGACAAGAATAAAACGAACCTTGATGAAAATTCAAAGTTCGTTTTGTTTTTTACAAGAGATTATTTTGGTTTAAGTGTTAAAATAGAATAATCATAAGATAAAAGGCGAGAAAACTATCTCGTCTTTTACTTTATGCTACGCTTGCAGATGGTTTGAGCGTACCGTCTACAATAATATACTTATTCTTGTCTGGTATACAAAGGAAAATTATCCGTATATGAATACGGCGCATCTCGGTATAGAGGATAATATTCCTACCTGCGGCTGCGATTCGTGTCTTGCGGTAAAAAGAGCCCATAACAACGCAGATTCGGCGGCGGTGCTTATGTTCGTCAATCGCGTAGGCAAAAAAGTTATGGAATGGATGAACAAGCCCGAAAACGCGGCTTATAAACGCGATGATTTCACTTTCACGTTCTTCGCGTATCAGTCTACGCTTAATCCTCCGTTTTCCGTCGGTCCGGACGGCACGGTGAATGCGAGCGGCGATCTGAAATCTCCCGACGGCGTTAAAGTCAAAGCGTTTACGGCGTTCAGTTCGCTCGATTACGCTCATACAACCGATTACCCCGCAAACGCGGCGCCTCTTGCGCTCGTTTCCGATTGGGCAAAATTTACGTCAGACGGTTGGGCGTGGACATACGGTTGTTTCTTTAACGATTACTTCTGTTTCTTCGATATGTATTCTTTCTACGAGGATTTCTATAAAATTCTCTACAAGAACGGGTATCAGTTCACTTACGCGCAATTCCACAGCGAACAGCGCGGCGCGGATTCGGGTTTCTTTACTCTCGCAAATTATCTGACGAGTAAAATGGCGTGGGATTCGTCGCTTACGATGAACGATCTTATCGACGACTATTTCGCCGCAATGTATCTCGACGCGGCGGAATCGATGAAAAAGTATTTCCTTGAATGTAGACTTTGGTTTGCAAGAGAATATGGTAAACACGGTTGGTCGGAGAGTGCGATAAGCGAAAGGCCTACGTCGTCCGGTTCGAGTTTCGATTTCGGCACGGTAAGCGGGTTGTTCGCAAAACTTGACGACGCATATGCAGACATATCGAAATATAAAGCGGATACCGCTATTTATAATAAATTGAAAACTCATATCGATATAGAATGGTTGTTCCCTGCAAAGGTTGCCCTTACTCTTTATAAAAATTCATATGAAGATGTAAGATTGGATGAAATGAAGAGTAAATTCAAAAGTCTTTGCGGCTCGCTCGGAATAACGAGATACGGCGAAGCAAGTACGGATCGTATAGATTCGTTTCTTTCGACGCTTTAAGGAGGAACGATATGAAAAGACGTAAAATATTTACGATATTGACTATTGTTTTTTCGTTGGCGATTCTTGCGCTTACGGTCGGTTGCTCAAAAAAGAACGATGACGAATCGATTTCGCCTGATTCCTCTTCTTCGAACACGAACGAAATCGTGTTCTCTCTCGATAAATCGTCTTGTTCTATGACGGTCGGAGATACGGCGGTTCTTGTTGCCTCGAATTACGACGAGAAAAACGTTACCGTTATCTGGAAAAGTTCCGATGTAAGCGTAGCGACTGTCGACGGCGGAGTTATAAGCGCTGTCGGCGCGGGCGATGCCGATATTATGGCTACGGCAGGCAGTAAAAACGCCGTTTGTAAAGTTACGGCAGGGTTCGGCAATTTACAGCCGACGTTCAGCCTCAGACATATCGGCGAAGAATTGAATCTGACAAAAACAAATTCCTACGTTCTCGAAGGCGCGGTAAAATTCAACGGAAAAAACTATCCTTGCGAGGGTTTGTCGGTCGAAATAGCAAACGAAGAAATCGCCGCTTACGAAGGCGGAGAATTAGTGCCGAAAAAGACGGGTTCTACTAACGTTATCGTAAAAGGCGAATGGAAAAATTTCGACACGTCGCTGATGCGCGTGAGTTTTACACTGAACGTAATCAAAGACGTGGAAATATATGCGGTTACGGAAGTAAACGGCGAAGAACGCAGAATCGATTCGGTGGACCTCTATGTCGTCAACGAATGGCAGGGCGTCCGCTACGCCGATTCGGCGACTATAAAACTTAAAGTTTACGAGGACGGAGAGTTGAAATCCGGTACGCTCGAATGTAAACCGAAAGAAAGGTTGTTTGTGTTCGATGAAGCGAGCGGCAAAATCACCGCAAGGAAAAAATTCGTCAGTTCGTCCTATATCAACGCAAAGTATATCGATTCGGACGGCAACGTTTACACGAAAAAGATTCCCGTAACGGTTTCGTGTCCTACGGTTGAATACGATGGCGAATTTGTCTGGGAAGGCGATAAATTTTCCGTAACGGACGTATTCGGCGAAAACGCGCAAATACTTTCGGTTAAACAAGGCGGAGAAGAAATAGAATTCGAACCCGACAAAATCACCGGGGAATTGAAATTTGCAGGTAAAAACACCGAACCTATCGAGGTGCAAACGACTAAGGGCGGATTTTTATTCAAAAACATTTTCGGTTACGACACGGCTTTGACGGCTGATAATATCGTTTCCGAGTTGATGCTTGGCGGCAAAAACGATAAATACTACGTTTTTAATTCCGACGTCGGCAGCGCGTCGTCGCCCATATCGTTCGTCAGACAGACGCAGGCGTCGGCAACGGTAAATTTTGCGGGAACTTTCGACGGCAGAGGATACGCGTTATATGCAAAAACGGGTAAACACGGTATTTTCGGAGGCTTAGGTCTCGGCGCGGTAGTAAAAAACACCAGGTTTGTTATAACTTTCGATAAATCATCGGGCAAAGCCTGCGGCTTGGCGGGTAACGGCGACGTTTACGAAAGCAGATTGTTCCGCGCGGACAGTCAACTCGAAAACCTTTATATCGAAACGACGAATTTTTCGGATAACACGTTTGCAATCTCCACGATCAGAAGAATGGGTATGAAACTGAAAGACGTGTTTGTTGATCTCGGAAACACTTCAGCCGTTCCGGATTTCGACGGAAGAAACAACGTTGCCGCGCTCTTTAACGTCGACTATACCTGGAATAATATTATGGTAAACGACAGAGTCGATTTGGCAGAAATGGAAAACGTCCGGGTTGTAAGCGGCAAAGTTATGCCAATCGGCAACGGTTACGCCTGGGAGGGCAGCGGTCCGTTTTCTGCGGTAAAAGATTACGACGGCTGGGAAGATTACGGCGGTTATTCGTGGTATGTTAATTTTGCAAAAAACGACGTTGATTTGTTCGGCTTTGTCAATCATTCGGGAGCGGAAGGCTCAGTTCCTTATACGCGTATTACGGCAACCGACTCGACGAATCATAAAGATTGGTTTAAATGGATTTGCGTTAACTATGTAACCGATTTTGTCGGAGAAAAATGTATCACCGTTTATTACGGCGGCATAGATATTGCCGACGGCGGAATATATCGTTACGACACGATAAACGACCTCGAATCGGACGGAGTTACCACCGTAGGAACGTGGAACATAGGCTGACCGAATAGTGAGAACGTACAATACAGAGAACAGAAACAAGATTTTCCCCGTATCTTTTGTACGGGGTTTTGATTGCGGATTGACTTTTTAATAAATTTACTGACGGTGATTAGAATCAGATGAATGAATTTTTGGAAAAACTTTTAAATAAGTTGACTTTAAAAGATATCTGCGGGCAACTTTTGTGCTATGATATATACGAAAAGGATGACCCCGAAGAAGTTGAAGAGATTATTAAACGCATAAAACCGGGCGGGATTTTCGTGTCGAACATGTCTGCGGAGAAGATAAAACTTTACACCGATATGGTTAACAAGTATACCAAAGTCCCCGTGATTGTTTCCGTGGACGTGGAAAACGGTCCCGAAAACGGCGTCAAAGGCGGCGGATTTTTACCGTATCCCATGGCGTGGGGCGCGTGTAACGATGAAGAACTCATAAGGGAAGCAGGCAGGATAACCGCGAGAATATGTCGAAAAAACGGCATACACTGGACGTTTGCTCCCGTTGTCGACTTAAATCTTAATTTTCGCTCGCCCGAAACCAATATAAGAGCGGTTTCCGACGATTCCGACGCCGTAATAAGAATTGCGGGGGCTTATGCGGACGGCATACGTTCCGAAGGGTTTATGACGACCGGTACCAAGCATTTCCCGGGAGCCGGAACAGACGAAAGAAACAGTCATTTTTGCACCACGGTAAATCCCTTGTCGAAAGAGGAGTGGTTCGATACGTACGGAAAAGTTTACCGCGCGATGATAGAAAGGGGCGCGGAGTCGATTATGGTCGGGCATTACACGGTGCCATCGCTTCAACCGAAAGAAGAAAACAACTGTCCGTGCATACTCAGCAAAACGCTTATGACGGATATTTTAAAAGGCGAATTCGGTTTTAAAGGCTGCATCGTGTCGGACGCTATGAGTATGATAGGCGCGTGCGCTTCGACCATTCCCGAAAGACTTGCCGTCGAATTTTTAAAAGCGGGCGGGGATATGGTTTTATTTCCCGAACCCACCGACGTCAACAATATCATAGATGCCGTAAAAAGCGGAGAAATATCGAATAATCGACTTATAGACGCATTTTCGCGTGTTATTGAGTTGAAGAGAAAGGCAAAGTTGTTCGATGAAAAACTTACGCTTCCCGTCGTTTCGGACGGAGAACTTGCAAAAATATCCCAACAGATAGCGGACAAAAGCATAACCGTCGTAAGAGATTATAAAAACATCATACCGAAAGGCTTGAAAAAGGGCGATAAGGTTCTGGGCGTAATAGTCGCCGAGCCTTATTGGCATGCGGAAGTGAACGAAAAGTCTTACGAGCCGTTCAGAGAACAACTCGCGAAAGTCGGCGTATATGTCGATTATCTCATAAATCCGAAGCATAAAAAGATACAGGAGATTATGGGTAATTACGATATGGTCGTCGCGCTTTGCAATATGAGTTCCAAAAACTATCACGGCGGAACGATGCGTATCGGCTGGTATGCCAGCCAAGAATAAAACGAACCGTGGTCTGACGGCGATATTTTGACTAATACGTCGTTACGCTCGCGGCTTATACGTCAAGTATTAACCCGTTCGCGTGCCTTGTCTTAGCCTAAAAACTCGCCGCCAGACTCGCAAGCGACCAAAACGCCGATATTTCCGATGATTTTTGGCAAAGGCGAACGCAGATGTACTTGCCGTACTTCAAGCGAGAATTTGACAAAAAGCGCGGAAATTGCGGCGTTTTGGCAAGGTTCATTTTATTCTTGTCTGGCATAACGTAATGACTTTCTGGCGCGCGTACATTATCCGTCACCCGAGAATGATTTTCGCGTCCTTAGGCGATCCGTATAAGTTGTTTGATTTCCCTTATCTCGAAGAATATATCAACGTGTATTCGGATACGGCGGAATCGCAGAAAGCGCTTGCGAAAGTTTTATCGGGAGAGATAAAAGCGACGGGTAAAAACCCCGTGAATTTCGACGGCTATTTTAAAAGAGAAATATAAAGAGGAAATAGAAATGCTGAAATTGTTTCCGAGGGTAACTCTTGCGGATAAAAAGACAAAGTTCATTCTTAGCGGCGACGAATTAAAAAACGGTCGGTTTGTCAACGTCGCCGTTCAGTCTATGGAAAAATACAATTTGCCCCATTCGGATAAATATTTTATCGACGAAGATAAAAGATACGCGGGCGAAAGCGTGGAAGTTAAGGGCGGAAAAGTCACGTTTTACTTCACGCCTTGCGGCGAACAGCGGCACAGAGTTTATATTGACACGGGAACGAGGAAAGTCGTTTTCGAGATTTTTTCACTTAAAAAAGATCTTTACGAACTTCAGCCGTTCAAGGGCGACACGCATTTGCACACCACCGAATCCGACGGGCTTTTCACGCCCGCCGAAACCGTTTCGGCATACTATGAAGAGGGTTTCGATTATATGGCTATAACCGACCACCACAAGTATGCGGGTTCGGCGAAAATGGCGGAAACGATGGATAAAATCGCCGCTTATTTCAAGGTTTATCCGGGCGAAGAAGTGCATAACCGCGGAATGGGTTATTTTCATATAATAAATTTCGGAGCGGGTTCGAGCGTGAACGAGATAATAAACGCCGACCCGGACGGAGTTTTCAAAAAAGTTACCGAAACCGCAGCGGAACTCAAAAAGCAGTTCAGACTTCCCGACGAAATCGACGAAAAAGAGTTTGCTTTCCGCCATTGGGTTTCGGAAAACATCCGCAAAAACGGCGGTGTGAGCGTACTTTGTCATCCTTATTGGGACGCTTACGGCGAATACAATATGCAAACTCCGATGCTTGAATTTCTGCTTAAAAACGGAATTTTCGACGCGTTCGAGGTCGTTGACGACGACGATAAAACGGGCAACGGCGTTAATTTGCAGGTCGCAATGTATAACGATATGCGCGCGAAAGACTTAAAAATCCCGATAGTCGGGGCTTCCGATTGTCACAACGTCGTTTCCGAACTTTTCGGCAAGTTTTATACTTACGCGTTTTGCAAAAGCGTGCGGGACGTAAAGGAAGCGGTGAAAAATCTTAAAACGGTCGCCGTGGAAAGGATAGGGAACGAGTACAGAATTTACGGCGACTTCAGGCTTGTCCGTTACGCGAGATTTCTGACGGATAATTTCTATCCGGAGGTTAAAGAAATAAGAAAAGGCACGGCGGCGAAAATCGCCGAGGCGATCGAGAAAGAAAGCGCGGAAATTATGTCCGCGACAGAGAGCGTCACGGAAGATTACAGAAAGGCGTTTTTCGGAAGAAGATAATTTTTTCGGAGGAGAAAAATGGAAGAAAAAAGTTTGCTCAAACGGGATAATACGAGGCAAATATTGCTTATCATAGCGTGCTGGCTCGTGTATACCGCAAGTTATTTGGGCAAATATTGTTACAGTTGTAACTTAAACGGAATAATGGAATATTATAAAGTAAGCCACGCGGACGCGGGGCTTGTTTCCACTATGTTCTTTTTTGCCTACGGCGCGGGACAGATAATAAACGGAATACTATGCAGAAAGTATAACGCGAGATTTATAATAACGTTCTCGCTTCTGGTGTCCGCGGCGATAAACCTTGCCGTGTTTTTTCTGCCGTCTTTTTTCACTCTTAAATATTTGTGGCTGTTAAACGGCTTTTCGCTGTCCTTTTTGTGGGCGGTGCTTTCCACCGTTCTGAGCAGGTGTTTAAGCGACGAAAACCTTAAAAAAGCGGTGGTTATTATGAGCGTAAGCACGCCTGCGGGAACGTTTTTGGCGTATTTGCTCGGCGCGCTTTTCACAAAGGTCAATTTCTTCAATTTATCCTTTCTCACGGGTTCGATTGCGCTTTTTGCGATAGGCGCCTTGTGGTTTTTCTCTTACGGAAAACTCACGAGCGGCAAAACTTACGGCAAAAGCGGCGAGATTGCCGATAAAAACGGAGAAACCGCGACCGCCGAAGTTTTACATACCGACGAAAATTATTCCGCGGAAAAGCGAAACGCGATGATAACGCTTGTGTTTCTCGGAGTTTTTGCGGTTATAAACAACCTCGTCAAGGACGGGCTTTCCACCTGGATGCCGTCGGTTTTAAAGGAAAAATACGAACTGAGCGAAAGCGGATCGATAGCCCTTTCTCTCGCGCTGCCGTTCTTGTCGGTTTTCGGGGCGTTTGTCGCGACGAGGGTTAACGACAAAACTAAAAATTTCGTTTTCACGTCGGTGATATTTTTCGCCGTTTCGGCTTTACTGATGCCGATAATCATATGGGGCTACCTCGGCGGATTTGTCTTGCCGCTTTGCGTTTTCGCGCTTATAGCCTTACTTATGACGGCGGTGAACAGTGTGGTGACGACTATGGCGCCTATGTATATGCGAAACTTTTTCTTCTCGGGAACGCTCGCAGGCGCGCTCAACGGGTGTTGTTATCTTGGCAGCACGATAAGTTCTTACGGACTCGGCAAAATTGCCGACGACCTTAGTTGGAACGCTGTGTTTATAATAATTTTCGCGTTCTGCATAGCGGCGGTTGTCCTCGGCGGAGCGTACTTTGTCCGGAAAAAAGCAAAAAATAGTTAATTATATAAATTTGGTAAAAGCGTTGCCGCAGAAAACAGAGCGCGCGGCAACCCGTTGCCGATTTGCGGAAAATGAATTTTAATAAACAAAAATATAATTATACAACGTTTCAAACACAATCGCCTGCGGATAGCCACAGGCGATTGCGTTTTGTTTGTCGGCAAGACCGAGTTCGAACACAATCTCTCTCGGCTAAGAAATATAAATCTTTCTTATAACTCGCGATAAAAAATCGATATAACGAAATTTCATTATGCGCCTTAAAATTCTTGACAAACAAAATTTCGGGGTGTATGATTGTATCATCGAATTGAGGAGAGCGGCGTCGCCGCAGGGAAGAATAAAAATGTTATTCATCGCAAAAGCAAGCTTTTACTTTTATTTTTATCGCGGTCTTAGTTGTTAATCGGCTACGATATTTTTGCTTTGCGGTCAGAAATGACTTGTCGTGAATCGTAGCCAACGGGCTGCGATTTTTTTTTGCGACGCGAATCGCGCAGAACAATAGAAAAACGTAGCCTGACGGCGCATTATTCGTTACGGCTTATTGTTCCTGTGCGTTAAAAATCGCTTTTCAAAGGAGTGTTATTATGAAAACGTTAAAAAGACTTTTAAGCGTTGCGCTCGCCGCGACGCTGGCTGTGGGAATGGCTTGCATGACCGGTTGCGGAAACACCGCCAAAGCCGATTACAGAATCGGGGTGTTGCAGGCCGCAAAGCATACGGCTCTGGACGCCGCGAGAGACGGTTTCACCGAAACTCTCAACAGATGGGCTGAAGAAAACGGCAAAACGATCGAGTTCGATCTGCAGAACGCGCAGGGAGATCAGAACAACGAAAAGACCATCGCCGCCAACCTCGTCGCGAAAAACTGCGATTTACTTCTCGGTATAGCCACTTCCTCTGCCAGAGCGCTCGCAACCGCGACCACTAAAATCCCCACGCTTTTCACCGCCGTCACCGACCCCGTGGTGGGAAATATTTCGGGCGTTAACGTAACCGGAACGAGCGATATGGCTCCGATCGATCAGCAGATCGCGCTCGTTAAAAAAATCGTTCCCGATTGCAAAAAAGTAGGATTCTTATACTGCGGCGGCGAAGAAAATTCTCAGAAACAAATCGAACTCGCAAAGGCGCAATGTGAAAAAATCGGCTTGGAAACCAGGGATTTCACAGTTACTGCTACCAGCGACATTCAGACGGTCGTCGAAACGATCGGCTCGGATATAGACGTCGTTTATATACCGACCGATAACCTTCTTGCGGCTAATATGACGCTCGCCTGCAATATTCTCACGCCTAAGGGTATCCCGGTCGTTGCCGGCGAAGAAGGAATGTGCGAGGATAACGAAGCGCTTGCCACGCTCAGCATCGATTACAAAAAACTCGGCGTTCAGACTGCGGAAATGGCTATAAAAATCCTTACCGGAGAAAAGAAACCCGCCGATCTTCCTTTTGAATACTACAAACAGTCGGTAACGTTCGTTATAAACGAAAACAACGCGAAAGCGCTTCTTGCCAAAAATTCCGCGCTCAGAATCACGGACGCCGACATAGCGGCTCTCAAAGCGGAATACACTAAATAATTTACCGGGGAAAAGTTAATGAATATAATGGATATCGTGCGCGCGTTGCCGGGAGGACTGGCGCAGGGGCTTATGTGGGCGGTGCTTGCATTAGGCGTTTACGTGTCGTATAAAATACTCGATTTCGCCGACCTTTCGGTCGACGGATCTCTCGCAACGGGCGGCGCCGTCGCCATAATTTCGATCGAAGCGGGCTTGCCTGCGCTTCTTGCCATGCTCTTCGCGTTTCTTGCGGGGGCTTTGGCGGGCGCGCTTACCGCAACGCTCAACACAAAATTAAAAATACCGCCGATTTTATCCGGGATTCTCACGATGTCGGCGCTCTATTCGATAAACATGCACATTCTGCGCGAAAAACCGAACGTTTCCGTCCCATCGTCTGCTTCGACGTATAACGGAATGTTCGCAAAACTGTTTTCGCTCAGCGTTATCGACGATAAAAACGTTCTCACGATTATTTCGTGCGTCATCGCGATAGCGGCGGTTATCGCGATTATGTACTGGTTTTTCGGAACGGAGATCGGCTCGGCTGTCAGAGCGACGGGATGCAACGAAAAAATGGCAAAGGCGCAGGGTATCAACACCGATATGACGAAATATATCGCGCTTATGATGAGTAACGGCCTGGCCGCGCTTTCGGGCGCGCTCATAGCGCAATACAATTTTTCCGCCGACGTGAACATGGCTACGGGAACAATCGTCATCGGGCTTGCTTCGGTGGTTATCGGCGAACTTATCGTCGGCAACAGATTTTCTTTCTGGGTTAAACTTCTCGGAGTGGTGCTGGGGAGCGTGATTTACAGGCTTATTTTCACCATCGCGGTGGGGCTGGGAATGAATACGAACGACCTCAAACTCATCGCTTCGATAATAATCGTGATAACGCTCTGCGTTCCGACGATAAAAGCAAAAATTGCCGGGAGAAAGAAAAATGCTCGAACTTAAAAATATTCATCTTACTTTCAATAAAGGCACGGTAAACGAAAAAAAGGCTTTGCAGGGCGTCGATTTAACGCTTAAGGACGGCGATTTCGTTACCGTAATCGGCGGCAACGGCGCCGGCAAATCGACGATGCTTAACGTGATTTCGGGCGTTTTTCCTGCGGACGAGGGCGCGATTGTTCTCGACGGGCAGGATATAACCCGCCTCAGGGAATACAAACGCTCCGCTTACGTCAGCAGAGTGTTTCAGGATCCGCTTCTCGGCACGGCTGCGAATATGAACATAGAAGAAAATCTCGCTCTCGCCGCGAGAAGAGGGCAAAGACGCGGCTTGAAGTGGGGAATGAAAAAGAGCGAAGCGGAAGAATACAGAGAACTTCTGAAAGGACTCGAACTCGGGCTTGAAACCAGAACGGGGCAGAAAGTCGGCACGCTTTCCGGCGGACAGAGGCAGGCGTTAACTCTTCTTATGGCGTCCTTGTCGAATCCGAGGTTGCTTCTTCTGGACGAGCATACCGCCGCGCTCGATCCGAAAACGGCGAAAAAGGTGCTTACGCTCACGGACGAGATTATCAAAAGGGATAAACTCACCGCGATAATGATAACCCACAACATGAACGACGCGATAACTCACGGCAACAGGCTCGTCATGATGAACGCGGGTAAAATCATTTTCGACGTGGAAGGCGAAGAAAAGAAAAAACTCACCATAGGCGACCTTCTCGAAAAGTTTGAAACGATAACCGGCGAGGAGATGGCGAGCGACAAACTGATTTTATCAAAATAATTTTCTTCTTATATATTCTTATAATAATGATATATGTGCGCGGCGGCGGAAAAAATTTTCCGCCGCCGCGTGAACGTTGTACGAAACGTTGTATAAAATCCGCAACTCGGGGCATAGTAATATAGTCAACAAAACCGGAAATACGATATTTGACGGAAGTCATCGGGTCGCGTTTCGCTAAGAAAAGTTTTGTTGCTTTATATACGCTTTGCCTGATTATTTAAGACAAAAGAATACGCGGCGGATGTTTTCGGAATAAAAAACGAAACGCTCTGCCCATGGGCAGAGCGCGGAGCCGCCGGGGTTTTCCGGCGGTTTCTTTTTTAAAAAACTTTCACTTTTTTATTATTTCGCGAACATAACGGGATAATAAAAACGTATTAAAATATAAATCGCAAAGCGGAACGACGGTTCCGTCATGCCCTTCCGGGATTGTTTTCCGGGGAGCGGATTTTCGGGAGTTAACGAAAAATGAAAAAGAACATAAACGCTTTAAAAAAACTAATCGTTTGTATGGTTGTGATCGCAACGCTTTTCGCGTTCGTTTCCTGTTCGGGTAATTTCTTCACCGGCGGGAGCGTGTCGTCGCGACCGGAAACGTCGGATTCGACGACCGTCGACACGGGCAACAAAGGTTTGCCGAGCGACGTTAATTTCAATATAAGTTACGTTGAGGCGGACGCAATCAAACCGACTTCCACAACGGAAGTCATCGCGAAAGTAAGACCGTCCGTTCTTGAACTTTATTGCATCGTAGGGCAGTCCAAGAGCAGCGGCAGCGGCGTAATCGTTTCGTTCGACGACACGGACGATAACGGAACGGACGACAAGGCGTTGATTTTAACTTGTCATCACGTTATCGAAAATGCTTCGCAAATGACGGCGAAGTCCATTTACGGCAAAGAATACAAAGCCGAACTCATCGGCGCGGATCCCGTTTCGGATATTGCGATTCTCTGGATAACGGCAACCGAGGACAATAGTTTCGAGGGGCTTACCGCGGCGCAGATGATGTGCGACAGCGATAAACTTCTTATCGGGGCGGACGTGCTTGCCATCGGCAATCCGCTCGGATATCTCGGCGGAACGGTTACGAAAGGTATCGTCAGCGCGCTTAACCGCGACGTTACCGTTGAAAACAGAAAAATGACGCTCATCCAGACGGACGCGGCGATTAACGGCGGCAATTCCGGCGGCGGACTTTTCGACGCGGAAACGGGCGCGCTCATCGGCATAGTAAACGCGGGTTATAAGTCGTCCGCGGCGCAGGGGCTTTCGTTTGCCATTCCCTGCGGAACGGTAAAGCCGATAATGACTCAACTTCTCGCAAAAGGTTACGTAGAGGGTAATTACGATTTCGGCGTTACGTTCACGGCGGAAAAATTCTATAGCAGCGCGTGGTCTACAAGTACTTACGTGGTTATCGAAAGCGTCGATATTTACGGCACGTTCTATAAAGGCGGAATGGTGGAAGGCGACGTTATTCTCTCCGTAAAAATAGGCGACAAGTCTATCGACGTGAGCAAGTACGAAAACGACACGCTCGCGAAACTCGAAGCATTCCTTATGGACGGAAGTTACAACATAGGCGAAAAAGTAACGGTCGTTTATATGAGATACAAAAAGTCAACGCGCGGTTACGAACAATGCACTGCGGAGTTTGAAATCGCTCAGTATATGTACGGTATAATAACCGAATAATAAAAATCAACGGATATTGCGGGCGCGGCGCGGCGAAAAAAAATTTTCGCCGCGCCGCGTGCCGTTTAATACTTGACTATTTCGATATATTAATATAAAATATAGATTATGATAATTTTAGGAATTGACCCGGGACTTGCCACGATGGGTTTCGGCGTTATCGAAACCGAAAGAGGGACGAGCAAGGTCGTCGATTACGGCGTGGTGTTGACGCCCAAGGAAGAAACTTTGCCCGTAAGGCTCGCAATTTTAGAGGAGGGAGTTCAGAAACTCGCCGCAAAGTTCAAGCCTGACGAAATCGCGCTCGAAGAGTTGTTTTTCAACAACAACATAACCACGGGTATCAACGTGGCGCAGGCGAGAGGCGTAATTCTGCTCACCTGCGTTAAAAACTGCGGCAGATTATACGAATACACTCCGCTTCAGATAAAACAGGCGCTGACGGGTTACGGCAGAGCGGACAAGCATCAGATGCAGATGATGGTCAAAACGTTTTTAAGGCTCGAAAAAATTCCCCGTCCGGACGACGCCGCCGACGCGCTCGCCGTCGCGCTCACTCACGCGCAGACGAACAGGCTCCGTTCTCCGTTCGGGATAAAATAAGGAAAATATGATAGCGTTTATAAAAGGAAAAGTCATCGACGAATTCGAGGGCGGAGTAGTCCTCGAAAACAACGGAATAGGCTACGAAATTTTGTGTTCCGCCGCGCTTTTGGCGAAACTTTCCGCCGAAAAAGAAGGCGGAGTTTTCACTTACCTTCAGGTAAAAGAGGACGGACTGAGCCTTTTCGGGTTCGACAACAAAGAGGAAAAAAGAATGTTTCTGAAACTCATTTCCGTTTCGGGGATAGGTCCGAAAATGGCTATGGGTATTCTTTCGGGAATGCGCGTCAACGAACTCGCCACGGCGATCGCCATGAACGACGTTAAAGGTTTGTCCAGAATCAAGGGTTTGGGGAAAAAGACCGCGGAGAGGATAATTCTCGAACTTCGCGAGAGCGTTTCTGCGGAAAACGCGGCTATCGCGGCGGAAGAATCGTTCGCCGCGCCCGTATTCACCTCGGAGGACGAGGACGCGATTATCGCTCTCATGGGGCTGGGCTTTTCCGGAATTCAGAGCAGAAACGCCGTAAAAACGGCTAAGGAACAAGGCGCGGAAACGATACAGGACGTTATTTCGTTCGCGTTGAAAAGTATGGGTAAATAAAAATGTACGATGAAGAAGAAAGTCTGATCGTCAGCACGAAAACAGAATACGACGAAGTCGAAAACGTACTCCGCCCGAAGTCTATGGACGGATATATCGGGCAGGAAAAGGCTAAAACGAATCTGTCCGTTTTCATGCAGTCGGCAAAACTTCGCGGCGAGCCGCTCGACCACGTTTTGCTTTACGGTCCGCCGGGTTTGGGTAAAACCACGCTCGCGCACATCATCGCCGCCGAAATGGGCGTGCAGATAAAGGTCACTTCCGGTCCGTCTATCGAAAAATCGGGCGACCTTGCGGCTATTTTAACCAACCTTAACGAGGGCGACGTTTTATTTATCGACGAAATTCACAGGTTAAACCACAACGTGGAGGAAATTCTTTATCCCGCGATGGAAGATTTTTCTCTTGATTTTATCATAGGTAAAGGTCCGTCCGCGCGTTCGGTGCAGATTCCGCTCAAACGTTTCACGCTTGTCGGAGCGACGACCAAAGCGGGTATGCTCAGTTCCCCTTTGCGCGATAGATTCGGCGTTATTTTAAGGCTGGAAATGTATTCCGTGGACGAACTTGCCGAGATAGTCCGCCGCTCGGCGGAAACGCTCGGCACTCCGGTGTCCGAAGAGGCTTCGGTGGAGATCGCGAGAAGAAGCCGCGGCACGCCGAGAATAGTCAACAGACTTTTAAAACGCGTGCGCGATTTCTCGATAGTAATGAATCACGACGAAATAACTTACGAGGACGCCCGCCACGCGCTCGAACGGCTGGAAATCGACGAACTCGGGCTTGATAACATAGACATAAGAATGCTTACGTCCATGATCGATAAATTCGGCGGCGGCCCCGTCGGGCTGGACACGATCGCCGCCACGATAAACGAAGATTCCAACACGATAGAGGACGTGTACGAGCCTTATCTTCTCCAACTCGGCTTCATTCAGCGCAGTCCGAGGGGAAGAATACTCACGCCCAAGGCATACGAGCATCTCGGCAGAGAAATACCGAGAAAACTGAGAGAGCAACTTTCTCTGTTCGACATCGGCGGGCAATAAGATTTTTAGTTCAATCCGCATAAATGTTGAGAGAATGAGTACGGAATTATTTTTGAATGTCGAACATCGATTGTCCAGACAACAACTGTTTAAGATAAAAGAGTGTTTCGGGCGAAACGGCGTGGAAAATATAACTTTTCGTTATGCCGGAAAAGTATTGAATTCCGAAGGCGAAAACTATTATTTCGATAGTATGTGGACGCCGTTTCTGAAACCCTTGAACGAATTTAAAAACCCGCGCGTGGAAAACTATAGCGGGTTAAACTCAATATTTGAAAAGGTCAAAGAAATTATAGGTTATTTACTCGGCGAAAATCTCGGCGTTAAACTTTTTTTCGCTTCGGTCGAAGATAATGCGTTTCCCTATAAAGGGCAAGTAATGCTCAGGTTTTCCGATCTTGACGAATTCAGAAGTTTTGAGTGGGGTATTGTTTACGAAATAAGTAAATAAAGGCGGAGTTATCATAATATAAACAAAAATGATTATGATAATTCTTATGCCGAGCATAGCGACGATTTCGGTCGCGTAACAGATTAAAGAAACGATAAAATGTTAAAAACAAGCGATTTTTATTACGATTTACCCGAAGAACTGATCGCGCAGACGCCTCTCGAACCGAGAGACAGTTCGCGACTTCTGGTATATAACAGAACAACCGGCGAGGTTTTTCACAGGCATTTCCGCGACGTGGGCGATTATTTAAAGCCCGGCGACCTTCTGGTCGTAAATACCACGAAGGTTTATCCTGCGAGGATTTTCGCGTATACCGAGCACGGCGGCAAAGTTGAAATTCTGCTCCTTAAAAGGCAGAATCTCACCGACTGGGAATGTCTTGTAAAGCCCGGCAAAAAGTGCAGAGAGGGCGTTATTCTCGTCGTTAACGAGGAACTCAAAGCAGAGATAATTTCCCGAACGGACGACGGCGGAAGAATCGTCAGATTTATTTTCGACGGCGTTTTCGAGGATATTCTTTCCCGCGTGGGCGAAATGCCGCTCCCGCCTTATATTCACGAGAAACTTAAGGATAAGGACCGTTATCAGACGGTTTATTGCAAGCAGGAAGGCTCGGCTGCCGCGCCCACCGCGGGGCTTCATTTCACGTTGCGGCTCATCGACGAACTCAAAGCCAAGGGCGTGGAATTCGCCGAAGTGCAACTCAACGTGGGGCTGGGAACTTTCCGCCCCGTCAAAACGGACGACCTCGAGCATCATAAAATGCACACCGAGTATTACGTGATAGACGAGGAGAACGCGGAAAAAATCAACAAGGCGAAAAGAGAGGGCAGAAGAGTTATCGCCGTGGGAACGACGAGCGTGAGAACTCTCGAAACGGTTGCGGACGAAAACGGATTCGTAAAAGCGCAGTCGGGCGACACGAGCATATTCATTTATCCGCCTTACAAATTCAAGTGCGTCGAAGGGCTTATAACCAATTTCCACCTGCCGGAAAGCACGCTCGTGATGCTTGTTTCGGCTTTCGCTTCGCGCGAGAAAATACTCGAACTTTACAATCTTGCCGTTAAGGAGAAGTATAGATTCTTTTCTTTCGGCGACGCTTGCCTGTTCTTATAAACGGCGCATCTCGGCGTTGCGGCTCGGTTACATACTGCTTGTATGCGCCCTCGCCGCGCCTTGACCTGCTTGTTTCTAAAAACAGGCAATTGCCTTACTAAATGGTATTTATTTGAAACATTATGGAAAAATTTTACTTTGAAACGATAAAACAGGATAGCGAAACGGGCGCGAGAGCGGGCATTTTTCACACTCCGCACGGCGACATCGAAACGCCGGTATATATGCCGGTCGGCACTCAGGCGACGGTCAAAGGCGTTTATCCGCGCGATTTAAAAGAGGCAGGCTCGCAGATTATCCTTGCCAACACCTATCATTTATATATGCGTCCGGGCGACGAAATCGTAAAAGCCACGGGCGGACTTCATAAGTTTATGAACTGGGACAGACCTATTCTCACCGACAGCGGCGGGTTTCAGGTTTTTTCGCTTGCCAAACTCAACAACATCAAAGACGACGGCGTGACGTTCAGTTCCAACGTGGACGGCAGCAAGCATTTCATCACGCCCGAAAAAGCGATCGATATCGAAAACAATCTCGGCGCGGATATAATCATGGCGTTCGATCAGTGCAGCGAATACGGCGCGGACTACAAGTCGAGTTTAAAGGCGATGAAACGCACGCTTTCCTGGCTGGACAGATGTTATAATCACCATAAAAACGAAAATCAGGCGTTGTTCCCGATCGTTCAGGGCAACGTTTTCAAAGATCTGAGAGCGACGTCGCTAAAAGAAACCATTCCTTACGTGAAATACGGAATCGCGATAGGCGGGCTTTCGGTCGGCGAGCCGAAAGATATGATGTACGACGTGATGGATTCCATGCTTCCGGATTATCCGACGCACGTTCCGAGATATCTTATGGGCGTAGGCAGTCCGGATTGTCTTGTCGAGGGCGTTATGAGGGGTATCGATATGTTCGATTGCGTGCTTGCCACGCGTATTGCGAGGAACGGCACGGCTATGACTTCTCATGGCAAAATAGTCGTCAGAAACGGCAAGTATAAGGACGATTTTACACCGCTCGATCCGGAGTGCGATTGCTATTGTTGTAAAAATTACACCAAGGCGTATCTCCGTCATATGGTAAACGTAAACGAGATGATGGGCGGAATGCTCATCAGTCTGCATAATATTACGTATCTGCACAAACTTATGAAGGGCATGCGGAACTCCATTCTCGGCGGATATTTCAAGGAATTCAGAAAAGAATTTTACAAAAAATACGAAAACAAGGATATTTAAAAGGCGGCTTGCCGTCGGCTTAGCCGAGAGGGATTCGAACCCCATCAAGCCTTAAAGCCGTCTTTTTTGCCTGT
>URKE01000003.1 GCA_900548285.1 uncultured Eubacteriales bacterium | reverse complement strand
TCACCATCATCACGACGATGATGACGACGATGAAGACGAACACGATCATTGTTGCCATCATCATGACGAACACGAGCATCACCACCACCATCATCACGGACACGACGCCGACGAAGTGTTTACGAGCTGGGGTATAGAAACTCCCGTGGCGTTCACTCACGAAAAACTCGAAGAAATTTTGAAAACTCTTTGCGACGAAAATTCAGGTCTCGGCGTAATTTTAAGATCCAAAGGCGTTGTCAGGGCTAAAGATAACGAAAAATGGTATTATTTCGACCTTGTTGCGGGAGAATACGAGATAAGAACGGGCGCTCCCGATTATACGGGTAAAATATGCGTAATCGGATCGAAAATCGATGAAGACAAGATTTCTCGTCTTTTCTCGGTCGAATAACAGTCAAGGAGAATTGCTATGGCAAGAACGTTTCCCGCTGTAATCGTTAAAGGAATACTTGAAAGCGGAAAAACGACTTTTATCGTAGATTCGCTTAAAAACGGAGATTTCGGCGACGTCGGCAGAGTGTTGATTCTTTCGACGGAAGAGGGCGAAGTCGAATATGACCCCTCTGAACTCGCAAAAGTCAACGCGGTTTACTATCAATTTGAAAATCCCGAAGATTTTACGGTTGAAAAAATCAACGAGCTTATCAAAGTAAACAAGCCGCACGCGCTTTTTGTCGAAGAAAACGCCATGTGGGATTGGAATACAGTATCTCTTCCGCCTTATATCGTAACAGAACAGACTTTTGCAATTATCGACGCGCAGACGTTTAAAATTTATTTTAACAACATGCGGCAGAAATTTCAGGATATCGTAGGTTCTTCCGACATCGTTATCATGAACAGATGCGAAGAATCGGCGGAAATGGCGGGGTATAAGAGAAGCCTTAAACTTATCAATAAGGACGCGTATTTCATCACGCTCGATAAAGACGGAAAACCCGTAAGCTTCGTTGAAGAGCTTCCGTATAAAATTTCCGACGAAATGATTATTTCGGACAAAGATTTCGGAATTTTCTATATAGATACGTTTGATAATCGTTCAAGATACGAAGGGAAAATCGTCGAATTCGATTGCATGACGGTTACTTCCAAAAATTTGCCCGAAAACACGTTTGTCGCGGGAAGGCTTGCGATGACGTGTTGCGCAAACGATATTCAGCTTATAGGGCATTTGTGCGGATACAACACCCCGTTGAAGATAAAAAACAAAGGGTGGGTTCACTTACGCGCACGCATTCATTATCTTTCCGAAAACGAAAACGACGAACCTCAGATAATTCTCGAACTTCTGAAAATAAAAGAAATACCCGAAATTGCTGAACCCGTAGTATCCTTACAGTAAAAATCAAATAACGGCAAACGATCGTTAAAGAAAGTTTGCCGTTATTTTTAATATGTATTATTTATTTGCAGCAGCCTCCGCCGAAGCCGAATTCAGGTCCGCCTTTTCCGCCTTTGCAGCAGCAAAGAAGAAGCAAAAGAACGGGGAGTAAGCATCCGCAGCCGCAGATCTTATCTATAATGCCGTTCAAACATCCGTTTTTGCACAAGCAAAGAATGAGGATGATGATAAGCATCCAAAGGCAACAGTTGTCGCCGATTCCCAAACAATTCAACATTGAAATATTTCCTCCTGTGATATTCGTAGCGTTACCGCTATCATTATCAGTATACTTTTTTTTACTCAAAAATGTTACATCGTCCTTCCCGAAAAACTTGCTTTTAAAATTTAAATATATTATAATTTATAATGCGGATACTCAAAAGGGAGACCTATGAGGTCTGACAGATTTTTATTTATTTTTCTAACGGGTATTCTTTTAAGAAACTCGATCGGAGGCAAAAAATGGAAGAAAAAAAAGGCTTTTTCACGTCTAAAAACATTGCTGTTTTAGGTATACTCGGCGCGTTTGTCGTCATTCTGCAGATTTTCGGCAGTTATTTCCGGATCGGAACGGTGCAATTGTCGTTCGTGCTTGTGCCGATTGTGCTCGGCGCGATTCTGACCGGTGCTTACGGCGGCGCGATTTTAGGTTTTTTATTCGGCGCGATAACGCTTATTATGGGTATCGTCGGGGTTGATCAGTTCACGTTTATACTTTTTTCCGATCATCCCGTTTTAACGATATTGACTTGCATCGTGAAGGCTACGGCGGCAGGGGCTCTTGCAGGCATTGTATATAGTTTGGTATCGAAAAAAAATAAAACGGCGGCTGTTTTTTCGGCGGCTGCGATCGCCCCGGTCGTCAATACGTCGCTTTTCATTGTCGGCGCGCTTTTTATGAGCGACACGTTAAACACGAACTTCGTTCAGAGCGGCACATCCGTTATGTACTTTTTGATTATCGGTTGCGCAGGAATTAATTTTCTTGTGGAATTCGCGATAAATCTTTTGCTTGCTCCGTCAGTTTACAGAATAATTAAGGTAGTAAAAAAACAATGATTTTTTGTATAGATATAGGAAATTCAAATATAAAATACGCCATTTTCGACGGCGACGAAATGAAGGCTTCGTTCAGGGTTACTTCGCAAAGAAACGCCACGAGCGACGAATACGGGGTTATAGTCCGAGATTTGCTGAAGTCTGCGGATATTCCGCGCGAAAAAATCGACGGAGTTATTATGTCGTCGGTCATTCCGTCGCTTAATTACACGATGGAGCATATGTGCAGGGACTATCTCGGTTTATCGCCGCTCATCGTCGGTCCGGGCGTGAAAACGGGGCTTAACGTCAAAGCGGATAACCCGCGCGAAGTGGGGGCGGATATAATTGTCGATTCCGTCAGCGCTATCCATCGTTACGGCAAGGGCGCGCCGATAATCTGCATAGATTTCGGTACTGCCACCACGTTCGATATAATAAACGAGAAAGGCGAACTTATCGGCGTCGTTATTTCTCCCGGAATAAAAGGTTCGCTCGATTCTCTTGTCAACAACACGGCAAGCCTGCCTAATATCGAACTCGAAACCCCGCCGTCTATCCTCGCTAAAAATACGGTCAACTGTATGCAGGCGGGCGTTGTTTACGGCTTTGCGGGATTGGTTGATAATATCGTCAAAAAAATCAAAGAGGAACTGAATCGTCCCGATGCGAAAGTTATCGCCACGGGAGGTATGGGATATATAATTTATAAGCACGCTTCATGCATCGATAAGTTCGATCGCACGCTCACGCTGAACGGGCTCAGAATAATTTACGAAATGAATTCGAGAGTGAAAAATGACTAAGCAAGTTAAGATAGGTAACGTCGTCATAGGTGGCGAAAATCCGGTTGCCATTCAGTCTATGGCTAACATAAAAACTTCAAAAATCGACGATGTTGTAAGGCAAATTGCCGAATTGGAAGTTTTGGGTTGCGACATTATCAGAGTGTCCGTTAAAGATGACGACGACGTGAAAGCGTTGAGCGAAATCAAAAAAAGAATCTCGATTCCGCTTGTCGCCGATATCCATTTTAATTATAAATACGCGCTTAAAGCGATTGACTCCGGAGTGGATAAAATCAGGATCAATCCCGGCAATATCGGCTCCGAAAAAAACGTTGAGGAAGTCGCCAGGGCGTTGATTCATTCCGACGTTGCGGTAAGGGTAGGTTCCAACTCCGGCAGTATTGAAAAAGAGTTTCTGGCAAAGTACGGCAGGAGCGAGGTGTCGCTTGCGGAGAGCGCGCTTAAAAACGTTTCCGCGCTCGAAAGATACGGCGTAGATAAAATAGTCCTTTCGGCAAAGGCGAGCAACGTTCCACTGACCGTAAAAACTTACGAGTATCTTAATAAAAAGACCGATTATCCTCTTCACGTCGGCGTGACGGAAGCTGGAACGTATAACTCCGGAATCGTGAAGAGCAGTATAGGCATCGGAAGTTTGCTTCTCAAAGGAATAGGCGACACGATAAGGGTTTCGCTTACGGCTCAGCCGCGAGAAGAAATTTTTGCCGCCAAGAGGATTCTGCGGGGCGTCGGTCTTGACGAAAATTACGTCGAGGTAATTTCATGCCCGACTTGCGGCAGGACGGAATACGACAGTATTTCGCTTGCGCGCAAAGCGGAAGAACTTACTTCGGGGATAAAAAAACACTTGAAAATAGCCGTTATGGGGTGCGTGGTGAACGGGCCCGGCGAAGCGGCGGATTGCGATCTCGGGATCGCGGGCGGAAGCGGATACTGCGCTTTTTTCAAAAACGGCGAGGTTTATAAAAAAGTGCCGTTTGAAAACGTCGAAGAAGAATTTTTAAAGGAAATCGAAAAACTTGTCTGACTTTAACAAAGATATTTTGCCGAAAATAAAACAGATAGACGACAACCTCGGCAGATTGAGATTAAAAAAAATAACACTCCGCAAAAGCGGCTCGGCGGAATTTGATTTTATCTGCGACAAGTCCGTGAGCGATTATACTTGTATAAAAATCGAAGATATTCTGAGGGGTTATCTTCCGGAAACCTTCAAAGAGTGCAGGGTTAACGTTTCAAAAATCGTTGCCGATCCGGAACTTGTTTCAAACGAAATCGTAAGATATCTTAAATCGGAATTTATGTCGGTTGCGAATTGCATAGAGCCGTCAAACGTCAGGGCGTTTCTCCCGTCGGACGGAAAATGCGAATACGTTTTAACCGTCGACGAGGATATTTACGGATATATTCTTTCTAATAACGTAACCGACAAAATTTCCGCTCATTTATACGAGAATTTTTGCTGTCTTTTTCACGGCGAGGCGATTAACAGCGGAAAAACGGAAGCAAACGCCGATATGTTGGAACAGAAGATAAACACGTCGGAGTTTGAAACGATAAAATGCAGAACGCTCAAAGTTAACGATCCGGTTAAACTTTGGGGCGAGGATATCGAAGGCGTCGCGATTTACGCCGCCGACGCGCAGTATGCGCAGGGCGTTTGTTGCTTTGCGGGTACGATAACTTCGATTAACCAAAAAGAAACCCAGAAAGGAAAAACTTTTTACATAATCGAACTCGACGACACTACCGGGAAAATTCAGGGTAAGATCTTCATGACAAAAGAAAAAGAAAAGAAGATCGACAAATTGCAGATAGGAACGCAGATTTTGTGCCGCGGCGATCTGAGTATGTTCAACGGCGCACCGAGTTTTAAAATTTCCGACGTTTCGTTCTGCGTTTTTCCGCAGGATTTCAAACCCGAAGAGAGACCGAGCAAGTCCGTTCCGGAATTTTACGCTTACGTTACGCCGGAACCGATCGAAGATATGGCTCAGGCAGGGCTTTTCGACGTGGCGAAAAGCGTTCCGGAATGTCTTATCGGGCAGACCTTCGTGGTGGTCGATATCGAAACCACGGGACTTTCTTATCTCGGCGGGGATAAAATAACCGAAATAGGCGCCGTGAAAATCGTCGACGGAAAAATTGTCGATAAATTTCAGACTCTTATCAATCCGGAGCGGAGAATAAGCGAGGAAATCACCAAACTTACGGGAATCAGCGAAGATATGGTAAAAGATATGCCCACGTTCGACAAGATAATTCCCGATTTTTTCAAATATGCCGCAGGGAGTATAATTGTCGGGCATAATCTCGACTTCGATTATAAGTTTATTAAGTTTTACGCTAAAGAGCAGGGATATACTTTCAAAAACGAGGGCATAGATACTTTGCCGTTCGCGAGAGAGGTCGTTCCGCGTCTGAAAAATTACAAACTCAACACGGTCTGCGATCATTTTTCGATCGAATTTCTGCATCACAGAGCGTTGTCCGACGCGCACGCTACGGCGAAATTGTTTCTCGAACTTGTCGGAATAAAAAAGGAATTACCGAAATTTATGTAAAAGGCGTTCAAAACGCTTGCTAAAAAAATATAAAAGTGTTAAAATAAGTATGCTTAATATGGTTGATTCGATATTGAGAGCGGTTCTTGCCGCTCTCAAATTTTTATATGGAGGGCATATGAAGTTCAAAAGTGTGGAAGAAATTGAAAACGCGGTCGGCAAAATCGCGGAAGAAATGAACATCGAAATCGTCGAAATCGCTCCGAAGATCAGCAAAAATCCGTCCCTGACGTTTTTCATCGATACGGAAGGGGGAGTGGATCTCGATACGTGCGAAAAGTTTCATAACGCAATCGACGTCGTTCTGGACGAACTCGACCCCTCTTACGGCGAGCCGTACACCCTTAACGTTTCAAGCCCGGGAATAGATCGTCCGCTTAAAACCGCGCGCGACTTCGAGAGATGTGTCGGCAAGGACGTGGAGATAAAACTCGCAACGCCGTTGCAGGGTAAAAAGCATATCGAAAGCAAACTTGTGGGGTACGATGAGAATAACGTCGTATTAAACGACGGAAAAGGAGAGAAAGATTATAAACTTCCTCTCACCAAGATAGAAAAAATCAACGAAGCAATTAAATTCGACTGATGTTCGTTAAGGAGAGTAACAATGAATAATAAGGAGTTTTTTCTTTCGATCGAAGAACTGGAAAGAGAAAAGGGAATCAAGCAGGATCTTTTAATCGAAACGCTTAAAAACGCGCTCGTTTCGGCTTATAAAAAACATACCGGAACGTCGAGCGACGTTATGATCGATATGAATCCCGAAAAAAAGACCGTTAAATTTTTCGCGGTTAAAACCGTAGTCGAAGAAGTTACGGATCCCGAAAAGGAAATTTCGCTCGAAGAGGCAAGAGAGATCAAAAAGTCCTATAAAGTCGGCGACGAAGTAAAAACCGAATTCGTTCCCAAGGAATTCGGAAGAATTGCCGCTCAGACCGCAAAGCAGGTTGTGTTCCAGAAACTCAGAGAAGCGGAAAGGGATAACACTCTCGCGGAATTCGAGGATAAGGAAAACGAGATTAAGGCTTGTACGATCAGAAGAATCGACGACAAAAATATATACGTGGAAATCGGCGCGGGCGAGATCGAAGCGGTTATGCTGCCGCAGGATCAGGTGCCGGGCGAGAAATACAACGTCAACGATAAGTTGATGGTTTACGTCAAGAAAGTGAGAAGTATGGGCAAAAACGCTCAGATTCTCGTTTCGAGAACTTCTCCCGGACTTGTCCGTAAACTTTTCGAGAACGTCGTTCCGGAAATCGCTCAGGGCATCGTCACGGTTAAATCCATTGCGAGAGAAGCGGGGCAGAGAACTAAAATCGCTATTTTCAGCAACGATCCTAACGTAGACGCCGTCGGGGCGTGCGTCGGCAATAAGGGGATGAGAGTCAACGAAGTCGTAAGGGAACTCGGCGGCGAAAAAATCGACATAATTCCCTGGAGCGAAGATCCGCTCGAATTCATAGCGAAAGCCCTTTCTCCGGCAAAGGTTCTCAAAGTCAGCGCGATCGAGGGCGAAAAGATAGCGAGAGTTGTCGTTCCCGACGATAAACTTTCTCTCGCGATCGGTAAAGACGGACAGAACGCGCGTCTTGCGGCAAGGCTCACCGGCTGGAAAGTCGACGTCAAGAGCGAGAGCAAGGCGAAACTCGAAGAAGAAACCGAAGTTGTCGAAGAGGGCGTTCAGGAAGAGGATTTTTCCGATAACGAATAAGTAGACATTGCATTCATAGGATAACGATAAAGAATTGTTCGTATATTAAACCGTATTTTGGAGAATTTATGACCGGGAAATATATTCCGATTAGAACTTGTATCGCTTGCAGAAACGAGTTTGAAAAAAATGAACTGCTCAGAATCGTCAGGACGAAGGACGGAGAGTTTCTTGTCGACAAAACGGGTAAATCCGACGGACGCGGCGCGTATATATGCCGCTCGCCCGAATGCGCTAAGAAACTTTTCAAAGCGAAATTGCTTGACAGGATTTTTAAAACCGGCGTCCCCGCGGCGATTTACGAAAAGATAGAGGAGGAACTTCTTGGACAGACTAAGTAAGCCTTACTCATATATCGGTTTTGCGATAAAGGCAGGGAAATTGAGAACGGGTATAAACGCTATCTCGACTTTAAACAAGGGCGTTTATCTGATAATACTTTGCTCCGCAGGCGAGAAAAACGCAAGAAAAGAGGCGGAAAAACTCTCGAGAAAACACAGCGCGCCGCTGATTGAGTCCGAAAAGGTAACGCTCGAGGAGATTACCGGCAAAGAAAACTGCAAAGTCGCCGCTGTGACGGATGAAAATCTGGCAAAAGCAATAATGGCGAATCTCGGAGAGGATTTCAAGGTTTTAAACGGAGGTCATAAGGATTGATATGGAAGAAAAAAGAGAAGATTTATTAAAAAACTTAAAGAAAATCAATGCTATCTACGGCGAATTGGATGATTTGAAAGCAAAAGTCAAAGAGGCTAAGTCGTCGGTTAACGCGATAACCAAAAAGATTTCCGCCAAGGAAAAATCCTTAAGAGCAGAACGCGAAGCGGCTTTGAAAACAGAGCGTGAAGAACCGACCGTCATTGAACCGACGGCTAAGGAAAAGGAAACTTCTCCCGCTGTCGAAGTTTCGCCCGAAACCGCAGTGAAGGAAGTTCGCCCGGCAGACGAGCAGACTAACGTTTCCGAAAAGGAAAATAAAGAAACTTCCGAAGCGGCGCAGAAGAAACCTGCGAAAAAATCTGTTAAGGCAACCGTAAAAGAAGAGGTAAAAGAAGTCGCTCCCGCTGCAGAAGAAAAACCTCAGACAGAGAAAAAAGCCGACGTCGTTGCCGAACCTGCCGCGAAGAAGCCGACGGAAGCAAAATCTGCGGAAAAGGCGGATGAAAAAGTCGAGGAGAAGCCCGTCGCGAAACCCGTTATGGACGAAAAAGCCATAAAAGAAGCGAGAAAAAAGGCTTTGGAAGAGGCTCAGGCGAGAGCGCTTGCCGAGGCGAGAGCGAAAATTCTCGAACAGAAGAGAAAAGAAGCAATCGCGAGAGGCGAAGATCCGAATCTCGTAAAACTCGCAAGCGAAAGACCGAGAGTTTACGAGCCGCCGAAGAGAGAACGTCCGCTTAAACGCGAATACGTTCCGCAGGACGGAAGAAGACCTGCCGGCGCAAATCCGAGAACGCCATCCGACAGACCTTTCGGGCAGAGAACGCCCATGCAGAAACCGGGCGGATTCGGCGGAGCGAAAAAAGCGGTCGAAATTTCTTACGTTCCGAAGGATACCGGCAAGAGTTTCGGCAATAAAAAGAAGTCCTCCGAAAAGAGTTACGACGATAAAAAAGGCATCAATAAAAAATCGCTTGCAAAAGGTCAGGTCAGCATAGACGATTTCGACGAAAACAAGAGCGGTTACAGGAAGGCGCGTAATAAAAAGGATAAAAAATCCGAAGAACAAACACAGACCATCAAAATCGAAAAAGCCGTTATCAATAAAGAGATTATTCCTATCAAGGAATTATCCGAAAAACTCGGTATTTCCGCGATAGAGATAACAAAAAAACTCTTTAAAGAAGGTATCATGAAGACTATAAACGACTCGGTTGATTACGATACCGCAGGAGTTATAGCCGCCGATCTCGGAATCGAACTCGAACTTAAAATGGACAAAACAGCCGAAGAAGTTCTTTCCGAAACCTTCGACACGGCAGACGACGCGGCAACTCTCGTTAAAAGACCGCCCGTCGTTACCGTTATGGGGCACGTCGACCATGGTAAAACGTCTCTTCTCGATCGTATCAGAAGCGCGAACGTTACGGCGTCCGAAGCGGGCGGAATCACGCAGCATATCGGCGCTTACACCGTCAGTTTGAACGGTGAAAAAATAACCTTCCTCGACACGCCCGGCCATGCCGCGTTCACCGCAATGAGAGCGCGCGGCGCGCAGATAACGGATATAGCGGTTCTTGTCGTCGCGGCTGACGACGGAATCATGCCGCAGACAATCGAGGCGATTCACCACGCTCAGGCGGCAGGAGTTTCGATAATCGTTGCGGCGAACAAAATCGATAAACCTCAGGCTAATATAGAAAGAGTAAAACAACAACTTGCCGATCAATCCGTTCTTATCGAAGAATGGGGCGGCGACGTGGCGTTCGTTCCCGTTTCGGCAAAGACGGGCGAGGGCGTCGACGACCTTCTCGAAACCATTTTGCTTACTGCCGACGTTAAAGAACTTAAAGCGAACCCGAACAGAATGGCTAAGGGCGCAATCATCGAAGCGAAACTCGATAAGGGTAAAGGACCTGTCGCGACCGTTCTTATTCAGAACGGAACGCTTCACACGGGAGATAATCTCGTTGCGGGTACGATTACCGGCAGGGTAAGAGCAATGATCGACGACAAGGGCAGAACCGTCAAAGAAGCGGGTCCGTCCATGGCGGTTTCAATTCTTGGCTTGGAGGAAGTTCCGAACGCAGGCGATTCTATTTACGCCGTAGAACAGGACAAACTCTCCAAACTCGTCGCTCAGGAAAGAAGAAACAAAGAAAGAGAAGAGATGATAAAACAATCTCAGAAAATTACTCTCGACGATTTGTTCTCCAAGATCAGCGACGGTAATCTCAAAGCGTTGAATATCCTTATCAAAGCGGACGTTCAGGGTTCTGTTGAAGCGGTTAAGCAATCCCTTCTCGAACTTTCCAACGAAGAGGTTAAAGTCAACGTTATTCACGCCGCGGTCGGCGCGATTAACGAAACGGACGTCATGCTCGCCGATTCTTCCAACGCGATCATTATCGGATTCAACGTTCGTCCCGATTCCAACGCCAAAACTTTGGCTGAAAGAAGTAAGGTCGATATCAGGCTCTACAGAATTATTTACGAGGCTATCGACGACGTAAAGAATGCAATGAAAGGGCTTATCGCACCGAAAACTCAGGAAATTTACATGGGTAAAGCGGAAGTTCGTCAGACGTTCAAAATCACCGGCGTCGGAATGGTTGCGGGTTGTTATGTAACCGAGGGCAAGATCATCAGAAACGGAAAACTTCGTATTTACAGAAACGACGTTATGATCTGCGAAGGAAACGTAAACCAACTTAAACGTTTCAAAGACGACGTGAAAGAAGTTTCCCAGGGCTTTGAATGCGGTATTTCTATCGAGAATTTCAACGATATTCAAATCGGCGATTTTATCGAGAGTTATCTCATAGAAGTTAAACCCGTAGTATAAAACAATCGAATTTGCCGACATGTTAAATGTCGGCATTTTTTGAAGGGAGGTAACATGAAAGAAAAAAGAGAAAAAAGATTGAACAGCGAATTTCAGAAAGAAATATATTCGATCTTGAAAAATAAGATAAAAAACCCCGCGATATCGGAGATGTTCAGCATCTCGGAAGTCGACGTGACAAATGATTTAAAACACGCTAAAGTATTTGTTTCCGTTTTTTCAACCGATAAAGTAAAGGCTCAGGCAACGTTCGAGGCGATTTGCGCGTCGGCAAAAGCGGTAAGAACGGAACTCAGTAAAACGATGCGCATAAGAACCGTGCCGGAACTTCATTTCGTCACGGATAATTCGACGGACTACGGCAACAAAATCGATAAAATTCTCAGCACGCTCACTTACGTCACGTCTGCAGACGACGAAACGGTAACCGAAAGCGGCGAGATTAAGGATGACTGAAATGACGCTAAAAGAAATTGCTACGGAGTTAAAGAAATTCGACAGTGCGCTCATTTTTTCGCACGCAAGACCGGACGGCGATACGCTCGGTTCGGCGATGGCGTTAAAAACCGCGCTTATTAATCTCGGAATGGAAGCGGACGTCGTATGCGCGTCGGATATCCCGGAAAAATACGATATTTTTCCCGCTTTTAAAACGATAAAAAAGCCTGCCGAGATCAATAAAAAATACGCCGCGCACGTTTCCGTCGATATTTCGGTGGAAAGTATGTTCGGCGACAGTTATAATCTTTACGCGAAAAACGCGAATCTTTTCAATATAGATCACCACGTTTCAAATTCGCGTTATGCGAAGTATAATTTTGTCAGGGATAATGCGGCTTGCTGTGAAATTATCTATGAGTTTATGCAATGTCTTGGCGCGGAAATCACGAGCGAAATAGCCGATTATCTCATTCTCGGAATAATCACCGATACGGGCAACTTCATGCATAGCAACGTGACCGAGAATACTTTTTTTGTCGCGTCGAAACTCGTTGCGGCGGGCGCGAGGATTCACGATATTACGTATCGGATGTTCAAGGATCAGACCAAGGTGAGAGCATTGCTTTTTGCAAGGGTTATTTCCAAAATGAGATTTTTCCTCGATGATAAACTTGCGATTATATCCGTTCTGGCGGATGATTTTGAGCAGACGGGCGCGAAACAGGAATTGACGGAAGGTTTTATCGATTTTCCGCTTTCGATTCGCGGCGTGGAAGTCGCCGTTTCTATCATGGAGTCGAAAAATAACTGTTATAAGGTAAGTTTCAGGAGTAAAGGAAAGGTAAACGTAAACGAAGTCGCTTCCGTTTTCGGCGGTGGCGGACATATTCTTGCGAGCGGCTGCATGATCTGCGGGTTTTACGAGGACGTGAAAGACAAAATAATCAAAGCCGTCTCCGACGTCCTTTGATTCAGAGATTATGCAATATGGATTCGACAACGAATGAATATGAACGGATTTTTAAATATTTATAAGCCCAAGGGCGTCAGTTCGGCAAAGGTTCTCAATTCGCTGAAAAAATCTTTGAAAGGCGTAACGATAGGTCATATGGGAACGCTTGACCCGCTTGCAAGCGGGGTTTTACCTGTCGCGCTCGGAAAATCTACCAGATTATTCGATTATTTGCTTGACAAGGACAAAACTTACGTCGCGACATTTGCGTTCGGCTATGAAACGGACACGCTCGATCTCGAGGGAAAAGTCGTCCGTACGAATGATTACGTTCCGTCGGAAGCGGAGTTGACGGAAAAATCTGCCGCGCTTATCGGCGATATAATGCAGGTTCCGCCCGTCTTTTCGGCTAAATGCGTCAACGGGAAGAGAAGTTATCAACTCGCGCGCAAGGGCGAGGAGTTTGAACTTCCCCCTAAAAAAGTTACGATCAATTCGATAAAACTAATCGATAAGGTATCCGACGGCGAATACAGGTTTGAGATTTCGTGCAAAGGCGGAACTTATATCAGATCGATTGTCAGAGATCTTGCCGCTCTGTGCGGCACGGTCGGAACGATGACAGATCTTGTCAGGACAAAGTCGGGAGTATTCGGAATTGAAAACAGCGTTAAAGCCGAAGATTTTCTTTTGGCAGATAATAAGGAGGAATTTCTTATCGCCCCCGAACACGTTGTTTTTTTTCCCGAGATTCGTCTTAACGAAAGAGAGAGCGTAAGACTGTTTAACGGTCTTTACGACGTCTTCCCTTATTCCGACGGCTTATATAAGATTTTTGCGCCCGACGGATTTTACGGAATCGGCGAAGTGACAGGCGGAAAAATTAAAACCAAAGCGTATATCAGAGACTGAAATGAAAATTGTAAATTACGGCGAAAGCGACTTTGAAGAAATTATTTTACTTCTCGGTTATTTTGATTGTATTCATATCGGGCATCGGGAATTAATAAAAAAAGCGATAAATCTGAAAGACGTAAAAGATTGTAAAATTGCTTTATTTACCTTTAAAAATGATAATTTTTCCAAGGACGGGGCGTTGCTGTTGTTCGATGAAAGAATTGCAAAAGCCGAGCGGTTGAGCGTTGACGAAATCGTAGTTGCGGATTTTAACGAAAACTTTAAAAACACTTCTTGCGAAGATTTTATCCGTGAACTTCATCGGACGCTTAATATATCCGCCGTAGTTTGCGGGTTTGATTACAAATTCGGAAAAAACGCCGCCGGCAACGCGCAAACGCTTACCCGCATATGCGAAAAAATGAATACGCCTTGTTTCGTCGTTCCGAAAACAGAGGCGAACGGTGAAAAAATTTCTTCAACGCTTATAAAATCCCTGTTAAGACAAGGGAAAATTAAAGAGGCGAACAATCTCCTCGGCGAGGAGTATTCGCTCACGGGGCAGGTCGTTCACGGTCGGGAAGTTGGCAGAACCATAGGTTTTCCCACGGCAAACGTCAATGTCCCGGCAAACAAATTCCGCATTAAAAACGGCGTCTACAAAACGCGCGTTCTGATCGACGGAAAAGTCTACGACGCGATAACAAATTACGGCGCGCGCCCGACTTTTAATCTCGGCGAAGTGCTTACGGAGTCGTTTATAAAAAACTTCGACGGTGATATATACGGAAAAATAATAACCGTGTTTTTCGTTGATTTTATCAGGGATATTGAAAAGTTTTACGACGCGGATAAATTGAAAGAACAACTTGAAAAGGATAAAAAATATGATTAAATTCGGACCGAGCGGAAACAGCGAAAGTTTTCTTCAGCAAAAAGATAAGTCCACCGAGAACGCGGCGAAATGGTGTCGCGGGATGGGGCTGGACTGTTATGAATATTCATTCGGCAGGGGCGTAAACTTAAGCGAGGAAAAAGCGATAAGTATAGGCAACGCTTTTAAAAACGAAGGACTTGAACTCAGCGTTCACGCGCCGTACTTCATAAACCTCGCAACGCCCGAAGAGGAAAAAGCTTTCAATTCATATAATTACATATTGTCAAGCGCGAAAATGATGAAACTGATGCAGGGCAGGAGAATCGTATTTCATCCCGCCGCGCAAGGAAAGGCGACGCGCGATGAAGCCGTAAGCAAAACTCTCGACAGGCTAAAAATTCTGCGCGATCTAATTTATGAAAATTCTCTTGACGATATGATTTTCTGCCCGGAAACGATGGGAAAATCGGCGCAGATAGGAACTATCGAGGAAATAGCGTCGTTTTGCAAGTTGGATAAATGTTTTATTCCTACGATTGATTTCGGTCACGTCAACGCGAGAGAGCAGGGCAGCCTTAAAACGGCGGACGATTTCAAATCGCGGCTCGAATATCTTATCGGCGAACTCGGAATGGAAAAAATGAAACATTTTCACGTTCATTTTTCAAAAATACAATATTCGGTTAAGGGTGAAATAAGGCATCTGACGTTTGAAGACAATCAATACGGTCCCGAATTCGAACCGCTTGCCGAGGCGTTGAAAGAACTCGACCTCGAACCCGTAATTATTTGCGAGTCGGCGGGAACGCAGGCAGAGGACGCTCTCGCAATGAAAAGGATTTACTTCGCCGAATAACCGCCGTTCGGACGAAATAACGATGAATATGAAGAAAAATCTTTGAAAAGTTCACGGATTTTTCTTTTTTTATATCGATATTTTATTGACATTTTTAAAAAATAGAACTAAAATTCAATTATTAAAATAATATAGAGGTAGTATGTTAAAGAAGTTAGCGAAATGTTTGCGGGAATACAAAGCCGTAACGATATTCACCATGCTGTGTATGGTGGTCGAGGCGGCGATGGAGGTTCTGATACCCCTTCTTATTTTCCGCTTCGGTAAGTGCGTTCAGCCGACCGGCGGAGGCAGTCCGGATATTGACGGAATGATTCTGAACGGTTGTCTTATGATCGGCGCGGCGATTATTTCCCTTATCGCTGGGATGCTCGGCGGAAAATTCTGCGCGAAGGCGTCTGCGGGTTTCGCAAAGAACCTTCGTCGCGATATGTTCGGGAACATCCAGAGTTTTTCGTTTGCGAACATAGACAAATTCAGCCCGTCGTCTTTGGTCACTCGTCTTACAACGGATATAACCAACATTCAGATGTCTTTCATGATGCTCATAAGAATGGCGATAAGAAGTCCGCTCATGCTGATCTTTTCGATAGTTATGAGTTTCAGTATTCATCCTTATCTTCCCACGATATTCTTCGTGACGGTGCCGTTCCTCGGAATCGGTCTTTTGATCATCATAAAAAAGGCGTTGCCGATTTTTAAAAAGCTATTCACCAAATACGACGCGATGAACGAGTCGGTTCAGGAAAATATCGGCGGAATGCGCGTCGTAAAAGCGTACGTCAGAGAAGATTACGAATCGAAGAAGTTCGCCGGGGTTTCAAATGAATTGTGCAGAGAATTCACCAAAGCGGAGAAAATACTTGCTTTTAACTCGCCGCTTATGCAGATTTGTCTGCAAGGCGCATTGCTTGCGCTCGGGTTTTTCGGCTCGAGAATAATTCTTTTCACAACGGGAACCACGCTCGACGCGTTCGGTTTGCAGAGTCTTACGACTTATTCGTTGCAGATTCTTATGTCGCTTATGACGATCTCGATGATGTTCGTCACGATCGTAATGTCGCTCGAATCCGCTCGCAGAATAGTGGAAGTTCTCAGCGAAAAAAGCACGATCACGAATCCGTCCGACCCCGTAATGCAGGTTAAGAACGGTGATATTGCTTTTGAAAACGTAAGTTTCAAATATTCAACCGAAGCAAAAAAATATGCGCTCGAAAATATCAACCTCGATATAAAATCAGGGCAGACCATAGGCGTCATAGGCGGCACGGGGTCGTCCAAAACAACGCTTGTCAACCTCATTTCGCGGTTATACGACGTTACGGAAGGTTCGGTTAAAGTCGGCGACGTAGACGTTAGAAAATACGATACGGACGTGCTTCGTAAGAGCGTGGCGGTTGTGTTGCAGAAAAATATGCTTTTCAGCGGAACTATTAAAGAAAATATCCGCTGGGGCAAAGAGGACGCAACCGACGAGGAGATAATCGCCGCGTGCAAACTTGCTCAGGCGGATGAATTCATAACGCAGTTTCCTAACGGATACGATACGGTTATCGATCAGGGCGGCGCGAACGTCTCCGGAGGGCAAAAACAACGTCTTTGCATCGCGCGCGCTATAATTTCCAGCCCGAAAGTGCTTATTCTCGACGATTCGACGAGCGCGGTCGATATGAAAACGGACGCGCTTCTTCGCGACGCGTTCAAAAAGTTTATTCCCGAAACAACGAAGATAATCATCGCCCAGAGAATCGCTTCCGTTATGGATGCCGATCAGATCGTCGTTATGGAAAACGGAAAGATAAACGCGGTCGGATCGCACGAACAACTGATTGAAACAAACGAAATTTACAGAGAAGTTTACTATTCTCAGAATAAAAACAGCGAAAGCGAAGGAGGCGGACAGAATGGCTAAAACGGCAGCAATGAACGGAAAAAAACCGTCGGCGCATATGGGCGGAAAAGCCGATTTCGGTTCGCTTAAGAGAGTGATAGGCTTGCTTTTTAAGAATTATAAAGGTTTGCTTTTCGCTGTCGGTATCTGTCTTGTGGTCAGCGCGATATCGGGTTCGATCGCAGGTGTTTTCCTTCAGAATTTGTATAAACAATTCGATATGGTTCTTAAAGGCGGCTCGCCGGACGAAGCATGGAGAAACGTGCTTGTAATCCTTTCGACAATGCTCGGGATTTACGCGCTCGGCTGGATAGCGAGTTTGTTGCTCGGTCAGTTCGGCGCGGTTCTCACGCAAAGGTTTTTGAGAGATATGCGCAACGAAATGTTCGACAAGATGGAAAAATTGCCGATCAAATATTTCGACCGCAACGCTCACGGCGACATAATGAGTATTTACACGAACGATATAGACGCCATTCGCCAACTTGTATCGCAATCGCTACCGCAACTTTGCATGACGACGATAACGCTCGTTACGCTGACGTTCGTAATGCTTTATTACAGTATTATTCTTTGGGCGATAGTTGTGGTCGGCGTAATCGCGATACTTTTCCTGACGAAGAAAATCGGCGGAAAAAGCGCGAAATACTTTATGGCGCAACAGCGTTCCGTCGGTAAAGTCGAGGGGTATATCGAGGAGATGATGAACGGGCAGAAAGTCGTTAAAGTTTTCTGCCACGAAGAAAAAACGCTTAAAGGCTTCGACGTTCTCAACGAGGAATTGTTCGACGTTTCGGATAAGGCAAACGGCTTTTCCAATATGCTTATGCCGATCATTCACAATATCGGTAACATAATGTACGTCGTAATCGCTTTTATCGGTTGCGGAATTTACATTATGTCAAACGGACAGGGCATTAACATAGGATTCGAAGGGCTTATAAAAACAGGTAGTTTCGTCGAAACTCTTACCATTCCCGTCGTCGTTGCGTTCCTCGGAATGGCCCGTCAGTTTGCAAACCAGATGGGGCAGATATCAAATCAGATCAACTCGGTAATAATGGCTATGGCAGGCGCGGCGAGAGTGTTCGAACTCATCGATCAGAAACCCGAAGAAGATAACGGCTACGTAACGCTCGTAAACGTCGAAAAAGACGAGAACGGCGAACTGCGCGAAACCGATAAGAGAACGGGTATGTGGGCGTGGAAACACCCGCACAGCGCGGATTCCACCATTACGTACACGCCGCTACAGGGCGCGATCGTTATGGATGACGTGGATTTCGGTTACGACGAAAATAAAATCGTTCTTCACAACATTTCGCTTTACGCCGAGCCGGGGCATAAAATCGCATTCGTAGGCGCGACAGGCGCGGGTAAAACGACGATAACAAACCTGATCAACAGATTTTACGATATTGCCGACGGAAAAATCCGTTACGACGGAATCAATATTAACAAAATCAAGAAAGGCGATTTAAGACGTTCTCTGGGAGTCGTTCTGCAGGATACCAACTTGTTTACGGGAACGGTTATGGATAATATCCGCTACGGAAAACTCGACGCAACCGACGAGGAGTGTATTGCCGCCGCGAAACTTGCCGGCGCGGACGATTTCATAACGCGCTTGCCGAAAGGTTATAACACGGAACTTTCGGGTAACGGCTCGAATCTTTCGCAAGGGCAGAGACAACTTATTTCCATTGCGAGAGCCGCCGTCGCAGATCCGCCCGTGATGATTCTCGACGAGGCCACGTCGTCTATCGATACGAGAACAGAAGCGATAGTTCAGCGCGGAATGGATAAACTTATGGAAGGCAGAACGGTGTTCGTTATCGCGCACAGACTTTCCACGGTTATGAATTCCGACGTTATAATGGTTCTCGATCACGGCAGAATAATCGAGCGCGGAAGCCACGAAAAACTCATCGCCGAAAAGGGAACTTATTATCAACTTTATACCGGAGCGTTTGAACTCGAATAAAACGGTTTTGAATAAGGAGTGAGAAATATGAAAGACGCAATCGAAACGTTGCTTACGAGAAGAAGTATAAAAAAGTATAACGTAAAACCGATTCCCGATGACGTACTTAATAAAATTCTCGAGGTCGGAACATACGCGCCGACGGCAAAGAATATGCAGAAACCGATAATTATCGTCATTCAGGATAAAAAGGTACGCGCGCAAATCGCTGAAGAAAACGCGAAAATAATGGGTATGGAAGATTTCGATCCGTTTTACGGCGCGCCCGTCGTTCTGCTTGTCGCGGCGGAGAATTGCCCCACGGCGGTTTACGACGGCAGTTGCGTTATCGATAATATGCTTAACGCGGCTTGGGCTTTGGGCGTAGGTTCGTGCTGGATTCACCGCGCGAAAGAGGAACTTGAAAGCGATTTCGGTAAAAATCTTTTAAAATCGCTCGGCATAACCGGCGATTATGTCGGAATCGGTCATGTCGCCCTCGGTTATTTCGACGGAGAACCGCCGGTAGCGAAACCGAGAAAAGATAAGTATATTTATAGAATTTAAAACGAATTAAAAATTTACGCGGGCGGCTTTTCAGAAGAAAAAGCCGCCCGCGTTTTTTAGTTGACCTGTTTCAAGGGGTTGTGTTAATACATTCCGCCCATACCGCCTGCGCCGCCTTGGGGCATCGGCTGAACGGGTTCGGGAATATCCGTTACGACGCTTTCCGTCGTAAGAAGGGTAGAGGCGATAGACGCCGCGTTCTGAAGAGCGGATCTCGTAACTTTAGTCGGGTCGATGATTCCCGCTTCGACCATATCGACGTAAGTGTTCTTATAAGCGTCGAATCCGTAGTTGGGGTTCTTTGTGCGTGTAATGTTATTGAGAATAACCGAACCGTCGAGTCCTGCGTTTTTAGCGATCTGTCTGACAGGCGCTTCAATGGCTCTGAGAATGATTTCCGCGCCCGTTTTCTCGTCGCCGGAAAGTTTCTTTATAAGCGATTTTAAAGCGGGAATGGCAGTGAGCAGAGCAGTTCCGCCGCCCGGGACGATACCTTCCTCAACCGCTGCTCTCGTCGCTGCCAGAGCGTCCTCTATGCGGAGTTTCTTTTCTTTCATTTCCACTTCGGTCGCCGCGCCCACGTTGATTACGGCTACGCCGCCGGCAAGTTTCGCAAGTCTTTCCTGCAATTTTTCTCTGTCGTAATCGGAAGTCGTTTCGGCAATCTGAGCCTTAATGGACTGAATTCTCGCCTTGATTTCATCTCTGTCGCCCGCGCCGTCGATAATAACGGTGTTGTCCTTGTCGACCTTGATTTGTCCGGCTCTGCCGAGCATATCGGGCGTAACGTCCTTGAATTCGAGTCCGAGTTCGGAAGAGATGACTTTGCCGCCCGTAAGGATTGCGATATCTTCGAGCATAGCCTTTCTTCTGTCGCCGAATCCGGGCGCTTTAACAGCAACGCAGTTGAACACGCCTTTGAGTTTGTTGACGACGAGAGCGGCAAGCGCGTCGCCTTCAACATCCTCGGCGATGATCATAAGTTTTTGTCCTTGCTGAGCGATAGGCTCGATAACGGGGAGAATTTCCTGTATCGATGATATTTTCTTGTCGGTAATAAGAATAAGAGGATTGTCGTAAACGGCAATCATTTTATCGGTATCCGTAACCATATAAGCGGAGGCGTAACCTCTGTCAAAACTCATTCCGTCAACGGTCGTGAGTTCGGTTTTCATCGTTTTGCTTTCCTGAATGGTTATAACGCCGTCCTTGCCGACTTTTTCCATCGCCTCGGAAATAAGTTCGCCAACCGTTTCGTCGCCTGCGGAAATGGAAGCAACCTGCGCGATCGAGTTTTTGGATTCAACGGGTTTGCTTATCGCTTTAAGTTCGTCCACAACCACGTCGACGGCTTTGGAAATACCTTTTTTAAGAACGATGGGGTTTGCGCCCGCGGCGAGGTTTTTAAGTCCTTCGCCTATCATTGCCTGAGCGAGAACGACAGCCGTAGTCGTTCCGTCGCCGGCAACGTCGTTAGTTTTTGTCGAAACTTCTTTGACGAGTTGCGCGCCCATATTTTCAAACGGGTCTTTCAATTCGATTTCTTTAGCGATCGTAACGCCGTCGTTCGTGATGAGCGGAGCGCCGTATTTTTTATCGAGAACCACGTTTCTGCCCTTAGGTCCGAGCGTGATTTTAACCGTATCCGCAAGCGTGTTTACGCCCGCTTCAAGCGCTTTTCTTGCTTCTTCGCCGTATTTTATTTGTTTAGCCATATTATTATTGCCTCCTTATATTAACCGACTATCGCCAGAACGTCCGACTGACGGATCATAGTAACTTCTTCGCCGTCGAGTTTAACGACTATCGCCGCGCCGACAGGGTAAAGAACCACGTCGCCGACTTTAACTTCCATTTCCACGGGGTTGCCGAACGTCGTCGCGCCTTTTCCCACGGCGACAGCCTTTGCCGTAACGTATTTATCCGCGGACGCAGAGGGGAGAATGAACCCGCTTTTTGTCGTTTCCGCTTTCTCTTTGGTATCGACTACTATATAGTCGGATAATGGTTTTATTTTCATATTATACCTCCGTATATTTTATCGGTTATTTAGCACTCGCAATCTCAGAGTGCTAATATAATTATAGCCCAAGTTTTTTATTTGTCAATAGTTTAGTGTCGAAAATTGTAAAAATTTTTATGATTTTTATTTTTTTGACGGCTCGCGTTTAATTTTATTGCAAGAATCGTCGCAATATGTTAAAATAATTACACGAACGGAGGAAAACTGTATGGATAAATGGGATAAAAGGTTTATAGAACTTGCGGAACTCGTTGCGAGTTGGTCGAGTTGTTATCAGGAGAACAGGCAGGTCGGCGCGGTTATCGTAAAGGACAAGCGCATTATGACCACGGGATATAACGGAGCGCCGAGCGGTATCGAGAGTTGCAAAACAAAAGGCAAATGCTTAAGAAGAGAACTCGACGTCCCGAGTGGAACAAAACTCGAACTTTGCTATGCCGTTCATGCCGAGCAAAACGCGATAGCGCAGGCGGCGAAACTCGGAATCTCCGTCGAAGGCGGAACGCTTTACTGCACGCATCAGCCGTGCGTTATTTGTTGCAAAATGATAATAAACGCCGGTATCAGACGCGTTGTTTATAAATACGGTTATCCGGACGAGTTTTCGCTCAAACTCTTCGATGAAGCCGGAATAATTATCGAACAAATCGATTAAAAAAGGAGAAATATAATGAATAACAATCCTATCGTGACTTTTGAAATGAAAGACGGCGACGTTTTTTACGTCGAATTGTATCCGGACGTTGCGCCGAACACCGTAAACAACTTCATTTCTCTCGTTAAAAAAGGTTTTTACAACGGTCTTTGCTTTCATCGCGTTATCGAAGGCTTTATGATTCAGGGCGGCGACCCCAAGGGGAACGGCACCGGCGGTCCCGGATATACGATAAGGGGCGAGTTTTCCAAAAACGGATTTAAAAACGACCTTAAACATAAGAGAGGCGTTATTTCCATGGCTCGTTCCATGATGCCTAACAGCGCGGGTTCGCAATTTTTCATTATGCATGCGGACGCCCCGCATCTCGACGGGCAATACGCCGCGTTCGGTCAGGTTATAGACGGAATGGATGTTATCGACAAAATTGCGGAAGTCAACGTGGATTATAACGACAAGCCCCTGCGCGACCAAGTAATAAAAACCGTAACGGTCGATACGAACGGCGTTGAATACGACGAGCCGGAGCATTATTGATTCGTTGAAGCGGCTCGCGTAAAGCGGTTCGCAACTTAATAGTTGTAGCGAAATTATCTCCCGGAGAATATTATACTTCGGGGGATTTTTATGTTTTCCGATTTTCACAGCGATTTTCTGACCGCCTGCGGCGGCGATCTTACGGAGACGTATTATGACAACAATATTATTACGGCGGTTTTCAGGGGGAAGAGAAATTTTTCGGAAGCGTATGAAATTTCGAAAAAAGCAAGATTACTTGCATACGAGGATGCCGGCTATCCCGATCTTGACATCGATAAATTGATTGTTTCCGCGCCGTTATACGTCGGGCTTACCTGGAACGGCGAAAACAGATTGGGGTATGGTTGCGACTTTGCAGAGGGGTTAAAAGAAGAGGGAAAAGCGTTTATCAAACGTCTTAATGCGGGCGGGATTGCTGTGGACTGCGCGCATATTTCAAAGGGCGGTTTTAAAGATATAATCGAACTTGCCGATACGGTGGTTGATTCTCATACGTGTTTTTCAGCCGTTCACAAACATAAAAGGAATCTCGAAGAATGGCAAATTAAAGAACTCGTTTTGAGGGGCGGACTTATCGGCGTAACCTGTTGCGGCTATTTTATGTCAGACGGAAAACATTGCAAAATTTCAGATTTTATAAGGCAAATAGATTATTTTGTTCAAAAGTTCGGCGCAGATAATCTTGCCGTCGGAACGGATTATTACGGTTGCGATTTTACCGTCGGAAACATCCTCGGGTATGAAGATCTGTACGGAAAAACCGCGTTTGAATTAGAAAAACTCGGATATTTGAAAGCCGATATCGACAAAATACTATCAAATAATCTCCGCATTTTCACCGAAAAAAAACGAAACTTGCGATTACCTGTTGACAAAATCAGGAAATAATGCTAAAATTGTGTCACGATAAAGGAGACGTTTGATATGCTTTACAGAGTTTATTGTATTCAGAAACTGGACAGCGAGAAAAAGGAAAGGGTTGTCAGAGTGAACGTTTTTGCGGAATGTATCGCCGAGGCGTTGAACAAAGCGAAAGAACTTTTCGGGAAGAAACTTAAAAAGAATTCCTTTAATATCTTCATGTATGAATCTCAGAACTGATTATTTGATCGGTAATTTTAAGCGCGGCTTTTTGCCGCGTTTTTTTATGCCGTAAATTGCCGTTGATAAAAATCTGCAACGTATTAATGTCTGCAACGTATAAAAATCTTAAAATCGACCATACAAGTTATATGAAAAACGTTGAAACGTGGAAAAATATCAGAGATCGCGATGAATGCGTGTTCAAAAAACCGAAGGAGAAAATCAGAAATGAAGGAACGGTTTTATAACGACAATTATCTCGGCTACGTGTCGAAAATCTCGCCAAAGACAAACGAGAAACGAAGTCTTTTCCATGCGTTCTGGGTAGGCGGAACAATCTGCGTCATAGGTCAGTTGATCAGATTCGCGCTCGAATTCGTTTTCGGGCTTTACGGCGACGAACTTGCCGGAACGACTTCCGTCGTTTTGATTTTTCTCGGCGCGCTTCTCACGGGTATCGGCGTATACGACCGGATCGGAAAATATGCCGGTGGCGGCTCGATTGTTCCGATAACCGGATTCGCAAATTCAGTCGTTTCGCCCGCCATGGACTTTAAAAACGAGGGTTTTATCTATGGTCTGGCGGCAAAAATGTTTGTCGTTGCCGGGCCGATAATAGTTTTCGGAATAATCGGCGGCGTGTCCGTAGGAGTGGTTTATTTTATTCTGTATTCCGCGGGGCTGTTACTTTGAGTTGGCATTCCGTTAATCTTCACTGAATTTTCTTCCGCAAAGCCGCGGAAGATTTTTTGCGTATAAACACCAATACTTATATAAATAACTTGAAAAAAAGTTCTTTTCGTGGTAAAATAAAATCCATATGCGAAACGTCCGGTTTGCAACCGGAATTACGGAGAGAACGAGATGCTTGAATTGCTTGATAAACTTAACGAAGAACAGATAAAACCCGTTATGGACACCGAGGGCGCGGTGCTTGTCATCGCGGGGGCGGGGAGCGGAAAAACGAGAGTTTTAACGAGCAGAATCGCTCATCTCGTCGAAGATCTCGGCGTCGATCCGTATAATATTCTTGCGATTACTTTCACGAATAAAGCCGCAGACGAAATGAAATCGAGGCTTGCAAACATCATCGGGGATATATCTCAGATGTGGGTTTGCACAATTCACGCAATGTGCGTCAGAATTTTGAGAAAATATGCCGAAAGGCTCGATTATAAAACCGATTTTTCGATTTATTCCGAAACGGACAAAGAGAAGGTTTTAAAGCGAATCATAGTAAATCTTTCGCTCGAACCCGATAAGTTTATGAAAACGTCGAAGTTCCTTATCTCGAATCTGAAAAATAAGGATATGTCGACGGAGCAGTTTGAACACGAAAATCCGAGAATGCGCGACGTCAAGTCGTACGTGAAGATAATCGACGAATATAACGCCGAGCTTTTCCGCTCGAACGCGATGGACTTCGACGATTTGCTTATAAAAACGTATCATCTTCTTGCGGAATACAGGGACGTTCTGCTTACGCTTTCAAAGAGATTCCGTTACATACACGTGGATGAGTTTCAGGATACGAACGTCGTTCAGTATAACATTGTTAAACTCCTTTCTTACGTCAATAAAAATTTATTCGTCGTCGGCGACGACGACCAGAGTATTTACGGCTGGCGCGGCGCAGACATAAACAACATTCTCGATTTCGAACTCGATTTCAAGGGCGCGAAAACTTACAAACTCGAAAGAAATTACCGTTCAACGAAGTATATTCTCGATTTTGCGAACACTGTTATCGCGAATAACGTCAAGAGAAAAGAAAAGGTGCTGTGGACAGACAACGAAGACGGCGTAAAACCCGAATTGTTCGTTGCGGACGAAGAATCGGGAGAAGCGCAATATACCGCTTTGCAGATTAAAAACTTCGTTCAGCAAAGAGGGTATAAATACTCCGATTTTGCCGTTCTTATGCGTATCAACGCTCTTTCTCGTTCATACGAGCAGGAATTTATGAAATACGGCATACCCTGTAAGGTGTACGGTGGGTTCAGGTTCTTTGAAAGAAAGGAAATCAAGGATATAACCGCCTACCTCAGAATTTTGTGCAATCCGCTCGACAACGAAGCCGTTTTAAGGGTTATCAACGTTCCCAAAAGGGGAATCGGCGACAAATCTATAGAGCAACTCGTCAGGTATTCCGACGCTAACGGTCTTTCGATTTTCGACGGCGTGTTCGATTGCGACAATCTCGACCTTAATTCCGGCGCAAAATCGAAAATACGCGGTTTCAGAGATATTATTTCAAAACTCATTTTAGCCAAGGAATCCATGCCTCTTTTAGACCTTGTGAAAGAAGTGATCGCAAAAACGGATTTTATGAGTTGTTTCGAGGACGATACGTCGGAAAACGACGATAAAAAGAAGAATATAAACGAATTTTTGAGTTCCGTGGAGGAATTCGCAAGGCTTAATCCCCGGTCGCCGTTATCCGAATATCTCAATTCCATAACGCTCAGTTCCGATACCGACGAGATAAACGAGGGCGAATTCGTTACGCTTGCCACCGTTCATTCCGTAAAAGGTCTCGAATACAGGTGCGTGTTCGTCTGCGGACTCGATAACGAGATATTCCCGATGCAGAGAACGGACGAACCGGACAACGAAGAGGAAGAACGCAGACTTATGTACGTCGCGATAACGAGAGCGAGGGAAAGGCTCTTTTTCACGAGAGCGAAAAGCAGGTTTTTATACGGCTCGAGAAGAGGGACGGAACCGTCGAAATTCATCGAAGAATTGTCGGACAAACTCGGTATCGTCAAAAATCGCGGCGGGAGATTTTCGGGCGAAGGATATCGCGATAATTCTTACGGCGAAGGTTACGGCAACAGATACGGCAATTCGTATAATTCCCGCGGGGCATACGCCGGCGGTTCGTATGGCGGCTCATATGGCGGTTCGTATGGTAATTCATATGGAAATTCTTACGGAAACCGCAGGGAGAAAGACGATGATTACGGTTATCAACCCGATTACGGATATTCAAATTCCGGTTACGGCGGGAGCAAACCGACGAAATCATACGCTTCGGGATATAAAGCCGAAACGTCGAAACCGACCGAAAAGGTACAGGCGTCCGATCTCGGTAAATTTCATACGGGCGTAAACGTACGGCACAGAAAATTCGGCGACGGCGTTATCATCGCGACGAAAAACAACAACGGCGAAGTGGTTGCGGACGTTGCTTTTAAAAACGTGGGCATAAAATCCCTCGTATTAAGACTTGCTCCGATAGAGGTAATCGACTGATGAACGATATTGAAAAGATGAGAGAACTCGTTGACGTTCTCAATAAGTATGCGACTGAATATTACGTTCTGGACGCTCCTTCGGTAGACGATAAGGTTTACGACAGAATTTACGACGAATTGCGCGCTCTGGAAGAAAAAACCGGTCAGGTCCTCGTCGATTCTCCTACGAGAAGGGTTGGCGGCGAGCCTGTAAGCGCGTTTAAAAAGCACGAACATATCAAGAGATTATATTCGCTCGATAAGTCTGTTTCGCCCGAAGAACTTGCGGCTTTCGACGAGAGGGTGAAAAAGGTTGGCGAGCCGGTTTATACGGTTGAATATAAATTCGACGGGCTTACGATGTGTCTTACCTATGAAAACGGAGTTTTCACGAGGGCGACGACAAGAGGTAACGGAATAATCGGCGAGGACGTAACGGCTCAGGCTTTAACGATAAAAACGTTTCCGCTCAGAATCGATTGCGGCGGAGTAGTGGAGGTGCAGGGCGAAGCCGTTATAAGGCTTTCCGTGCTTGAAGAGTACAATCGGACGGCAACGGAGCAACTTAAAAACGCGAGAAACGCCGCGGCAGGCGCAATACGTAACCTTGATCCGAAAATTACCGAAAAACGTCACCCCGAAATTATTTTTTACAACGTGAATTATATGAGCGACGGCGAGTTTTCATCGCAGGTTGAAATTTTCGATTTTCTGAAGAGAAACGGATTTAAAGTGTTTGATTTTTTGAGAATCTGTAAAAATCTCGACGAAGTGAAAGCGGCTATTGCAGAAATAGAAACGGGCAGAAAAAATATAGACGTTTTAACCGACGGAGCGGTAATTAAGGTAAATCAGGTCGCGTTGCGTGAAAAACTCGGTTACACCGATAAATTCCCGAGATGGGCGATGGCGTATAAATTCGAAGCGGAAGAGGTAGAAACCACGCTGAAAAAAGTCGTGTGGCAGGTCGGAAGAACGGGAAAACTCACGCCGCTCGGCATAGTCGCTCCCGTCGATATAGGCGGCGCGACCGTAAGAAAAGCAACGCTCAACAATTACGGCGATATTTTACGTAAAAAAGTCAGGATAGGTTCTGCTGTTCTCATAAGAAGGTCGAACGAAGTTATTCCCGAAATCCTCGGCGCGGTCGGAAATTTCAACGAAGGGCAAGAAATCGAAAAGCCGACGGAATGTCCGTATTGCGGATCGTCGCTCGTTGAAGAGGGCGCGAACCTGTTCTGCCCGAACAGAGATTGCCGTCCGCGAGTTGTCGCGAGATTATCTAATTTCGCCTCGAAAGAAGGAATGAACATAGACGGATTTTCCGAAAAAACGGCAGGGCAACTTTTCGATGATTTAAAAATCGACAAGTTTTCGGATTTATACAAACTCACCGTCGAAAAACTTGTCGACCTCGAGGGCTTTAAGGAAAGAAAAGCCGAAAATCTTATTTCGGCTATAGAGAAGAGTAAAAGAGTTCCGCTCGCGAACTTCATTTTTGCGCTCGGCATCGAGGGCGTCGGCAAAAAGACGGCTAAGGATCTTGCGCGGATTTTCGGAAACGTAAAAGATCTCGCGAACGCCGAAGAGGAAAAACTGCGTGAAATTCCGGACGTGGGGATAATCATGGCGAAAGACATTTCCGATTATTTTGCCGACGAGGGCAACGTTGCGGAAATAAACGAACTTTTCGATTGCGGCGTGTCGCCTTTCACCGACGAGGTTAAATCCGAGGGCAAATTCAAAGGCGAAAAGGTCGTTCTCACAGGTTCGCTTGCCGATTTTACGAGAAGCGAAGCGCAGAAGATAATCGAATCCGAGGGCGGAGAAACACAGAGTTCGGTAACGAAAACGACGACGCTGGTTATTGCGGGTGAGTCCGCCGGAAGCAAACTCGACAAAGCAAAACAACTCGGAATAAAAATTATTGACGAAGATGAGTTTAAAAACATAATATATACTTGATATTTTTCAAAAAATGTGTTATTATATGTCGGTATAAAGTAAAAACGTTTGTCTTGGTTGGTGTTTTATGCAGAGTATGACCGGTTACGGCAAAGCCGAATACGTTGAAAACGGAATTTCGCTTACCGTCGAAATCAAAACCGTAAACAACAGATTTCTGGATATCATTCCGAAATATCCGCGCGCTTTCGTCGCTCTCGACGATTCGATAAGAAAGACTGTTCAGTCGCGCATCAGCCGCGGCAGAGCGGAACTCTTCATAACTTTTTCCGACACGAGCGAAGGTTCTAAAAAAATCGTTATCGACGAGGGATTGTGCAGGCAGTACGTTCTTGCGGCGAAAACGCTTTGCGAAAAGTTCGGTGTGGAAAACGATTTCACGGTGACGTCGCTTCTTCGCAATCCCGATTGTGTTTCGGAAGAAGTTTCGGACGATAACGCCGAAAAAATCGGCGACATTTTGAAGAAAACGCTCGGGTTTGCCTTGGACGAACTCGTAAAAATGCGTGAAATCGAGGGCGAAAAACTCAAAAAGGACATTCTTGCGAGAGATGACGAAGTCGAAAGGCTCGTCGGCGAAATCTCCGCCCGCGCGCCGAAAATCAAGGAAGAATATTCGCAGAAAATCAAAGAGCGTATGACGGAGATTCTCGGTTCTGCCGATTACGACGAATCGCGCCTGCTTCAGGAAGTTGCTTTGTTTGCGGACAGAACGAACATCGATGAGGAAATAACGAGGCTTAAAAGCCACATTTCCCAACTTCGTGCCGTTTGCCGCGAGAATGTGGACGTGGGTAAAAAACTTGATTTTCTTATGCAGGAATTCAACCGCGAGGCTAACACCGTTTGCTCTAAGTCGAACGATATAGAAATAACGAAATTCGCGCTTGCTCTGAAAAACGAAATCGAAAAAATCAGAGAACAAGTACAAAATATCGAATAAATCAAAGGAGTGGTTTTATGATTAATTATCCGCCGATAGACGAATTGGCTGAAAAAACAGGTTCAAAATATGCGCTTTGCGTTGTGGCAAGCAAGAGAGCAAGGCAACTTATCGACCATGCTCACAATCAGGGTTTAACGGAACTTCCGAGCAAAGAAAAGCCCCTTTCCGAGGCTGCCGAGGAAATTTACGAAGATAAGGTAACCGTATCCAAATATTAAAAACCCGACGGGACGGCTCGTGACAAGCGAGTTGTTCCGTTATATTTTTCTGTAAATCGGATGTCCGTCGGCACGCGTCTGAACCGAGGCTTGCATTATTAGCGACAGGATTAAATTTTTACGTTTTCAAGGAGGAAATATGTTTGCCGAAGTAATAGTCGACGTTGCGCACAGTGAAACCGACAGAGTTTTCGACTACGCTTTTTCTTTTGAAAACGTCAAGGTCGGGTGCAGAGTCGAAGTGCCTTTCGGGCGGCAGAACAAGGAAGGTTTCGTGATAGGACTAAAGGAAAAATCCGACGTTCCGCCCGGTAAAATCAAAAGCGTTTTACGGGTTCTCGACGACTTCCCCGCGATAAACGAGGATTGTCTTGCATTGGCGAAATATATAAAACAGACGTATCACGTTCCTTTTGCCGCCGCTTTGAGATTGTTTATTCCCGCAGAACTTCGCGGTGGACGGGTTAAAGAAAAAACGGTTCCGACTTTATCCGTTGCGGACGGAATAACCGAAAACGAAATGCTTTCGTCGCTCAGAAAAGGCTCGACCGCGCAGGAAAACGCTATAAAGTTTCTTTTTGACGAAAAGAGAGCGTTAAGAGCGACGATGACGGATAAATTCGGCGCGTCGGCAATCAGATCGCTCGTGCAAAAAGGGTTTTTCGTCGAATCGCAGGAAAAGGCGGGGAGAACGCCATACAAAGAACTTGACGCTTTCTCAAAAAACGTAACCTTGTCCGACGAACAGAAAAAAGCGATCGGAACGGTTGAAACGACCAAAAAAGTCGTTACGCTTTTATTCGGCGTAACGGGTAGTGGCAAAACCGAAGTTTACCTTCGTCTTATCAACGATTGTCTTAAAAACGGAAGAACGGCGATAATGCTTGTTCCCGAAATCGCGCTCACTCCGCAAATGCTCGGGCAACTCAGAGCGCGGTTTGAAGGAAGCGTGTCTATTCTTCACAGCGGATTATCCGCAGGGGAAAGGTATGACGAATGGCTTAAACTCAAAACGGGAGAAGCAAAAATTGCGATAGGGGCGAGGAGCGCGATATTCGCTCCGCTTGAAAACGTTGGGTTGATTATCGTCGACGAAGAACACGATTCGAGTTACGACGCCGAAACAAGCCCGAGATATAAGACCGTAGAAGTCGCGATAAAACGCGCTTTGATTTCCGGGGCGAAAGTCGTTCTCGGCAGCGCGACGCCGTCGATTGAAAGTTACGATAAAGCGATTTCTGGCGAATATGAACTCGCCGAAATGAAAAAAAGAATAAACGGCAAACAGCTGCCCGAATTTATCGTTGCCGATATGCGCAAAGAGGTCAGAAGAGGAAACGCGAGCATCTTTTCCGCAGACCTCAGAGAAGGGCTGAGAGAATGTCTTGCAAAAGGCGAGCAGGCAATTGTTTTTTATAATCGCAGGGGGTATTCAAGGCAAGTTATCTGCCGTGACTGCGGTTATGTGGCAAAATGCAAAAACTGCGATATTTCCTTAAATTATCACAAAGATTACGGTATATTGAAATGCCATTATTGCGGCGCGGCGTATAATATGTTGTCCGCCTGCCCCGAGTGCGGTTCGGTAAATCTCAGTTACAGCGGCGCGGGAACGCAGAAAATAGTTTCCGAACTTCAATCGTTATTTCCGTCGGCAAAAATTCTGAGAATGGATAACGATACGACTCAGAATAAAGACGGGCATTTCAAGATTTTAAAAGAGTTTTCGGATAGGAAGGCTGATTTTCTCGTCGGCACGCAAATGGTTGCCAAGGGGCATGATTTCCCCGACGTAACGCTTGTCGGTATTCTGGACGCGGATATGAGTTTATATTTTTCCGATTACAGAAGCGGCGAAAGGACGTTCCAACTCATAACTCAGGTTGCGGGCAGAAGCGGCAGGGCGAACAAAAAGGGAAAAGTCGTTTTGCAGACGTACAATCCCGATAACGACGTTCTTCGGTCGGCGATAGATTATAATTACATAAGTTTTTTCGAGAGAGAAAAAGCGATAAGAAAGGTGACGGGTTTCCCGCCGTATGCGTTGATCGTCCGCGTTATGGTTGAATCGGAATCGGACGAAATTGCGCTCGAAACCTTAAAAACGCTTTACGTAAAAACTTCAAAAATTTACGATGAAAACAGGGGTAATTTTCTTTTTTTCAATAAGATGAAAAGCCCTGTGAAACGCATAAAAAACAAATTCAGATATCAACTTTTGATGCGTCTTACAGGCGATTATGAAAAGGTTAAAGACGAAATTTACGCCGCGGCGGAGGAATCGAAATCTTCATCGGCGTTGTGCTACGTTGAGGAAAATCCGTCTAATTTATATTAAAAAATTCATATCGCGCGGTTTAAAACCGTTTAACCGTTCAGCCGCGTTAAATACTTTCGGAGAATGAATATGGCTAAACTTGAAATTTTACAGATAGGCGACCCGATTTTAAGACAGAAATGCGAAAAGGTTGAAAATATCGATCTTAACCTGATAAAATTGCTCGACGATATGAAAGAAACGCTCGAGTTCGCTCAAGGCGCGGGGCTTGCCGCGCCGCAGGTCGGAAAGAACATCAGGGTTTTTATCGTGCAGACCGACGACGGTTATTTTGAATTTATCAACCCGAGAATTCTCGGCGTATCGGGTTCGCAGTACGGCGTGGAGGGTTGTCTTTCGGTTAAAGGAAAGTGGGGCGACGTAAAGCGTCCGAACAAAGTTACCGTTGAGGCGTTCGACAGATTCGGAAAAAAATTCAAACTCGTCGCGCGCGAATTTACCGCTCGCGCCATTTGCCACGAAAACGATCATCTTGACGGTATTCTGTACGTCGATAAAGCAAATAATTTAAGGGATGACGCATAAAATGAAGGTGATTTATCTCGGCACGCCCGAATTTGCCGTAAAACCGCTCGAAAGCGTAATAAAATCGGGTATACACGAAGTGGTCGCGGTTGTATGTCAGCCGGACAGACCCGTCGGAAGAAAAGCGGTAATAACGCCGCCGCCGACCAAGGTCGTTGCGGAAAAATACGGAATCCCCGTTCTGCAATATGAAAAAATCCGTAACGGCGGGGCGGAAGAATTGATGAAATTCAACGCGGATATTATGGTTACCTGCGCATACGGACAGATTCTCACAAAAGACATTCTCGACGTCTGTAAATTCGGCGTAATCAATATTCACGCTTCGCTGTTGCCCAAATATCGCGGAGCCGCGCCCATTCAGTACGCTATCGTCTGCGGCGAAACGGAAACGGGCGTTACGTTTATGAAAACCGAAGAGGGGCTTGATAGGGGCGATATTATCCGCGCTTACAAAACGGAAATCAAGGAATGCGAAACCTCAGCCGAACTTGCCGAAAGGCTTTCCGATATCGGCGCGGAGCATATAAACGAAGTTCTTTCGTCGATTGAAAACGGCGAGGCGTCGTATACAAAGCAGGACGACAGCCTTGCCAACGTTGTCAGGACCATAAAAAAAGAGAACACCGTAGTCGATTTCAAGGGTTCCGGCAAAGAAACGGCGAATTTTATCAACGGAATGTATCCGCTTGCGTATTCTTTCTGCAAGGGCAAAAAATATAAGTTTTACAGGGCAAAACAAGCGAGCGATTTTCCCGACGGAACAAAAAAAGCAAAAGCCGGCGAAGTAATTTTTGCGGATAAAAGACTTATCGTGTCTTGCGGCTCTTCGGCGGTTGAAATTCTTGAACTTCAGGAAGAAGGCGGGAAAAGACTTGCCGCGAGAGATTTTCTCAACGGAAGGAAAATCCTTGCCGGAGATGTTTTTTCTGCCGGAAACAATAACGCAGACGCTGACGAAAACAAAAAAAGATGATTAACGTTTTTTACGATAGTTACCGTGTTCTTTTTCTTGTGTATTCAGACGGCGCTTTTTTAAAACAGGCAATGCCGGACGTTTTTATCGAGGAGAAGAACAGGGCGCATACGACGAAAATCTGTTACGGCGTTCTTGACAGGGACGTTGAGTTCGAATACGTTTTTTTAAAATTGTGCGACAAACGACCGAAGCAGGCGGTTCGTATAATTCTGAAAATCGCAATGTATTCGATAAAATATCTCAAAACCGCGCCTTACGCGGTTGTGGATGCGGCGGTTGAACTCATAAAAAAACTTGGTAAAGGCGGCACGTCCGGCTTTGTGAACGCTTTTTTAAGGAAATACGCTTCTTACAAGATGGCAGAACCCACCGATGAGATACAAAGACTTTCCGTTAAATATTCCTATCCGATTTTCGCCGTAAAAAGGCTTTGCTCCGATTACGGAAAGGAAACCGCGGAAAAGATTATGCGCGCGGATTCCGAGATGACGACCGTCAGATTCAATTCGTCGGTAAACGGCGAAGAATATCTCGAAAACAAACGTTGGATATATGAAAAGACGCCGTTTTTCAACACTTTTTTCGTTAAAGGGTTTAAAAGGGATTCGGATTTCGATAAAGGTATTTACACGTTTCAGTCTATAGGAAGCGTTGCGATTTGCGATATGGTCGGAAACGGAAACGCTTTGCTCGACGCGTGCGCGGCGCCGGGCGGGAAGAGCGTAAACCTTGCCGATAAATTCGACACGGTCACTTCGTTTGAACTGCACGAACACAGGGTTGAATTGATAAAAGATTACGCTCGCCGAATGAATAAGACCAATATTACGGTCGTCTGCAAGGATTCGTCGATATATGACGAGGAATATTCCGAAAAGTTCGACGCCGTTTTATGCGACGTTCCGTGCAGCGGATATGGCGTCATAAAAGACAATCCCGACATTAAACTGAGAAGAACGGAAGGGGACGTCGAAAAAATATCCGAAACTCAGTTAAAAATCCTCGAAACCTGTTCGCGTTATGTCAAAAGGGGCGGCTATCTTTACTATTCCACCTGTTCCGTTTTCAAAAGCGAAAACGAGAGCGTTTGTCTGGAATTTCTACGGAAACACGCCGATTTCGCCGAGTGTGAAACAGAGCCGAAACTTAATCATCTGAAAATGAAAGCCGGCGTATCTTTTTTGCCCGATTTGTCATTCGGCGCGGGCTTTTACTTCTGCAAGTTCAAAAAATCCGAAAAATAGGTTAAAAATGAAAATATTACAAGACCTGAGCGTGAACGAACTTAAAGAACTCGTTCTTTCCTACGGCGAGAAACCATACAGAGCGATTCAGTTGTTCAAAGGGCTTGCTCAGGGCAAAAAAATATCGGAAATATCCGACATATCGAAGTCTTTCCGCGAAAAACTTCTCGAAACTTACGCAGATAGCGCAGTCGAAATAATCAAGGTCAAAACCTCGGAGATTGACGGCACGAAAAAAATGCTTTTCAGGCTCAGCGACGGAAACGTTATCGAAGGCGTCGTTATGCGGTATAAATACGGCAATACGCAATGCGTTTCCACGCAGGTCGGTTGCAGAATGGGTTGCGCGTTCTGCGCGTCCGGTATAGGCGGACTGGTCAGGAATCTGACTGCCGGAGAGATTTATTCCGAAATAATCGCCGTAAACAAATTTCTCGGCGGAACAGCGGACAAGAGGAGTGTGACTAACGTCGTTCTGATGGGAAGCGGCGAACCGCTCGATAATTATGATAACACGGTCAAATTTATACGGCTGCTTGCGGATGAAAACGGTCTGAACGTAAGTCCGAGGAACGTCAGTCTTTCCACGTGCGGGCTTGTTCCGCAGATTTATAAACTCGCCGATGAAGGTTTGGACGTCAATCTAACCGTGTCTTTGCATAACCCCTTCGATGAAAAGAGGAAAGAACTTATGCCGATAGCGAAAAAATACAAGGTGAGCGAAATACTCGACGCGTGCGCCGCGTATTTCAAAAAAACAGGCAGAAGGTATATATTCGAATATTCGCTCGTAAAGGGGCAGAACGACGGAAAAGAATGCGCCGACGAACTCATCAGACTTTTAAAAGGCAGACATTGTCACGTTAATCTTATCAGGCTGAACGAAGTAAAGGAGAAAAATCTCGAAGCGACTTCGGATAAAGACGCTTACAGATTTCTCGGTTTACTTGAAAAGGGCGGATTATCCGCTACGGTCAGACGGCAGATGGGCGTCGATATCGACGGCGCGTGCGGACAACTCAGACGGAAGTATTTAGGGGAGGAACGGTATTCTGATTAAAGGAAGAGTAATAAAAATTCATTCCGGTAAGTATTTCGTCAAATCGGACGCAGGAACGGAGATTTGCTCGGCGAAAGGCGCGTTGAAAATTAAATCGGACGGCATTTCGACGGGTGATTTCGTAACGACGGAAAACGGCGTTATTATCGACGTTTTACCGCGAAAAAACAAATTGAAACGCCCCAACGTCGCAAACGTCGATATCGTCGCGATAGTCGTCGGCAGGCCGCCCGAACCGGATTTTTATCTTATCGATAAACTTATCGGAATTTGTACGATTAATTCGATTGACGTCGTGCTTATCGTCAATAAACTCGACCTCGAATCCGAAAATGCAAAGCGTGTCGAAGAGAATTATTCGGGAGCGGTTTCCGGAATTTATAAGGTTTCGGCAAAAACAGGCGAAGGAATCAACGAACTGTTTTCGGCTTTTGCCGGTAAACTCATTGTTTTTTCGGGGCAGTCTGCCGTCGGGAAAACGTCGATTTTGAATTGCGTTTCGGGTGAAAACAGACAGGTTGGCGAGTTGAGCAAAAAAACGGAGCGCGGCAAACAAACTACAACGGTTTCGGAAATAATCGAAAAAAACGGAGTCGAAATTATGGATACGCCGGGATTTTCGGCTATCGATATTGCGCTCGGCGAGGACGAACTGCCTCATTCTTATCCCGAATTTCTGCCTTATCTCGGAGAATGCAAATTTTCCGATTGCAGACATACGAACGAACCCGATTGCGCGATAAAAAACGCTGTTTCGAGCGGAAAAATAAACAAAGAAAGGTATACGAGATATACCGATATATATAAGGAATTGAAAAATGGCAAAAAACGTTAAAATAGCCCCGTCGATGTTATCCGCCGATTTTTCGGCTATGGGCGACGAACTTGAAAGAGTTATAAAAGCCGGCGCTGACGTCATTCATCTTGACGTTATGGACGGCGTGTTCGTTCCGAATATTACGTTCGGAATCAAAATGGTACGCGACCTCAAAAAAAGAGCGGACGGAAAACCGCTCGATTGTCATCTGATGATCGTTTCGCCCGAAAAGTACGTGAAGAAATTTGCCGAGGCGGGCGCGGATTACATAACCGTACACTATGAAGCATGTAAGGAAAATCTTGCGGATGTGTTGAAACTTATCAGACAATGCGGCGTTAAATGCGGATTGGTGATCAACCCGGACACGCCGGTTGAAAAAGTCGAAACGGAAATTCCGTTATGCGATATGGTTCTCGTGATGAGCGTATTCCCGGGATTCGGCGGACAGTCGTTTATTCCCGAAGTTTTGGATAAATGCAGAAAAATCCGAGCGATTATCGACGAAAAAAATCTTGACTGTCTTCTTGAAATAGACGGCGGAATAAACAACGACACTTCTGAACTTGCCATAAAGGCGGGGTGTGACGTTCTCGTTGCGGGGAGCGCGGTTTTCGGAGCGGCAGATGCCGGAGTTGCTATAAATAATCTCAGAGGATCATGAAAAAGAATATAATTTCTTCAATGCTCGCTTTTTTGTTCGTCGCAGGAATTTCGCTGCTTCTGGCATTTGCGGGCAAAATTTATTTTGCGCAATGCGAACAACTCGATAATTTCGGGATTCTGCTCGCCGCGCTGTCAGTTGTAATCCTTATCGCTGCGTTCGGCGTGAAGCCGGCATTTGCTATCCGGCAAATGAAAAAAGAAAGCGATGACGTTGAAAAAATCAACAAGGGGCTTAAAAAGAGAAGCGATTTTGCCGGACGAAACAAAGAAAAGTTTTTTAAAAAAGTACTTTTAAAACGCGGAATTACCGTTCTTTATCTGTTTTTTCTGCAGTTTGTGATAGTTGCCGCGTTTTTCGTTGCATCTCTGATGATGTTTGTCAGACCGATTACGATAGCGGTTGTGGTTCTCACTGCCGACGTGATGTTTTTCGGGATTAAAAATTTTCTGGTTGAAGATGAAAGTTTTTATCCCGAAATAGTAATCGACGGCAACGACCATTCCGAATTGTATTCGCTTATTGATTGTGTATATAGAGCGTTCGGTATCAAAAAGTTCGTTTCTTATGTCGCGTGCGATACCAAGATTGCTTTCAGGAGTAAGAACGGCTTAAATGAACTTCGTATCGGCATATCGGCATATCAACTTATGTCCGACGAGGAACTGAAATCCGCGATTTATCGTGAAATCGCTTTCGAATCGGACAAGAGAATGAAAAATTTGCTTCGATACGATATGTATATCGAAAAATACAAACGAATCGCGGCGCGGACGTTTTTATCGGGAAAAACTTTTGATTTTTTGAAGTTGCTCGAGGGTACGTTCGCTTTCGATAAAGTTTTGTTTGAGAGGGAATTATCTTCTTTGACCGATAAAATGATTGCGGAAACACCGTATTCCGTTCCTTACGCTCACGCATTCAAAAAATTGCTTATATACGATTGTTTTGTAAACGACGAAAGATGCAATATTAATAAGGAATTGTTTTCTTCGGAGTTGAATGCCGGGGCGTACGGCGATTTTGTTCTCGACAAATTTTTCATTTATTACGGGCTTTTCGGCGCGGAGTGGGAACGCGAAATCGGGCAAAGATTTTCGCCCGAAATACCCGTTGAACGGACTTTTGCGGAGAAATTATCCGATCTGAACGTCGATTCGGAAAGAGTAGAGTTGAATTTCGATAAAAATTACGACGACGAATATCATAGAATCGTGTCGGCTATCAACGCTATTAATTATCAGTGTATCAAGGAAGAGTACAGGGCCAGAAAAGAAAGTTATGAGAATGTTCTGAACCGGATTGCCCGCTATGAAAACAATCGTGAAGAATTTGTCGAAAGACGCGAGTTGCTAAATATTGCCGAATGTTATAAAATTGCAGGCGATTTCGATAATGCTATCAAAATATATAATCAATTATCCGAAAATGGTAAAGAAACTTCGGAGTTACTTTTTGAAAAAGGCGTTACGCTTTTAACGATAAAAGATGATTCGGGAATCGATTTGCTTATGCGGGCAACCGAAAACGAAAATTATACCGAACGCGCTTTATCGATAATCGATACGTATATTATCAATAGCGGTAAAAGAAGAAAATATAACGAATTTATAAAAGTAAAAAACGAAAAGTTGCAAAATCTTTATTCGTTGAAAAACAGATTTAATTTCAAATTCGATAAAGACTTTACCGCTACGAGCATAGGAGAAAAGTCCATTGAATCAATCGTTGAATTTTCGGCGAAAGATGAAAATATCGACAAAATTTTTATCAGTGATTACATTTCCAAAAATGGTAATAAAATAACCGTTTTAGGGTTTTATACGAAAAACAGCGATAATTCGCCTTTATATGAAACTTATCAAAGGCTATTCAGTTTGCTCGATAACGAATTCGGTTATATCGACACTTTGCTTATTCCGCTCGACAGGGAAAAGAAAATGATAAAAAAATTCCTTAAGGAAAAAACGAGCCTGAAATATGATGCCGGGCGGGATATAAACGGGAAATAAATTCGTAAAATACAAAATTTTTTTCGGAAAACGACAAAAACATACTTTTAATTCGTTATTTTATCATATTTATATGTTATACTAAATAAAAATAACGCGCGTATGCTTGCGGAAGGAGATCAAACAATGGAAAAGAAAAAAACCGAAGGGCAAAAACTCGAAAAAGACCTTTCCTACAAAAAAGAGAATTTCTTCGTCGTTTCGAGCGATGAAAAAATCAAAGCGGCGTTCGATTATGCCGAGGATTATAAAAAATACATAGATCTTTCCAAAACCGAAAGAGAGGCCGTCAAAACGTCGATCGCTCTTTGCGAGGAAAGAGGTTATAAGGAATATCGCTTCGGCGACGAACTCAAAGCCGGCGGCAGATATTATTATAATAACAGAGGCAAGAGTCTTGCCGTTTTCAAAATCGGTACCGCCGACGTCGGAAAGGACGGAATAAGAATTCTTGCTTCGCATATCGATTCGCCGAGGCTCGATATCAAACAGAACCCCCTTTACGAAGATTCATCGATGGCTTTTCTTAAAACGCATTATTACGGCGGAATCAAAAAATATCAATGGACGGCAATTCCTCTCGCTCTTCACGGAACGGTTGCTTTGAAAAACGGCAAAACCGTCGATATAGCGATAGGCGAAGGGGAAAACGATCCCGTGTTTTACGTAAACGATCTTCTTCCGCACCTTTCGAGAGAGCAGTATGCCAAAAATCTTTCGCAGGCAATCGACGGCGAAACGCTGAACGTTCTCGTCGGCGGACTTCCGTTTAAGGACGACGACGTAAAAGACGCCGTTAAACTTACCGTTTTAAAACACCTTCACGATGATTTCGGTATGTGTGAAAGCGATTTTCTCAGCGCGGAACTCTGCGTTGTTCCCTCATTCAACGCCCGCGATATAGGCTTTGACAGAGCCCTTATCGGCGCGTACGGGCATGACGACAGAGTTTGCTCTTATCCCGCTCTTACGGCCCTTCTGAACGAAAAAGACGACGAACACACCGTACTCGTCGTTCTTGCCGACAAAGAGGAAATCGGAAGCGAGGGTAACACCGGTATGCAGTGCAAGGTTTACGAGGATATTATCGACATCATCGCAGCGTCGCAAAATAAACCTTCGGCTCTCGTTCGCGCAAACAGCGTTTGCCTTTCGGCGGACGTAACCGCCGGCTACGATCCGAATTTCGCGGGGGTTTACGAAAAGAAGAACGCAAGTCTTGTTTCTTACGGAACGTCGATTTGTAAATTCACGGGTTCGGGCGGAAAAAGCGGATCGAGCGACGCGAGCGCGGAACTTTGCGGAAGAGTGAGAAAAATCTTTGACGACAACAAAATCGTCTGGCAGACCGCGGAACTCGGAAAAGTCGACGCGGGCGGTGGCGGTACCGTCGCGAAGTTTATCGCGAAACTCAATATCGACACGATTGATATCGGCGTCCCCGTAATTTCTATGCACGCTCCGTACGAAGTGATTTCCAAGGGCGACCTTTACAGCACCTACGAGGCGTTCGCGGCGTTTATAAAATGAAAAAGAAAGAGTATGAAGAAATAGATTATAAAGTATTCGACGAACTTTTCAACGAAATATGCTTTACCGACAACTATCTGTCGGTGAAAGAACATCTCGCTCATTCGGACGTTTCCACGTTCGATCACAGCGTGAGCGTTGCAAGAGAATGTTATAAATACGCGATAACGAACAACGTTGATTGTGATCTGAAAGCGCTTGTCAAAGCGGCTCTTCTTCACGATTACTATCTTTACGACTGGCACAAAACGCCCAAATTCACGTGTCACGGGTTCAAACACGCGCTGATCGCCGCAAAGAACGCCGAAAAGGATTACGGGCTTACGCCGAAAGAGAAAAACATTATAGAAAGTCATATGTTTCCCCTTAATCTCTTGCATCTGCCGAGATCTAAGGAGGCGTGGATACTTATTCTTATAGACAGAGTGTGTTCGACGAGGGAAATATTTACTCCGAAGGATAAAAGAGCGATATGAATGCAAAAGAAAGATTTTTGAAATATGTCAGATACGAAACGACATCGGACGAGAATTCTCCGTCTTGCCCGAGTACGCCGGGACAAACCGTACTTTTAAAAGTTCTGCGCGACGAACTCGCCGCTATGGGCGCGGTTGTCAAACAGGATGAAAACGGTTACGTTACGGCGGTTATTCCCGCTACGAAAGAGGGGTTGAATAACCTTTGTTTTATTTCGCACGTCGACACTTCGCCCGCCGTAAGCGGCAAGGACGTCAATCCGAAAGAGATTGTTTGCGACGGAAACGATATAATCCTCGGAAACGGAACGGTTATATCCGTAAAAGAAACGCCCGAACTTCTGAATTATAAGGGCGAAGAACTCATCGTGACGGACGGAAAAACCCTTCTCGGCGCGGACGATAAAGCGGGCGTGGCGGAAATAATGACCGCAGCTGAAATTCTTCTCAACGACAAGACCATTCCGCACGGTAAAATTCTCATAGGCTTCACGCCGGACGAGGAAATCGGCAGAGGAACGGATTTATTCGACGTGAAAGGCTTCGGCGCAGACTTCGGTTTTACGGTAGACGGCGGCGAACTCGGCGAAATCGAATACGAAAACTTTAACGCCGCTTCCGCGATTCTGACGATAAACGGAACGAGTATTCATCCCGGCAGCGCGAAAAACAAAATGAAAAACGCGATAGATCTTTTCGCGGAGTTCCATTCGATGCTTCCGGAGAATATGCGCCCCGTCAACACCGAAGGTTACGAGGGATTTTATATGGCGGACGAGGTTTCGGGCGGGGTTGAAAAACTTACCGCGAAGTACATAATCCGCGATCACGATATGGAAAAATTCGGGGATAAAAAGACGTTTTTCGCTTCCGTCGTCGATTTTCTGAACGCGAAATACGGCGAGGGCGTTTTCGCTGCGGACATAAAGGACAGTTATTACAATATGTCCGAAATCATCAGGAAGAATTACCACCTTATCGAAAATGCGGAAAAGGCTATGAAAGAATGCGGAATCGAGCCTAAAATCATCCCGATAAGAGGCGGAACGGACGGAGCAAGACTCTCGTTCGAGGGTTTGCCTTGTCCGAATCTTTCCACGGGCGGGCTTAACTTCCATGGCAGAAAGGAATTCATTCCTTCCCACGCTCTCGGCAAAATGACCGAAGTGATTTTAAAAATAATAGAAATTTATTCCGAAAAGAAGTATTAAAGTAGAATTGAAAACCGTTTATGTTGCTCGATAACGTTAAAACGCCTGCAGACGTGAAAAAACTGAATATAAAGGAACTTCGGACGCTTGCGGACGAAATCAGAGAACGTATTATCGGAGTAGTCAACAAAAACGGCGGTCATCTTGCTTCCAACCTCGGCGTTGCCGAAATAATCGTTGCATTGTACTATTGTTTCGACTTCCCGAAAGATAAACTGATTTTCGACGTAGGGCATCAGTGTTACGCTCACAAGATTTTAAGCGACAGAAACGACAGATTCGAGACAATCCGCCGAGAAAACGGTTTAAGCGGCTTCCCCGATCCGTCCGAGAGCGTTTACGACGCTTTCGCGGCAGGACATGCGGGTAATTCCATATCCGCCTGCTTAGGCTATTGCTCGGCGAGAGATACCCTCAAAGAGGATTATTACGTTATCGACGTCGTGGGCGACGCTTCGCTTTTTAACGGCGAAAACCTCGAAGCGGCGACGGCCAACGAGAAAAAGCCCAAGAAGTTCATAATCATCCTGAACGACAACGGAATGTCCATATCCAAAAACAACAACGCGCTTTACAAAATCATGTCGTCCGTGACTACGAAAAAAACCTACGGGCGGTTTATGGACTTCTTTTCGCGTACGATAGGTAACTGTTTTATCGGAAAAGGACTGAAAGGCTTCAAAAGGTGGATTAAACGAAGTATCAACGGACTTTCCGTTATCGATTCGCTCGGTTTCAAGTACGTCGGGATTTTCAACGGCAACAAAATGAGCGAACTTGTACGGATTCTCAACAACGTAAAAAACTCCGACAGGGGAGTGATTCTGCACCTGAAGACCGTAAAAGGCAAAGGACTTGCCGACGCAGAAAATCACGCGGAAATCTATCACGGCGTGGGCGAAAACCTTAAAGTCAACGAGTGTACTTTTTCGGATGCCGTCGGTAAAATTCTTACGGAAGCCGCTCTGAAAGACGATAAAATAACCGCGATTTGCGCGGCAATGAAGGACGGAACGGGTCTTAAACCTTTTGCCGAGACTTTTCCCGAGAGATTTTACGACGCAGGGATAGCCGAAGAATATGCCGTCACTTTTGCCGCGGGGCAGGCGAAAGGCGGTTTAAAACCGGTTGTCTGCATTTATTCCACGTTTTTGCAAAGGGCTTACGACCAGATAATGCAGGACGTCTGCATACAGAATCTGCCCGTAATCTTTATGGTAGACAGAGCAGGAGTCGTAGGAAACGACGGCGTTACGCATCAGGGGTTGTTTGATTTGTCTTATCTCGGAATGATACCGAATATGAAAGTTTTCGCCCCGAAAGACGCAGAAGAATTAAAGGATATTTTCGATTATTGTCTTAAATTATCGTCGCCTTGCGCGATCAGATTCCCGAACGGCTCGCACGATCTTTTCGATTCGCATACGCCGATATCGGAAAAACTTTGGGAATACGGCGAAAATATCGAAGAAAACGTGCTTTTATGCGTCGGACCGAGAACGCTCCGTTTAGCGGAACAGGCGACAAATATTACGGATAAAAAAATTACGATCGTAAATTGCCGGAGCGTGAAGCCTCTCGACGAGGATTTTCTGATAAAACTCGGAGGAAAAAACGTGATCACGCTCGAAGAAAACGTATCAAGCGGCGGTTTCGGAAGCGCGGTAGCGGAATTTTTTGTTGCTCATAATATCGACGCGAAATTAAAAATTTACGCGTTTCCCGACGTATTCGTCAAACATGCCGAGACGCAAAGTCAGACGGAAAAAGCGGGCTTCACACCCGAAAATATTGTGGCGGACCTTAAATAAAACACAAAATATCGACGCGGCGAGCGGTTTTTCTCAAAAAAAATCGCTCGCCGCGCTTTATTATCCCCGAAATAGATTGACTTTATGAAAAATATAAGTTAAAATATAATAAGTGTATTGCCGAGAATGAGGTAATTTTCGGTTTTTACTTAATAAATTACGGGAGGTAGTGTATGAACTACTACATTCACTCCCTGCTTTTATTGTCAGACGGTCCGTGGATAGGCATCGTGGCGGCATGCGTCGTTGTATTCGGCGTCGCGGGATTTTTTATCGGAAGAGCAATTTCCGAAAAAATCAGAAAAGCCAAAATCGAAACAGCCGAAGCGGTTATAGCGAAAATGAAAGAGGAAGCCGAGCAGGAATGTAAGGCAATCAAAAAAGAGGCTATACTCGAAGCAAAAGAGCAGGAGATTAAACTTCGTAACGACTTTGAACGCGATACGAGGGAAAAGAAAGCGGAATTACAAAGAGCGGAACAAAGACTTAATCAGAAAGAGGAACTTCTTAATAAAAGGGACGCAAGTCTTTTAAAGCAGAAGGAAGAACTCGAACAACAGAAAAAGGACCTCGACAGAAAGGTTGCCTCCATTCAGGCGAAACAGGAAAAGATAGATCAGCAATACGAGAGCGTCGTTCAGAAACTCGAAGAGATCTCCGGTCTTTCCAAAGAAGAGGCTAAAAAGCAACTCACCGAAACCATTCTCGACGATACGAGAAAGGACGTTGCCATGCAGGTCCGCAGTATGGAACAGGAGGCTAAGGACGAAGCGGATAAAAAGGCTAAAGATATCATAAGCCTTGCGATTCAGAAATGCTGTACCGACCACGCTTCCGAAATCACCGTATCCGTCGTTCCCCTTCCGAGCGACGATATGAAGGCTCGTATCATCGGAAGAGAGGGAAGAAACATCAGAGCGCTCGAAAACGCTACGGGTATAGAATTAATCATCGACGATACGCCCGAAGTCGTTATCCTTTCCGGATTCGACCCGGTGAGAAGAGAAGTTGCGAGAATTTCGCTTGAAAAACTTATCGCCGACGGAAGAATTCACCCGGCGAGAATCGAAGAAACGGTCGAAAAAGTCAAAAAAGAACTCGACGTTCAGATCAAAGAAGCCGGCGAAGCGGCTATGTTCGAAGTCGGTCTTTTCGGGATTCACCCCGAACTTATCAAACTGCTCGGCAGACTTAAATACAGAACCAGTTACGGACAGAACGTTTTACAGCATTCGCTCGAAGTTTCGCATCTTGCCGGTCTTATGGCTGCGGAACTCGGCGTTGACGTAAATCTCGCAAAACGCGGCGGCTTACTGCACGATATCGGTAAGGCTGTCGACTTCGAGGTCGAAGGCACGCATATTCAGATCGGCGTAGACCTTGCGAAGAAGTACAAAGAAAACAAAAACGTCATCAACTGTATTCAGGCGCATCACGGCGACGTAGAACCTAAGTGCATAGAGGCGGTACTTGTTCAGGCGGCAGACGCAATCTCCGGCGCAAGACCGGGCGCAAGGCGCGAAACAAGCACGAATTATATCAAGAGGCTCGAACAACTCGAAACTATCTCTTCGCAATTTAAAGGCGTTGAAAAAGCGTTCGCGATTCAGGCGGGCAGAGAAGTCAGAGTTATGGTCAAACCCGATCAGATCGACGATAATCAGGCGATGTTTCTTGCTAAAGATATCGCGAAGAAAATTGAAAGCGAACTCGAATATCCCGGTCAGATCAAGGTTAACGTCATAAGAGAATGGCGTTGCGTTGAGTACGCGAAATAATACGAAATAAAGATTTAAGCCGTTGCGGAAAATCCCGTAGCGGCTTTCGTTATATATAATGTTTATAAAAAAACCACCTGCAAACGCGGGTGGTTTTTCGGTTTGAAAATCAATAATCGGTAAGTTCGAGTATATAGTCAACTGAAACGTCGTACAGTTTTGCGAGAACTATAAGGGCGCGGATGGGAATCTCACGCTTTTCGTTTTCGTATTGAGAATATGTGTTTTGTCTGATATTAAGTATTTCGGCAACGTATTGTTGCGTATATTTGTTTTCCTCGCGTAATTCTTTTAATCTCATATCTCAAAATATATAGACATATTATTTTTTTTATTATAAAATCTCAAAACGAGATAATTATTATTTGACATATATCTCATTATGTGATATTATGATTATAAATTTACGAATTTTCGGGAAATTTTCAAAAGAGGGAGAGAAAAATGGCTGTTGAAAAATCAAACAACACATTCGACTGGTGCGACAAGATTGCGAGGGCAAAAACAAATTACAGCGACGCGGAATGTCTTGAAATTCTCAAGAAACGCGTTGCGGGGATAGGGGGAATCGATCAAGGGTTTTATAATAAGGTATCTTCGGCGACGATGAAAGACGTGACTTTCGATAACAGATTCGCGCCCGTATATCTTCTCACGATAAAAGCGACTTACATATACAGCGACGTCGAAACGGACGGCGACGTTACGACGACCACGACGCATACAGATACTTACACCTTCAATAAAAGTACGACCAAGAATTTTTTCGATTCTCTCAATATGGGGGAATTTGTAGGCAGAAACGACAACAGGCTTTTCACCTTGACGCACGTCGACGATTTGCCGAATTCGTTATACGGTAACAAATATTGTTATTCTTCCTACGAAATGGATGACAGAGTTTACGAACTCGCCGCGCCGCGTCATATCGGAACGTGCACCGTTAACGGATACGAATGTATGGCTGTATTCGTACCCGTGGTATGTATTTACGTTGATTATAACGGTACGAGATACTATTGCGTCGTAAACAAACATAACGGTTGCAGTTATCTTTATTATCCCGCTTCGCAAAAAGTCACGGAAGGGGCGAAAAGGGCGTACGCGGCTTACATTGCGTTCAAAATCCTCGGTTTTGCGTGCGCGGGAATAACTCTCGTTCTATCGATAATAGAGATTTTTACCGCGGGACTGCTGAACGGAATTTTGTTGGTCGTATTATTCGGCGGAGCAAACGCGATCGTCATCTGGCGAATGTCCGAACACGACGTGTTTGACAGAAACAAACAATTCTATATGAACACGTACGGGCGCAGCGGAAAGATAAGAATGAGATATAATTTCCCGATAATGCTGTTCTTTATTCTGACGTTCGTTATAATGTTAGTCTTTATTTTTGCCGTCGCTTTGCAATAAAACGCGGACTTTTCGACAAAAGTCGTTAAAATATAACCACAAAGGAGAAGAAAAAATGAAAACAAGACCAATCGAAAGCGTCGCCGACGCCAAGAAACAACTCACGTTGACGATAATCTGGTACGTTATCGCGGCAATCTTCGGAACAATAGGACTCGTGTTCTTTTTCCGTGAGATGAACTTCGTCAACTGGCTTATCTGCGGCGGGTTCTGCTGTGTTCCGATTTTGGGAACAACGCTTAAAGGCGCCTTCAAACAAGGAAAAGAGGGTTACCGTGACGGAGCGAACAGTTATACCACTTCGGTTTACGGCAACACGGCTTACACTTCCAATCATCCTTACAGAGGAGCGATTTTAGGATTTATCGGCGGTTTGATCGGCGGCGTGCTTATCGGAGCAATACTTTTGCTTATTCACGTTATAATAAATATTCCTTGCATAACGAATCCCGTTAAATACCTCAAAGCAAACAAAACCAAATAATCGGAAAGACCGCCTTCGGGCGGTTTTTTCATTGCCGTATTATCTAAAAAATACTATTATCCGACAGTTCTTTGCAAAATATTCGCGCTAAGGTATGTTACAATTTTTTTCGTGAGGTGAACTATGGAAATAAAATACGCGCAATCGAAAGGTAAACTTTACATATATCTGAACGGAGAACTCGACGAATATACGGCCGGCAGGGCGAAATCGGAAATCGAAAACGCCATCGCCTCGTCCGGAAACATAAAATGCGTCGTTTTTAATTTTGCGAATACCTCGTTTATGGACAGCACGGGAATCGGCGTCCTGCTCGGGCGATATAAAACCCTGAAAAAAGCAGGAATACCGATTTACATTCAGAACCCGAGCGTCAGCATAAACAAGATATTGCAGATATCCGGATTATATGAAATAATGCCTAAAATTTAAAACGGAGCAGAAAATTATGAAAAATAGAATGTTGATAAAATTCGATTCAGTATCCGAAAACGAAGGTTTTGCAAGAAACGTTATCGCTTCGTTTCTTTTGCCGCTCAATCCCGGAATAGGCGAACTGACGGATATAAAAACCGCAGTTTCGGAGGCTGTGACTAACGCCATCGTTCACGGATATCCCGACACCGTCGGAGAAGTTACGATGCTTGCCGAAACCGACGGCGAAAACGTACATATCGTTATTTCGGACAGCGGAGTGGGAATCGACGACCTCGAAGCGGCGTTGGAGCCGTTTTACACCACAAAACCCGACGACGAACGTTCGGGAATGGGGTTCACCATAATAAAAACCTTTATGGATGAAGTTAAGGTGATATCCAAACAGAACGCGGGAACAATCGTCGATATGACGAAACGTCTTTCTTCCGTTGCCTGACAAGGGAGTTTGAAATGCTTGAAGCGGAACAAACCGTTTATTACTTACGAAAAGCAAAAAAAGGCGACAAAAAAGCAGCCGAAATATTGCTTGAAAACAATTCGCTTTTAATAAAGAGTATTATCCGCAGATTTAAAAACAAAGGCGTAGACTACGACGACCTTTATCAACTCGGTTGCGTCGGGTTTTTAAAAGCGATTAAAAATTTCGACGAAAAATTCGGCGTTGTTTTTTCTACTTACGCCGTTCCGATGATTCTCGGGGAAGTGAAAAGATTTCTTCGCGACGACGGTTGTATAAAAGTTTCGAGGATAATCAAAGCGCAGGCGACCAAAATCAATCGGTACATCGAAGAATATAGTTGTAAGACGGGAGAATCGCCCTCTGTGGACGAAATATCAGCCGCTTTGTCCATTGACAGGGAGGACGTCGTTTTAGCCCTTGACAGCGCGAAAATGCCCGTTTCGCTTTACGATGCGACGGGTGAAAATAACGGCGAAAAGAAAACCGAACTTATCGACAGAATTCCCTCGGAAGAAAGGGAGGACGACATGGTCGATAAAATACTTCTTAAAAGCATGATCGAAAGATTGCCGCCGCGGGAAAAGAAAATAATCATAATGAGGTATTACAGGGATAATACTCAGAGCGAAATAGCCGAAGCGCTCGGCGTGTCGCAGGTGCAGATATCGAGAATAGAAAATAAAATCATCGAATCTTTCAAAAAACAAATTTAAATAGGGATTCCGTTCGTCATTACGGATTTTTTTATCGGCGTTTTCTTGACATTTTACGTTAGTAAAGTATATAATTCCGTTATGAGAATGAGAAGAAAAAGTCATCTGGACGAGCGCGTCGCCGCCTGCGGAAAATACTTATTGAAAACCGAACGCGAGGATTTTTACGCGAAATCGCCCGAAGATAGATACGACGTTATCGATTTGACCGGAATTTTCGGAAACAACGCGCCCGTTATGCTTGAAATAGGTTGCGGAAAGGGCGGATTTGCCTTTAAACACGCCGAAAAATATCCCAACGTGAATCTGATAGCCGTAGAGAAAATCAGCAACGTGATAATCGAGGCGTGCGAAAAAGCGGACACGGAAAAACTTGCGAATCTAAGATTTATGAACGTCGGCGCGGAAAATCTGCTTTATTATCTGAAACCGGAAACGATTTCGAGAATTTATCTTAATTTTTCATGTCCTTATCCGAAATACACTTACAGAAACAGACGTCTGACTTATTACAGATATCTCGAAATTTATAAAAAACTTTTGACTTCCGACGGCGAGATACGCTTAAAAACCGACAACAGAGAGTTTTTTGAATTTTCGTTGCAATCTCTTTCCGAAAACGGTTTCGCGTTAAAAAACATATCTCTCGACCTTCACTCGGATGATTTATCCGAAAACATCGAAACGGAATATGAAAAAATGTTTGTTTCGCAGGGGAAACGAATATATAAACTCGAAGCGTATATCAAACGCTGATTTATAAAAAAGGTCAATTGTTAATTTATTCTTGGCCGGCATAGGGAACAGATAAAAACCGCGATTTAGTTCGCGGTTTTTTTTATGACGGATGAAATCCCTAAAAATCATTCTATAAAGTTAATCGTCGCATATAAATATCATAGGACAAGTATGTTGAAGTTTTTACCCGAGCGGGACAGGGCCGAAATTCTCGCAACGAGAGGAGCGATAGAGGAGTTACGCGTAAGAAAAGGGCAACCGATAAACGTCTTGTATTCTTATAACGGCGAACGAAAAAGAAAGATATTATCGCGGATTTATTCCGAAGAAGATATCGAAAACATTATTATGAAACTATGCGATTACACCTTTTATTCAAAGGAAGAATCTATAAGGCAGGGTTTCATAACCTCGTCGGAAGGGGAAAGGGTAGGAATTTGCGGAAACGTCGTAAAAAAGAACGGAGAAGTTTCGACGATAAAGCAGATAACCTCGCTTTGCGTGCGTATGCCCAACGACGTTGACGGAATAGCGCGTCCGTTTTTTTGTGATTACGCGCAAAAAGCGGTCGGTTGCCTCGTTATTTCCCCGCCGGGGCAGGGTAAAACGACTTTTTTGAGAGATCTGGGAAGAATTTACTCCGATAAGTTAAATAAAAACGTCGTCTTTATCGACGAACGCGACGAGTTTTCGGCAAGCGGCAGATTTTACCTCGGTAAAAATTCCGACGCGCTGAAATACGCGGATAAAGAATACGGCTTTTCGTGCGGTGTGAGAACGCTTGCGCCCGAGGTTATAGTTTGTGATGAAATTATGACCGGGGGCGATATCGACGCGTGTGAAAAAGCGGCTGCATCGGGTGTGAAAGTTCTTGCTTCCGCTCATTCCGACAATCTGAAAAACCTTTTAAAAAAAGCGATATTTACTGAAATTATAAAAAAACGAGTGTTTGATTTTTATATAGAACTTTTCTATGGCGGGAATATAACGGTTTATAACGAAGCAGGAGAAAAATGTTAAAAGTTCTTATCGGTGGTTTTGCTGTTTTACTTTGCGCGGCAATAGGCTCGGCTTATTCGGGAGTGTACAAAAAGCGCGTCGATTTTTATTCGTCGCTCTTGTCCTTCAATTCCGAATTGAAGAGAAATCTTTTTTTTCGGCGCGAAAACGTTGCCGGAATATTACAGTCGAAAAAAGAATACGCTTCGCTTTGCGGACTTTATCGCCCGGACGAGGAATCGGCTGAAAGAATTGTTTCCGAATTTCTCGCGCAGGAGCAGAGCGACGTCGTGAAAGAATATTTTTCTTCGGTAGGCAAAAGGGACGGCGAGGCGGAAGAGAAGTTTCTGGATTATTACGAAGGAGTTTTTAAAGCGGAATACGACAAATGTGTCGTTGAAAACTGTAAATATAAAAGTTTGGGCAAAAAGTTGGGATTAAGCCTCGGTTTAGTGTTTTTCATTTTGATATTGTGAGAAATTTATGGGTATAGAGATTATTTTTAAACTTGCGGCGATAGGAATTCTTATAACGGTGATATGTCAGATACTGAAAAAATCCGGCAATGACGATATCGCGACGCTTGTCGCTTTGGCGGGGCTTGTCATCGCTCTGACTCTTGTCATAAGCATGATAAGCGAATTGTTTACCTCCATAAAAGACATATTCGACCTTTACTGAAATGGAAATCTGTAAAATCGTGGTGATCGGAATCATATCGGTAATTCTCATCGCTTATCTGAAAACCGTCAACAGCGAAATCGCGGTTATCGCCGGAGTAGCAAGCGGTTTACTGATTATAATTTTGTCTTTGACTTATGTAAAAGAGTTTGTTGCGTTCTTTTCGGAATTGTCGGATAAAGGCGGGTTGGACGGCTCGGTGTTTAAACTCTCGCTTAAAATTATAGCTATTTCTTATCTGGTAGATTTTTCGAGCGGGGTTGCGAGCGATTTCGGACAGGCCGCGTTGGGCGAAAAAATTCAGTTCGCGGGGAAGGTGATTATGATAACTCTCGCAATGCCGCTGATAAGCGAAATGATTCGGACCGTGGTCGGACTGTTATGAAAAAAAGATTTGTAATAATTTTAATAATTCCGCTTTTTATATTGTTTTTTTCGACAAATTACGTTTACGCGAAAGCGGAAACCGTAAATGATGAAACGAGCGGCGACGGGATTAAAGCGGACGAAATCGAAAGCATTGCCGACAAAATTTACGACGGGCTGAACACGGCGGAAATCGAAAAATATCTTGCCGATCTTATCCCGCCGTTTGCAAGTTGCGGTAGTCTTAAAGACTTTATCAAAAATATGATAAACGGCGAAAGCGAAAATTACGAAACGCTTTTCGATTATTTGCTTTCGTTGGTAACAAGCGGATTCAGAGAGCAGTTGCCCGCATTCGTTTCCCTGTTTGTTCTCATCGTTTTTTCATCGCTGTTGAAACTTTTTGCGCCGTCGGACAAGTCCGGGGCGGGCGAACTTGCCGGTTACGCTATTTTTACCGCAATAATCTGTATTGTGGCGGGCGTGGTTTACGGAACGATAGCGAAAGCCGAATCTACGCTTGACAAACTGTCGGGATTTATCGAGGCGGTTTATCCGATCGTGATGACGCTGACGGTTGCCTGCGGCGCGACAAATTCTTCGCTTACGGTAACGCCCGCGGCGTTATTCGTTTCGGACACGGTTATAGTTCTAATCAAAAACGTATTCTTTCCGATAATGGTGTTTATGTTTGTCGCGTCTATTGTTTCAAATATAAACAAATCGATAAAATTAAAGAATATATTTGGATTTTTATCTGCTTTTATGAAATGGGCAATCGGACTTTTCACCGTTGTCTTTTCGCTTTTTCTCGGACTGAACGGGTTGAACTCGGGCTATCTGGACGGGCTTGGATACAAGACCGCAAAATACGCCCTTGGTACGACTTTACCGCTTGTCGGCAATATTGTCGGTGACGGAATGAATATGATTATCGCTTCGGCGGCGATCATAAAAAACGCTTTCGGCGCGCTTGCCGTACTGATCGTTTTTTCGGTTGCCGTTATCCCGATTATCGAAATAATAGTTTTAACGCTTGTGTTAAAACTCATCGCCGCCGTAACCGAACCGTTTTCCGACGGTAGAACGGGGGAGTTTATTTCGGGCGGAATTTCGGTCATCAATTTTATAATCGCCGCGCTCGTAATCGTCACGTTTATGTACGTAGTCACGTTCGTTGCGGTTATAGGTTGCACGAGATATATATTTTCCTGAAAAATGAAAAGTTATATAATATCGATTTTTATAACCGTGATATTGATTTCTCTCGCTCAGATAATCCTGCCGAAAGGCAAAATATCCGTTGCGGCGACGGGGATTTTATCGTTTGTAATGATTTTTTGCTTTTTAAAACCGCTTAATACGCTTTCGTTAGACGTCGGCGCCGGAAAGGGAAAAACAAACGAAACTTTGCAGGCGGACAATATGGCGTCGTTCAACGATTTCGTGGATCAAAATCTCGGGAAGTATTATTCGGCGGCATTCGAGCAAGTTCTTAAAGATAACGATCTGATATGCGAAAAAGTCGTTGTCGAAATATGCGATAAAAAAATGATTAAAACTGAAATTTATTTGAGCAATCCGGTTATGTCGGACGAATCCGAGCATATAAATATTAACGTGATAACCGATTACATAGCAAACTTACTCGGATTACAAAGAGAGATATTGACCGTGTATGGATAACGAAAAAAATCGTAAATTCAAAAAAGAATACGTTATAGCATCCGTTTTGTTTGCAGTCGTCGTTGCCGTCGCGTTCTTTTCTCTTAACAAAAACGACGGCGCCGAACCGAAAAGCGAAACCGAATATTACGTCTGCGCGCTCGAGAATAAACTCGAAAAGGCAATTTCGGGAATCGACGGGATAAAAAAAGTCAGAGTAGTCGTTTCCGTTTCGGGCGCGGTCGAAAAACTTTATCAGACGGATGAAAAAAGCGTGACCGAAAACGGAAAAACGACCGTTACCACGTCGACGGTTTTTTCGGGCGGTAAACCGTTGCAAATCGGCGAAAAATATCCGGAGATAACGGGTGTTCTCGTCGTCGTTAAAGGCGTCAACGACGTAACGTCAAAAATGAACGTTCTCGACGCGGTCACCGCCGTATTCGATATTTCCTGCGATAAAATCAGGATAATTGCTCAATAAAGAAACGAAAAAAGACGCGCTGTCGAAGAACTCTGAACGACACGGCGTTTTTATAAAAAATTTTAATCAATCAAAAAATAATAAAGGAGAAAAAACATGTCAAAAAAGAAAAAAATCATCGTATTGTCCTGTATGATCGCCTTGCTTATCACAACGGCGGTGCTTAACTTCGTATTTGCTCAATCCGTTTCGGCGAATGACGACGCAACCCCGACCGCGAGTTATTTCACCGAAGTGAAAGCGACGAGAAACACTTCCAGAAACAAACAACTCACTCAGATCGACGAGGTGATAACTTCCGATATCGAAAACGAGGAAGCAAAGAACGAAGCGCTTGCAATGAAACTCAAAATCTCGAAGATAATGGAGCAGGAAAACCTCCTCGAAAACCTGATTAAAGCCAAAGGCTATGAAGAAGTTGCCGTAACGATAGGGATGAGTTCCGATAACGTAAGCATAATCGTTAAAGACGCCGAATTCGATCAGGATGACGCGATACTTATTTACACGATCTGCGCAAACGAAGTGAACGCTTCGCCCGATAACGTTTATATTCAGGCAATTTCGTGATAATTCGCGATAAAGCCGAATAAATCCGGTAAAATGCTTTTCAAAAGCGAAAAAGTGTGCTATAATACTTAAAAAGTATTATACGCCGTCAGGCGAACCGAGGTTTATCGTGGCAGATTACAAAAACAACGTTTCCGAAAAGAAAGGTAAAGTTATTTACAATATAGGCATTGTAAAAGGTATTGTCAGGCTTGCCGTTGAAGACGTTTCCGGCGTTGCCATTCAGTATAAGAAAAGAACCGTAAAAAAGAGTACGGACGGCATTAAGGTCGACTGTTCAAACGGACTTATCAACGTTGCTGTTTCGGTGGACGTGTATTACGGTTACGGCATTTCCGACGTCGCTTACGATATCCAGCGAAACATAAAGCACAGCGTCGAATCGATGTCGAAGTACAAAATCGGCTCTATCGACGTTAAAGTGAACGGCGTAATCTTCCCCGAAGAAAACGTCACGGCATAATAGTGACGCGCGGTTTACAGACAATTTAAAATTTCCCCGTAAAAATCTCGGTTGTCGCCTTTCGGCGGCGATCGGGATTTATGTCGGTCAAGACAGTTAAACACGCCGAGGGACAACGGTTGGTTTTATCCCCGGTCGGCTATGATATCAATACAAGAGAGGATTTATGAGAAGAGACGCGAGAGAAGCGGTTTACAAGATTTTATACGCAGATTTATTTTACGAAAACGACGATGAATTCGAAAAGGAGACGATGGAAGAATCGTCGCTTTCAAAAGACGACGAGGAGTTTGCGAACGCGCTTCTTTCCGCAATAAAAGAACATAAAAGCGAACTCAAGGAAATAATCGGCAAACACGCGCGGGGCTATAGTTTCGAGCGTATTTTTTCTACGGATAAATGCGCGCTTTATATCGCCGTTGCGGAAATAAAATATTTTGACGATATTCCGACCGTCGTTTCGATAGACGAAGCCCTTTCTCTCGTGAGAAAATATTCCACCGAAGAGAGCCTTAATTTCGTCAACGGCATACTTGCTTCCGTTAAAAAAGAACAGGAGGCGTGATATGCAGTTAATCGACGGAAAACTCGTCGCTAAGACGATAAGAGAAGATTTAAAGCAGAAAATCGCCGAGGCTTACGACAAATACGGTAAGAAATTCACCCTTACGGTGATTATTGCCGGCGAAGATCCCGCATCTCAAATTTATGTCCGCGGTAAAAGCAAGGCTTGCGAAGAAGCGGGGATTATTTCCGAAACGGTTGTTCTTCCCGAAACGATTTCTCAGGTTGAAATTGAGAATATCGTTAATGAAAAAGTCGCGGACGACAATATCGACGGCGTACTCGTTCAACTTCCGTTACCGCGCCATATCGACGAGGAGAGCGTGCTTAAGCTTATCCCGCCCGAAAAAGACGTTGACGGCTTCAGCGAGAGCAATATAGGTCGTCTTGCCATGTTTTCGGATAACGGGCTTTATTCCTGCACGCCGTACGGCATAATCAAACTTCTCGAGTACTATAATATCCCGCTTAAAGGAAAACATGCGGTCGTTGTCGGCAGGAGCAACATAGTCGGCAAACCCGTCGCGCTTATGCTTTTAAAGAAAGATTGCACGGTTACGATTTGTCACAGTAAAACCGAAAATCTCGCCGACATCACAAAAACGGCGGATATTCTTGTCTGCGCGGTGGGCAAAAAAAATATCATAACCGCCGACATGGTTAAGGACGGCGTTGTCGTTGTCGACGCCGGCATAAACAGAGTAGACGGTAAAGTTTACGGTGACGTAGATTTTGACAACGTAAGCAAAAAAGCGTCCTACATAACTCCCGTTCCGGGTGGCGTCGGGCCGATGACGATCACGATGCTGCTATATAACACCTACGTTACGGGCATGAGGAAAATTTTAAAATGACCAAAGCGGAATATAATGTAAAATACGCCGAAATTACAGACGATTTTTTAAAGTATTCCGAAACTGTTTTTGGCAGAGTATCAACTCCGAACGCTTTGGCGGACGCAATGAACTACAGTTTTTTCGCCGGCGGGAAAAGGATAAGACCCGTTCTCACCCTTGCTTTCGGCGATGCGCTCGGGCTTGATAAAAAAGTCGTTATGCCGTTTGCGTTCGGGCTGGAATGTATTCATACCTATTCGCTTATTCATGACGATTTGCCGTCGATGGACAACGATTCGCTACGCCGCGGAAAACCGACCTGCCACGTTAAATACGGAGAGGCGACCGCGCTTCTGGCGGGCGACGCTCTCCTGAATTTCGCTTTCGAGCATATTCTCGGCGTCGTTTCTACGAAAAATGAAATAAACGCCCTCAAATACCTTGCCGACTGTTCGGGGTACAGCGGAATGGTTTCCGGACAGGTTTCCGATAAAGAAAGCGAAAACGCAACCGATAAGAACGAAAAAAAACTCTTTGAAACTTACGAATTAAAAACGGGAAAACTTCTGACAGCGCCATTCGCGATGACGGCCCTTCTGAAAGGCGAAGATAAACTCATACCGATTGCGGAAAGTATAGGTAATAATTTCGGCAGAGCGTTTCAGTTTGCCGACGATCTGAAAGACGTTTTACTTTCGTCCGAACAGACGGGAAAAACTTCCGGCAAAGACGCGCGCGAACGTAAATTTACCTCCGTGTCGGTTTACGGCGTTGAAAAAGTAACCGATGAAATGCGGTTGCTTATCGCGAAAACCGTTGAAGATCTAAAAAAAATACAGAGAACGGAATTTCTCATACGCCTCGTTGAATCGATTGACGATTTCGTCGGCGCGACGGGCTTAAAAAACGGATTATCGGATAAAGGAAAATGAGATTAGACGCGTACCTGTTTTCGACAAAAAAATTCTCGTCGCGAACCAAGTCCGCCGAGGCTATAGAGAAAGGTTTTGTTTGCGTAAACGGCAAGACGGTTTTAAAACCCTCGCAAAACGTAAGCGATAACGACGTCATTGCCGTCTGCGAGAGCAACGAATTCGTTTCCAACGGCGGTTATAAACTCGAAAAGGCTCTTTCCGATTTCAGCGTTGACGTTAACGGGCTTGTATTTGCGGACGTCGGCGCGAGTACGGGCGGTTTTACCGATTGTCTGCTTCGTCGGGGCGCGAAAAAAGTTTTTGCGATAGACGTAGGAGAAAGCCAACTGAGCGATAAACTGAAGAGTGACGACAGAGTAGTCGTCATCGATAATTTCAATGCGAGAAACCTTACGGCAAACGTCATCGGAGAATTTGTCGACGGCGTAACTTGCGACGTCAGTTTTATTTCGCTGACCTATGTTTTAAAGCCGATATGCGACGTTCTCAAAGACGACGGCTTTGCCGTGGTTCTCTTAAAACCGCAGTTCGAATGCGGGAAAAAAGAGTTGAATAAGAACGGTATAGTCACGTCTTTAAAAGCGAGGCTCGAATCGGCATTAAAGATAAAATCCTTCGCAGTGTCGGTCGGGCTGACGCCGGTTAAATTCACGTTCGCGCCCATAAAACCCGGAAAAAACGCAGAGTATCTCTTTTTGTTGACTAAAAGAAAAGCCGAAGCGATTACCGATAAAGAAATAAGCGACGTAATAATGAAAAACGCCGCGATACGGCATATAAGTTTTTAAACGTAAATAATTATGAAAAATATTGCTTTTTTTGAAAAAAAGAATATCGAAGGAAAACCGTCGGGTTTTGAAACGCTGAGAAAACTTCTTGACGATAATTATTTTTGTTTTCGCGTAGGCGAAGCGGACATTATTCCCGACTTGATTGTCGTTATCGGCGGCGACGGCACGATTTTGCGAACCGCGTCTTACGCCGTACGCACAGGCGCGCCCATTCTTGCGATTAACGCGGGGACCGTGGGGTTTTTAAGCAGTTACGAGAGCGGTGACGTTGAAAAATGCGTCGAGGACATTAAAAACGACGATCTTACCATTTCGGAAAGAAGCGTTTTAAGCGTCAAAGCGGGAAAAAACGAGTATATCGCTTTAAACGACGCGGTTGTCGAAAGAGATCGTTCAATCGACGGAAAGACAATCGTGACCAAACTCGACGTTTCCATTGACGGGCAGTTGGTTTATAATCTTTCTGCGGACGGCGTAATCGTTGCCACGCCCACGGGTTCAACGGCATATTCGCTTTCGGCGGGCGGAGTAATTCTTGCGCCCGATCTGAAATCGTTTATCGTAACGCCCATCTGTTCGCACGCGCTCGGGACTCGTCCCGTGGTTTTTAACGACGAAAGCAAACTCAAAATAACTGTCGGCGACAATTCGTGCGATTGCGTGCTTAGCGTGGACGGCAGACCTGTCGAAAAACTCCGCGCGAACTCTCCGGTCACGATTTCAAAATACGTAAAAAGTTTAAAAATCGTCGATAATAACAGCAATTTTTATAAAAGATTACATTGTAAACTTTAAGGTGAGATTATGAGTAAAAAAGTAAGACAAAACAAGATAATCGAAATTATTTCAACAAACGAAATCGACACTCAGGAAGAACTTGCGCAGATGCTCAACTCGTCCGGGTTCGACGTTACGCAGGCTACGGTTTCGAGGGACGTGAAGGAACTCGGACTGATAAAAATCAACGGAATCAAACGCAAGCACAGGTATTCGATTACGTCCTATCAAAGCGAAACTTCTCACGACGATAAATTCCTTCACCTGTTCAAAAACTGCGTTGTGGATATTATCCGCGCCCAGAATCTCGTAGTAGTCAAAACGCTGGGCGGAAACGGGAACTCCGCCGGTGTTCTCGTCGATAAACTGAAAATCAAGGAAATCGTCGGCAGCGTTGCCGGCGACGACACTTTGCTTATCGTTACCCATTCGGAAAAAGACGCCGAATTCGTACTCGAATCCTTAAAAAAACTAATCTCTTACAAAAATTACCGTAATGATTAAGTCTTTACATCTGAAAAACATCGCGCTTATCGAAAACGCGGAAATAGAGTTCGAGCGGGGATTGAACGTTCTTTCAGGCGAAACGGGCTCGGGCAAATCGGTGATAATCGATTCCATTAACTTCGTTCTCGGCGCAAAAGCAGACAAATCAATGATTAGATTCGGCGAAAACGAATGTCTTGCGTCCGCCGTTTTCGATATTTCCGGCTTAACGGAAGTTAAAAAGGTTTTAGCCGATCTCGATATCGAGGACTCGGACGAACTCATTGTAACGAGAAAACTCTCTCAGGACTCTAAAAGTTCGCTGAAAGTAAACGGAATCCCTTTTACGCTTTCGATGCTTAAAAGCGTGACTTCGCTTCTTGTGGACGTGCACGGGCAGAGCGAACATTATTTATTGCTCAAAGAATCGGAACAACTCGGAGTTCTCGATAAATTTGCGGGCGACGCGCTTTCGCTGCTTAAAGGGCAATGCTCGGAGTTGTGCGATAAACTCAAGGCTGCGGACGAAAAATTCAAGTCGTTCGGCGGAAACGAAAGCGACCGCGCGATAAGAGCGGACATTCTTAAATTCCAGATAGAGGAAATCGAAAGCGCGGAAATCAGAGAGGGCGAAGAAAATGAACTCGTCGCGCAGAAAAAGAAAATCCAAAGCGCGGAAAAACTTTCCGAGGCGTTTGCGGTTGCGCAGGGCGCTTTAAGCGGCGAAAACTGCGCGATAGATTATATCAATTCCGCAATCAGAGGACTTTCGCCGATAACGTCGCTTGACGACGAATATCTCGCGTTGTATGACAGATTAAAGTCTGTCGCGGAGGAATTGAACGACGTTTCCTCGACAGCGGAATCTATGGCGGAAGATATCGACGTCGACGAGGAAACCGCCGATAAAATCGAGGAAAGGCTCGATAAAATAAAGACGCTTAAAAGAAAATACGGCGCGGACGAAAAAGCCGTGCTTGACTTTTTGGATAAAGCGCGAGCCGAGTATAGCAGATTGATCGATTTCGATGCGGAATACGAAAAACTCACCGCGGAAAAGCAAAGTTTGCTTGACAAACTTAACGGATTATATGTAAAAATGTCCGAAATCCGTCGTAAAGCCGCCGAAAAACTCATTTCGGGCATTACCGCGCAGTTAAGAGAACTCGGTATGAAAGACGCCCGCTTTGACGTGGAATTCGGCGACTTAAAACAGGCGACGGATAAACAGTACGGAGCAAACGGCGGTGACGCGATAACGTTTTTGTTTTCGGCAAACCTCGGCGAGCCTGTCAAGCCTATGTCTAAAATAATAAGCGGTGGCGAAATGAGCAGATTCATGCTCGCGCTGAAAACCGTAATATCGTCATATCACGGAATTTCGACTTATATTTTCGATGAAATCGACGCCGGAATCAGCGGTAAAACAGCCGAAATCGTTGCGGAAAAGTTCGCCGAAATCTCGAAAAACATTCAGGTTATAGCAATATCGCACCTTCCGCAGATTATTTCCTTTGCGGATACTTCTTTCAAAATATCCAAGCGGTCTGACGGCGAAAAAACGTTCACTCTGATAGAGAAACTCGACGAAAAGTCAAAAACGGAAGAGGTCGTAAGGCTTATCGGAGGAGATATGTCGAGCGTTCCGGCGGTGAGCCACGCGCGGGAAATGATTACAAAAGCCGACAATTTCAAAAAAAATTTAAATCCCGATTCCTGATCGGGATTTTTTATTGCTTAGGGATTCCATTCATATAATATTTCCGTTCGTATAATATTGCGTTTTGAGCGCATACTTGATTTTGTGACGGGCAATCACCTGTGGCTAAGGAGAGGCTGATGCGAAAAAAGTTCAGATTATTATTAGCAATAATTTTATCGTTGATTCTGCCTTTATCGTTAAATATTTACGGCGCGGCGGCTGAATCCGGAAGCAGGTTCTTATATCTCGGCGGAATTCCTGCCGGGTTTACGTTAAAAACAAGAGGCGTTACGGTGATAGGCTTAAGCGATATCGTAACGAAAGACGGAATTTTTTCTCCCGCTAAAAACGCCGATATAAAAGTCGGCGACGTTATATTATCGATAAACGACAAGCCGATTAACGGCTCGAAATCAATTACGGCTATTATAAATAAAGAGGGAAATTCTCCTGTAAAAATCGAAATCGACCGCAACGGAGAAACGATGATTAAGTACGTTCAACCTCATAAAGGCGGCGACGGGATATACAAACTCGGTTTTTTTCTGAGAGATGATCTTAACGGTATAGGAACGATAACCTACTTTGAAGAAAGCGGCGATTTTGCGTCGCTCGGGCATCCCGTTTCGGACGATAACGGAAAAACAATCGATATGAGTTCGGGAAAAGCCTATTTGTGTTCGATAATCAACGTCGTTAAGGGCGAGCGTGGAAAAGCGGGGGAACTTAAAGGAATTTTCGTCGAAGATACCCCGATAGGTTCGCTTACCGAAAACAGACAGACGGGCTTATACGGCAAGGCGGACGAGAGTTACGATTATAAAAAACTTCCCAAAACCGAAGTGGGCGAAGCGATTATCGGCAAAGCAACGGTTACGACATGTATCGACGGCGTCGTGCCTAAAGATTACCAGATAAGCATAGTTAAAATCGAAAAGAACAACAAAGAAAATAAGAATTTCGTTATAAAAATCCTTGATAAAGAACTGCTTTCGATAACAAACGGAATTTTGCAGGGAATGAGCGGAAGCCCTATCGTTCAGGGCGGAAAAATCGTAGGCGCGGTTACGCACGTATTCATCAACGATCCTTCGAGAGGTTTCGGAATTTCAATCGATAAAATGCTCGAAAAATGACATTTCGATGCGAATAAACTCATAGACTTATAATAAGTCTGTGAGTTTTTTTATGCCGTTATTAAAAAATAAACTGAAAATACTTAAATGCAATATCGCGTTATTGATTTTTTTATCAGCGTCTTTCGTTCTCGGATTTATTCTCGGGATATTCTTCAGAAATAACTGTTGCGATTCGCCGTATTTCAACGGAGTATATGCTTATTTTATTTGTATTTTCAACGTAGAAACGAGCGTTTTTGCCATTTTCTTCAAAAGATTTTTTGCCTGTCTCGGGGTGTATTCGGTCGTATTTCTTCTCGGAATAAACAAATACAGCGCGTTTGCTTCTTCGATAATCGTTTTTTACAGAGGATTGATTCTGGGGAGCGTGGCTGCGATTTTTATATCTCTTTACGGGATCTCCGGTTTCCTTGTTTACGTTCTTCTCGTTCTGATTCAGAATCTTATCATAACAGCGGGAATGGTTGTCGCAGTCGTATTGAACGCGTATTATTCCGACAGCCCTTTAAACTGTAAAATCAACGAACTTATCGCAAATTTTATCGTTTCTTTCGGCGTGTGCCTCGCGGGCGTTTTATACGAACTGATTTTTTTGATGTTTATTTTAAGACCGCTTACGTTATGGTTCTGAATAATAGATAAAATTTTAAACATACTTATTCCATAACCGGGATTTGATTTGAATAACTTTCGGTAACAGAGGTGTGAGTATGAGAAAAAAAGTACTGTCGTTAATTATAGCGGTCATTCTTTCGCTGGCGATTTTTCCGATCAAAATTATCGCTTCGGCAAATCCCGACAAGAGTTATAAAACTTGCTCGTTATATCTTGCGGAAACGGGTACGGGGCAGGTTTTGTACGCCAAAAACGAAAACGAAAGACGCCCCATAGCAAGCATGACAAAAATTATGCTTCTAAATTTGTGTTTCGAGGCCATAGAAAGCGGAGAACTGAATTTTGACGAAAAGATTATCGTTTCAAAAACCGCAAGCGGAATGGGCGGATCTCAGGTTTTTCTCGAAGCAAATGAGAAATATAAGGCAGAAGACCTGATTAAAAGCATTATCGTCGCTTCTGCAAACGATGCGTCCGTCGCCATGGCGGAAAGACTGTTTGGCAGCGAGGCGGAATGTGTGTCCGTAATGAACGCAAGATGCGGCGAATGGAATCTCGGAAACACGCTTTTCTCAAATTGTACCGGTCTCCCGAAGCCGACGCAGTATTCCAGCGCGAAAGACGTTGCGGTTATGATCTCGAAACTTATCGGCCACAAAGATTATTTCAGGTTTTCTAAGATATGGACAGACGAAATAGAGCATAAAACGGGCAGAAAGACGGGGCTTACAAACACGAATAAACTCGTCAGATTCTACGACGGTTGCGACGGCGGCAAAACGGGCTTTACTTCCGATTCCGGGTTCTGTCTTGCCGCCACGGCAAAAAGAGGCGCGCTAAGACTAATAGCGGTCGCGATAAACTCTCCCGATTCAAAAACGAGATTCGCCGAAGTTTCGTCGATATTTAATTACGGTTTCGAGAACTTTACATCAAAAAACGTTGTCGATTCGTCCAAACCTCTTGATCTTGACGTTAAAGTAGACAAAGGCACGAAGGAAAAAATCAAAATAATTCCCGAAAGCGACGTGTACGTGTTCTCCGAAAGGAATAAAAAGGAAAACGTGACGATTGATTTCAAACCCGATAAAGTCGTAGCGCCGGTTAAAAAAGGCGATCGGGTTGGAGAACTGATCGTTTACAGAGATAACGTGGAATATAAACGCGTAAACGTTCAGGCGGTCGAGGACGTATCGAAAAAAACTTATTTCGATTACGTTAAGAATATCGGCGAAAAATGGTAAAGAAAAAGCGAGGAGTTAAGGCTCTTCGCTTTTAATTTTTTCCGATTCTACCATTTCCGCAAATCTGTGATATTCGGTTTTTTTGACGCGGAGTTTGATTTCGATTTCGTTATCGAGGTACTTTATTTCGGAGCGTTCGGCATATTTCTTTTGTCTGAAAAAGAGGTCCTGTTTTGAATAATCGAGCCTTATGACACATTCGACGAATTGTTCGTCAAAGAAATTCTCAATCCTTCGTTTTAACTCGTCAACGCCTTGCCCGGTCCTTGCCGAAATTATTATCGCGTTCTTATCACAAAGCGTAAAATCTCTTATATTATCGCATTTATTATAAACTTTTATGACAGGCGACATAACGCCGATTTCCTTTAAGATCCTGTCCGTTGTTTCGGATTGTGAAATAAAATCGCGTGTAAGATCGCACACGTTCAGAATAAAATCCGCGTTTTTTATACATGACAAAGTTGACTTGAATGCCTCGATAAGATCGGTCGGAATATCTCTTATGAAGCCGACCGTGTCAAAGAAAACGACGTCGGTTTTTCCGAGTCTTACCTTTCGCGCCGTCGGGTCGAGTGTGGCGAAGAGTCTGTCTTCGGCAAGCGCGTCGCTACCGGATAAAAGGTTCAGAAGAGTGGATTTCCCGGCGTTGGTGTATCCTGCAAGCGCGACGGTTAAAACTCCGTTTTTGCTTCGTCTTTCGTTTTGACGCTCGCGACGTTCGGCAAGTTCTTTTAATTGCGATTTAAGATTTTTTATCCGGCTGAGAATGTGCCGTCTGTCCGTTTCGAGTTTCGTTTCGCCCGGACCTCGCGTACCGATACCTCCGCCTAATCTCGACATGGATTTTCCTTGTCCCTTGAGCCTCGGCAGAAGATATTCCAGTTGAGCGACTTCGACTTGCAGTTTACCTTCGTTCGTGCGGGCATTCAGGGCGAAAATATCGAGAATCAAAGCAGTTTTATCAATCGTTTTCAAATCGAAAAAGTCGGAAAGATTTTTTGCCTGAGCAGGGGAGAGCGAGCAGTCGCAAATGACGGTCGTTGCGCCTTTTTCTTCCGCGTCGGTTTTAAAGCTTGCAAGTTTTCCTTTCCCGAAAATCGTCGCGGGATTTACTTCGCGTATGTTCTGCGTTCCGTATCCGACGATTGTAGCGCCCGCGCTTTCGACCAACGCTTCCGCTTCGGCGATTCTTTCTTCGAAATTGTCGTATACTTTTACGTTTTCTTTTTCACCGAAAACCGGAACAAGCAGATAAACTTTTTCATTCAGTTTCTTTTCAGTCATATCAATATTATTTATCGTCGTTTTTGTTGTGTAATTTAACTATTTCTGCCGAGGATTTCCTCGAATCCTGACTTATCGCGGCGTAATGTTTCCTTGTCGTGTTTACGTCTTTATGTCCCAAAAAGTCTGCTACGGCGTAAATATCGCCCGTTTTTCTGTATAAATCCGTACCGAAAGTACTTCTCAGTTTGTGCGGAGTTATTTTTTTCAGCGGCGTAACTTCTTTTGCGTAATCTTTAACGAGATTCTGCACGGCGCGGGTAGATATACGGTTATTTTTTAACGAAATGAATAGAGCGGTTTCATCTCTCGGAAGCCCTTCGATCAGGTATCTTTCGTCAAGCCATTCGTAAAGCGATTCTTTCACCTCGTCGTTGAAATAAAGAATTGTTCTGTTGCCGCCTTTTCGCGTGACGACAAAACTGTTGTTGTCAAAATCAAAGTCGTCAACGTTCAGACCGACAAGTTCGCTTATACGGATTCCCGTGCCCAAAAACAACGATAAAATAGCGTAGTCGCGCGTTTTCAGTTTGTTATGATAAGCCTGTTTACGCTTACTGTCCGAGAAAGCGTTATCCGATTCGGCGTAGTCGAGCAGTCTTTCAACCTCGTTATCCTCAAGGCGAATAATTTCTTTTTCGTGAAGTTTCGGCGTGTCGATTTTAGCCGCAACGTTCGCTTTAATCATATCGCGCCCGAAAAAATAACGGTACATGGCGCGTATTGCGGCAAGTTTTCGCGCTTTTCCTCGTTCGTTGCACGAAAGATTCTTCCCGTTTACCTTGTAATGCGACAAATAATTCAGAAAACGCTCGATATCGATTGCTTTCAGATCGTCGAGAATTTCGATTTTCATATCTTCGACGGGAATTTTTTTTATTTCGGAAACGTATCCGAAGAAAATTCTAAGATCGTAAGCGTAATTCAAACGCGTAAGCGCAGACGTATTGTTGGCAATCCCGTAAAAAAAGTCTGCGGCAAAAAACGGCAAATCGGCGAGCAGAGAGTCGATTTTATCGTTGGTAATTTCGTTTCGCGAAGAAAAATAATCGTTTTTATTAGCCATAAACACCTCTTTAAACACTGCGTAAAATTCAAGTTTTACGCAGTGATAAGTAAATTTTAACACATTTTCTGTAATTTGTCAATTCATAATAAGTTCAATTTTTAATTTTATTAACTTGATTTTTGGAAAATTTTATAAATCGTTGCTTTTTCGTTCTTTTAAATTGACACGGACATTTAATAATGATATAATTTATACGAATCTACATATGAGGGAGTTTTACATATGGCAGGTAACGAAATAAAAGGCGAAATGATCCGCGGACACGTCGATACGTTCATTTTGCTTTCGCTTTGTAACGGCGATAAGGATTCTAACGAAATCAAAGAAGCCATAGAAGAAAGGTCCGATAATAAATTTACGGTTAAACAAGGCACGTTTTACAGCGCCATGCAAAGGCTCGTCAAACAAAATTTTATCAAGGAATATCGTTCGAGCGCTGCCGACGGAATTCGCAGAAAATACTATTCTTTAACCGAAAAAGGCAAGAAATCCCTTGAAAAAAATCGCGAAGAATGGACCAAATCCAAAGAACTTATCGATAACCTTATCGATACGCCGCAACAGCAGCCGCAATCTGAGAAAGTCGTAATCCCCGAAGTCAAGGACGAATTTGACGAATTTAAAAAATTTGCCGAACAAAACGCGTCCGATTATACTTTTTTCGCCCCCGACAACACCGATGATTCTTATCTTGACAGGCTTGGTTCGGAGGTTTTAAACGATCTTACCGCAGAACTCGATTCTATTAAATCCGAAGAAGAACACGAGGACGCCCCGGGCGTTGTAACCGAATCCGACGGCGCAACGCCGGGTTATACCGAGTTTTCGCCTCCCGATGAAAACGAGTTCGTTACCGACGCTTCCGACGACGATATAGCCGCGGAAAGGCTTTACGCCGATACCGCGAATGACGACGAATTGTCGGAAGATAAATTTGTGTATGATTTCGAACTTCCGGAACATAAACCTGAAATCGTCGAAAACGAAATCGAATCTACCACCGAAGAAACTCTCGTTGACAGCGACGCGATAAACGACGCTGAAATCGAAGAAACAGACAAAGACGAACAATCGGAAAACTTTGAAAATTCTTCGATAAAATCTGAAGAAAACTTCTTTGCTTACGAAACGGAATGTACCGATGCGGAAGATAAAACAGCCGAGCCGGAAGAAATCGCAGCAGTACAAAACGCGCAGCAAAGCGTCGTTGAAAGCGAACAGGTTGAAGAGCCGGTTAAAAAAGACGAACGCGATAAAGACGATTCTCTTTATATCGAGGACGGCGCGCCGACAAATCGTAGAGAATATAAAACGATTTTAGGTAAACTTTTCCCCAGGAACGACGAGCCGGAAAACAAACCGACAAATGAAGTTCAGAACGAAAATCGTCAGATTGACTTTGAGGAATATTCGACCTCTAAAAACGTTAATAACGATAAAGTTGAGTACGACGAATATGAGGAAAACGCAAACGACGAAGAAGCCGACGAAACGACGGTCGGCGTAGCCGCGCAAAATTCCGCTCCGCGTATTTATCAAACCGAAAAAATAACGGGTGAAAACGTTTCCAGGCAGAACGATTACGATTTTTCCGACCTTTATAAAATGGCGAAAGTCGAAGGATTTAAGGTCAGGACCTCCGCTTCGACGAATAAATTCAACGGAAACGGTATCTTTATCAATAAACTCAATTTTCACGCTTCACTGCTCTTTTACGGCATTTTCTTTATAGAAATGCTCGTTCTGAATTTTGCCCTTGCAGGCGCTCTCGGGTGGCCGCTCGGAGCGAAAGCGTCAATCGTCGGCATACCTGCCCTTTTACCGCTCGTTCTCTTCGTGATATATCTTGTATCGCCGAAGCGCAAAATAAGGGAAGTAACGCAGTTTAAAGACGCCATAACCGTCTTTTTGATCATAACTTTCCAACTTATGATCGTAGATCTTTGCGTCGCGCTTTTCCTCGAGGTTGATTTTAACAACATAAAGGACGTTCTTGCGTTTATTGTTATTCCGTTCGTCATAATGTTCAACATACCGCTGTTCCCGATCGTTAAATATTCTTTGCTCGGAAGCGGAAGTTATTTTGACGTAAAAGCGGACTGAAAACCGAATATATTAAAAAAGTATGGGACGTTTTGCTCCATACTTTTTTTTGAGATATATTCAGAGATTTACTTTCATTTTCGCGCCGTTTTCGCGCATAAATCTCCGGATCTTTTTCCATTCCGGCATATATTTTTCGAGAGCGGCGTGAAACTTATCGCCGTGGTCGGGATAACGTATATGCAAAAGTTCGTGCAACGTGACGTAATCGATACATTCGCACGGCAAACCGACAAGATAAAACGACATTCTTATTCGCTTTGTTTTCGGCGTGCAACTCCCCCATTTAGACGTCATTTTTCTTATCGTAACCGAAGATGGGGAAAGTCCCGTCGCGGCAATTTGTTTCGAAAATAATTCGTCGAGAGTTCTTTTCAGTTCTTCGCGAAGAAACTCGTCGACAATTTTTTGCGGTTCAATTCTTCCGTTATCTGCAACGTACAGGATATTGTCCGATAAATAAGCGCTCGGATTAGGTATGTCTGCGGCGCAGCGAATAAATTTCAACGTAATAGGCTTTCCGAACAGATAAATTTGTTCGCCGTCCGCTATCGGCCGCGGCGGAAATTCATTCACCGCTTGTTTATGTTTTTTTATCCATTCGATTTTTGAAAGAAAAAACGTTTCGGCGTCGGAAAGAATTCTGTTTTTCGGTACGGTTAAAATAACGTCGCCGTTGTCTTTTATCCTGATGCTGACGTTTTTAACTTTTTTTGTTCTTATTTCAGTTTCGATTCCGCCGATTATTCTTTTCAATTTAAACCTGCCTGAAAAAGCGTTTTGCTAAAAATTATTTAATTGCATTGCCTTTTCGTGTCACTATGCTCCGTTTGCAATGCGACTTCCCACCCGTTCAAGTCCCGTAAACCATGCCAGACAAGAATAAAACGAACCTTGCCAAAACGCCGCAATTTCCGTGCTTTT
>URKE01000002.1 GCA_900548285.1 uncultured Eubacteriales bacterium | reverse complement strand
GGTTTGCGGCAAGCGCGATCGCGATAACGATACGCTGTCTCATACCGCCCGAAAACTCGAACGGATACTGATTGAATCTGATACGCGCTTCGGGTATACCGACTTCTTCCATAAGTTTAAGAGCTTTTGCTTTCGCAATCTTCGGCGTAACCTTGTAAACGAACGTCGAAGCCTGCTCTTTAAGGTAATCGATTATAGCGACCATTGCCGTCTGATAATCGAAGTCCTTGACGGCAAGCTGTCTTTCGTAATTTGCCTTTAAGTTTTCGAGAATATGAATTATTTCCTCGCGCTGAACATCGAGATCGATAAGTGAAGCGGGAACGACTTTCCAGTCGGGATCTTTACCGGCGGCGACGAGTTTATCTCTCTTTGCCGTCTGCTTATCGAAACGCGCCTGTTCCTTGGGGTTGTTCTTTATCGCGGCGAAAAACTTTGCGACCGCCATATTTATAGACGAAGTAAAAGTATATTCCGTGCTGTTTTTGATAATTTCGAGCTTATCGATTGCAAAAACCACGTCTTTAGCAAGATCTTTAACGACGGTTTTCGCTTCACTTTCTTCAATCAATTCTATATTGAAGAATTCGATTGCTTTATCGATTTTCGGTAATAATTCGCGTTTTTTCTCAAACGAAACTTCTCTCGAATTACGAAGAGCGTTAGCACCTTTATCGATAAATTCGAGCATAAACTCTTTGTCGAGATATTCTCTCGTCATTTTCGTAAGCTCGTCTATCGGCATATCGTCGATATTCGCATCGGGATTACGCATCATATAATATCCGAGCGTGAAATAGTTCGGTTCGGGGCGGTTAGCCGCTTTATCCAGAATCGAAGAAATTTCGCCGAGGGCTTTGAGACATTCTGCCGAAGCTTCTTTTACCGCGCCTTCGCGATTACATTCGCTTTCCAAAACCGCAAGATTAGCTTTCAAAGTATCGTCCATCACGACAATATCGGGGTGAACGGTATCTTTTATTCCTGTTAAAACGCTATGACAAAAATGTTTTACGTCAACTGTCTGTTTTCTTTCGATAAGAAAAAGGAAGTTGTCGATATCTTCTTTAAGCTCGACCGTAGCGCGGTGAATTGCATTGTAATTACTTTCGAGATGACAGCTGTTTACGCAAAACTCGTTAAATGTTTTACACTGCTCGTTATTAACTGCTTTTTCCTGTTCGCTTGACGCCACGACGTCCATATGCTCGTTAAGAATTCTAAGCGTTGTATTAAAAAGTCCCCTCGCGTTTCTCTGGCTTGCTTTTCCTTTTAAAATCATCGCTTCGGTAAGCTGTTTTCCTATTTTCATAATAGGATTTAAGCTTGACATAGGATCTTGGAAAATCATAGCTATTTTATCGCCGCGGATTTTATGAAACTCTTCTTCGGAAATTTTTAATAAATCTTTCCCGTCGTAAATTATTTCGCCGCTTTCAACAATCGCATTATTGGCAAGAATACCTATTACCGCTCTGTTTGTTACCGATTTACCCGAACCGGATTCGCCTACGATAGCGAGAGTTTCGCCCTTATAAAGATTAAAATCGATACCTCTGACAGCTTGCACTTTGCCCGCGTCGGTTCTGAAAGAAATTTTTAAATTTTTAACTTCTAATTTTACTTCTTTATTCATTTTAGCCCTCCGAACCGCGAAGCGACGGGTTAAACGCGTCTCTCAAACCGTTTCCGAACAAGTTGAAACTAAGCATTAACAAAACAAGGAATATCGCAGGGAATAATGCAACGTACGGAGCGACAAGCATATCACGCTGACCTGCCGCAAGCATTGTTCCGACGCTGGTTATATTACCCGCCTCTAGGTTTATAATGCCGAGATACGAAAGGTTCGTCTCCGAATATATCATCGAAGGTATTACAAGCGCGCAACTTGTAACAAGCGTTCCTATCGCGTTCGGGAAAATATGCTTGAACATAATACGCGTGTTTTTAGCTCCTAACGTTCTTGCCGCAAGAACGTATTCCTGATTTTTATATCTGTAAAACTGCATACGCGTCGTTGCCGCCATACCTATCCAGCCCGTTGCGAAAAACGCAATAAACAGAACAAGCGCCTGACTCGAAGTTCCCATATGAAGTTTTAAAAGAGTTATTATAATCATTGTAGGAACAGCGCTTAATATATCGCTTATACGTTCCATTATAAGGTCTACTCTTCCGCCGAAATATCCGGAAACCGATCCCCATATCGCGCCGATCAAAAGGTTTACCGCCGCAACAACAACGGCGAAGAGGAACGAAAATCTCGCGCCGGAGAAAAGACAAGCAAAAATATCTTTACCGCCGGAGGTCGTGCCGAAAACAAAGTTAGGTTCTTTTATTCCGTCTTTAAGGATCTGCGTATGATAATAAGTATAATATTCATAGTAATATGCCCTGACTTCGACGCCGCCGTCCACTATTCTGCCGTAAACGTAATGTGCGGGTTCTCCGTCTTTGGTTATACCTTCTTCGCCGGCAATTCTTGTGGAATTATATTCGGCTGCAAAAAGCGGCTTACCGTCCGACTCCTTATAAGTCCAGTAATTAAGAATAAGATTTCCGTCTGAATCCAATACCGGCTGAACTTTTCCGCCTACAACTTTTGTCTTATAGTAAATATTCGGGCGATCCTTATCCTGAATTGTTTTCGGTCTGTCGGAAAGTTTCACCACGGGATACAAAATCTGTCTTCCCGTTTCATCCTGATAACGCTGAATATCTTTATATTCTTCCATCGTTATCACTTTATATTTCTTACCGAAACCTACTCCGTAATAAGTGTCGTAACGATAAGTGTAAGTGCCGTCTTTTTCGGTGTATTTGTTGTTTTTTACGACGAGATTACCCGTTTCGAGACCTACCGCATAGTCCTCGAAATAACCTATGAAACCTACTTTTTTAACTCTGCAACCGTCCCAGAAGTTTGTATTCTCAAACATCTTGAGCTTAGGACTTATGGTCGAATAATTCGAATCGTAGTATGAAGGCGTATATTGAGTTAAAAACGGACAGATTATTGCCATCAGAATAAGACATAAAACGACTATACCGCCGACAACCGCGCCCTTGTTTTTGGAGAAACGATTGAACGCGTCACGGAAATATCCTATCGGCTTCGTTTCCAACTTGGTATCGTGGGTATAATCCTTTTTATCCACGAATTTGAATTTTTCCTTAGGAATATTATTTATTTCGTATGCCATATTATCTCGCCCCCATTCTTATTCTCGGATCGATGAAGCCGTAGGAAATATCGACGACGATACCCGCCGTAAGACTTACTAAAGTGTAAAAGCCCGATAAAAGCATAAAGAAATCGTAATCCTGGAAGTTAATCGATTTAAGATACAACCCTCCGACGCCCGGAACCGAAAACATACTTTCTATAATGAGCGAACCGGATAAAACGGCAACGAATTCCGCAAGTATAGACGGGAAAATTACCACCATCGAGTTACGCATTGCGTGTCTGAAAGTTGCCTGCCCTTTCGTAAGACCTTTCGTACGCGCAAGCAACATAAATTCGCTCGTTAAAACTTCCGACAATTCGGCGCGCGTAGAACGGGCGTAACCCGCTATCGAGCCGAAACTTAACGCAAATACCGCGGGAATCATAGAACGAAACATCTCGGGAGTAAAATAATCAAACCCCTTTTTCATTGTTATCGGAAACCAGCCCCATTTAAAGCACATAAAATACTGAATAAGGAGACCCATTATAATCGACGGAACGGAAATAAGCAAAATTATAACTACGTTTATAACCTGATCCTGCCATTTGTTCTTTTTAAGCGCGGCAAAAATGCCGAGCCCCAAACCTATGGGAACACCTAAAATCGTCGAATACAGGTTAATCAGAATCGTAGGAGGAAGTTTTTCTATGAAAACGTTCCACACGGGCTGATTGAGATATTCGCCGTAAGTCGTGGCTATACCGAAATCGCCTTCGGTAAAAATCCTTGTAAGATACGACCAGAGCTGAGATAAAATCGGCACGCGATCGTACGTTATAATTCCGTTTGTGCCTTTAGCAACGTTTTGTATGTATCCGCGCGCTTCAAGCTGCTGATACGGTATAAGCGGGTCGCTGTTCGGTCCGCCCTGCGTAACGATAATGGGCAAAAGTTTAATTAAACAAAAGCACATGATCATAATAATTGCAAACGTTAAAATCATAAGACCTAAACGTTTCATAACATATTTGAACATATACATAGGCTGTGTCTCCTTATTCTGAGTCGTATTATTATGTCTTTACAACATTTTATCCGCAAAAAACAAGTGTTGTAAAGAGATAATAAACGAATACGAAAAACGACGGCGGGCGAAAAACACTTCGTCCGCCGCACGTTTGTTATTTTATGTTTTGGTTGACAACCGACTATTACTCAGCTTTCTTATATTCGCTGGTAAGGTCGTTGTTATGAGCAGCAACATATTCCGCCCATTCGGCATCGGTATAATTTACAACAAGGTATCTCATTCCGCCATAAGCCATAAACGTATTGTAGTCATAAGATATCTGGCTGAATTTCGGGCTGGAAAGCTCGCCGCTGTATTCGCCGATAAGCATTACCGAATATGCTTTCTGAATAACTTTTTCTTCGAGAGCCGCAAGAACAACCAATCTTGCGCTAGCAGGCGCATAACCAGCATCCCAGTTATAAACTTCGGTATCGCCATTTGCTTTATCAGCTAAGCCGTTGAGGCACTTATACCAATTGCACAAACTCATCGTAATGGTCTTACCTGCGCCTTCATAGTCTCCTGCAGGCATCGTAAGAGTCATTTTTTCATTCTTCGTATCCCAATACGTATGATAGTTAAGGGAGTTTTCGGGATCTACGAACCCACCTACGATATCGAACGGGTTGAACGGGTTACCGCCGAAACCGTAGCCGAAACCGATCTGAGTTGCGCCGCTTCTGAATGCGTTAGACCACTTGTCTCCTGCCGAGGCGTCAAATTTAAGAGTGATCTTACCTTCGAGTCCTGTGCCGGCACAAAGAGTGTTCAAAAGATCCTGAACATACTGACAACGTTGACGTTGTTTTGCATTATCTATCGACGAACCGTAAACAATCGTTATACCCTTGCTTGCGTCATAACCATAGTATTCCGCTTTTGCAACGAGTTTGTCATAAGCAACTTTAACAAGTTCCTTAGCCTTAACGGGGTTGTAACCGGTCAAAGCTTCATATGCGTCGTCAAGCGAAGCTCCGTTGATTTCGCCGCCCGACCACTTGCCGTCAGCACCTTTGGTGAATCCGTAAGCACGAAGTATTCCTTCTTTTGCTTCCGTGGTATCTCTGTATACGCCGCCGTTTTCGACGTCGTAGTAATACTGACTGTTCATAAGACCGAAGCAAGCAACGGCAGTACCGGGCCAGATCTTTTCAACAACGTCGCTTCTGTTAAGAGAAAGCGAAATAGCTTGTCTGAATTCGTCGATTGCGAGAATTCCGTTGTTGTTACCACTCTTCTTTAATACGTTAAGATCGCTGAAAAGCTGCATACCGAACGTACCTGTTCCGGGCGTGTAAACGACATATTTCGAATGCATATAATCATTGATATGCTCGCTGTCGAGCGCAACACCGTCGATTTCGCCTGCAAGGAATTTCATCCAGTTCTGGCTGGGTTCTTCAACTTTTTCACATTCGATCTTTGTTACGTTATACTGATTCTTATACGCTTCAAGTCCATAACCGAACCAGTTGTCGTTTTTTACAAGGGTGTAAGCTTTACCGCTCTGGAAAGATTCGAGTTTGTAGGGACCACAGCTTGCGGTCGTCTCGAGACTCGAATTGTATTTACTTGTCCAAAGAGTGGAACCTGCCGCAGGAGCTATTTTGCTCTTTTCGTATTTTGCCTTATGAACAAGAGGAAGCGACTGCATATAGTAAGCCGCAAGATACGAGAGAGAACCGTCGTCTTTAAGGAATTTATACGATTTATCCATCAAGATAACGAAAGAATAATCGTCAACCTTGTAAAATCCTACATCTTCGAAAGTTATGTCGCGCTCGGTATTTGCAACCTTGATTGCAAGGCAGGCTTCATATTTTCCGCCGACATCGACCATTCCTTTATACTGTTCAAAAAGTCCTTTTGCCGTGAATGCGTCTTCCGCTTTTCCGGCTGCCCACGCGTCGGGAGTATCGTAAACGGTTTCGTCGGTTATGGGAATCCACTGAGGAGCTTTGTTTCCGTCTTTATCCACATATCCGCTTGCACCCCACAAACTATATACGTCAAGATAAATAACCTCACCTGCCGCAATTGCAGCGTCGGCGCTTTCGTACTTAGTTCCGACAGAAGGATAAGTGGCTTCCTGGTTTTTGTTGAAATAAGCTTTAGCTTTCTTTACCTGAAGTGTGTTGTAGTAAGTGTCGGCACGAAAGTTAAGGAAATCGGGATCGAGCTGAGCCTGCATAGAATAAACGTAATCGTCTGCCTTGATCGCCGTTCCGTCGTCCCATTTAAGATCTTTTCTTAAAGTAATCTGCCAGGCATATCCGCCGGCTGCTTTCTGAGCGTCGGTATAACCCCACTTAGCGTCAACCGTAGCGGTTACGTCTTTAAGATCGGTAGCCGCAAGATAATTGGTGGTGTAACCGCCGGGAACGATTGCGTCTACGTTAATGCTTCCGTCGGCATTATATTTGCCGCCTTTTGCATCGTCGAACTTATAATCGTATTCAAAGAATCCAGAAGTAATGTAATTCAAAATCTGGGTATCGTTGTTATCCTGATAGGTAAGTTCGTTCCAGTTACTCGGCATAGTTGCCGTAGTAGTGTGGTAAGTACCTTTCTTGATTACGGCAGGTGTTACACCCGTAGAATCGCCGGTAGAATCGTCCTTCGTTCCGCACGAAGCAAAACATGCAACAGTCATGGCAAGAACCATTAAAAGTGCTAAAAGTTTTTTCATTTTTTTACCTCCATAAAATTTTTCGCCGCGATGTAAGTTTCAAGCGACGCGGCTTTTAAAAAAAAATTTATTTAACAAATTTCGCCGTTACGATTATCTTTTGTTTAAGTTTTGCCTTAAACAAAAGCGGATATCCGCTTTGATAATTTATGCATTTTCCCACCGATCCGAAAGCACAAAAAACAGTTCAATTTATTAAATTTAATCGTATTCTACCATATTCATATCGTCTTGTCTACTGTTTTTTATCCGAATTATCATAAAAAAAACTTATACCCCCTATAAAAAACTCGGTTTTATCGCAAGTTTTTGATTTTTACACATAAATTTACTTATATTTGGATAATATTCATTTTATTTGTATAATATTCATTTTTGCAAAGGAAAAGCCGCGGAGCGTATACTCTGCGGCTTTGCTATTATATATTATGTTTATTTCTCATGTCGGCATAAATCAAACCGCGTGCGCGTTTTAATCTTATCCCGCATAGACGACTTTGCCGTTTACGACCGTATAAAGCACTTCGTAATTCTTATCGAGAACGGTTAAATCTGCGCGCTTGCCGACCTCTATCGTTCCGCGTTCGTTAAGCGCCCCGATATTTTTCGCGGGGTTATAAGTCGCAAAGTCCACCGCGTCGGTGAAAGACACGCCGACTTTTTCGACGAGATTCTTTATCGCGACGTTCATTTTGAGAACACTGCCCGCCAAAGTTCCGTCGGCAAGCCTTGCTTCGCCGTTTTTGACGAAAACTTCCTGCCCGCCGAGTTCGGATTTGCCGTCCGGCATACCTTTCGCTCTCATCGCGTCGGTTATGAGCGTATATTTATCGTGCGGTTTGTTCTTGATTACGAGTTTGATTGCAGGCACGCTTACGTGAATGGTGTCGCAAATCATTTCGCAATTAAGTTCGTCCAGAAGCATAGCCGCGCCGACAACGCCCGCTTCTCTGTGATGAAGCCCGGTTTGGGCATTGTACGTGTGAGTAACGTTCGTCGCGCCCGCGGCAACCGCCTTAACGACGTCGGCGTACTTTCCGCCCGTATGCCCCACCGACGCGACAACTCCTTTTTCGCCGAGATGCCTGACGAGTTCAAGTCCGCCGTCGACTTCGGGCGCAAGCGTGACGATTTTTATCGCATTGCCGCTCGCCTTGTTATATTCGTCGAAAAGTTTCGCGCTGGGCTTAGCGACGTATTCGAGCGGCTGCGCGCCCACATGCTTGGGAGAGATGAACGGGCCTTCGAGATGAACGCCGAGAACTTCCGCTCCCTTATACTCGCCCTTTTCTCTGATTTTTTTAACCGCTTTGAGCGCGTTCGTTATATTTTCGGGGCTTTGCGTCATAGTCGTCGCCAAAAATCCCGTCGTCCCTTCTCTCGCAACGAATTCCGAAATGGTCTGTAACGCTTCGACCGTTCCGTCCATTGCGTCCGCGCCGCCCGCGCCGTGAATATGCTCGTCGATAAAACCGGGCAGAACAACTCCGTCCGTTTCAAAAAGCGGTTCGATATTTTCCGCGTTGTCGCCGATATACGCTATTTTACCGTTTTCGATACCTATATTCGTCGTTACGACGCCAACGTTTTTTATATATACTTTAACGTTTTTTAATCCTTTCATATTTTTCTCCGGAATCAGCCGATTATTTAAGAAACCGGTCGATTATTTAATAAGAGCCTATTTAATAAGAGCCTATTTAATAAGCGCAGCGGCGGCTTCGTCGCAGACGAGCGTGCAATCGGGATGAAGTTGAAGAATACTTGCGGGGACGTTTTCCGTAACCTCGCCTTTGACAAGCCCGAAAACAGCCTTAGCCTTATTCGCGCCGTTCGCAAGGATGAGAATCTTCTTCGCGTTCATTATGTTTTTAAGCCCCATAGTGAAAGCCTGACGGGGAACTTCGTCTATACTTTTAAACAATCTCGAATTGTCTTTAATCGTGCTTTCGGTAAGATCGACGATATGCGTAACGCTGCCGAACGGCGTGCCGGGTTCGTTGAACGCGATGTGTCCGTTCGAGCCGATGCCGAGAACCTGAATATCCTGCTGCATTTTTTCGAGAAGGGCGTTATATCTGTCGCACTCCGCTTGTCTGTCTGCCGCTTTGCCGTTTTCGATGTTGGTGTTCGAAAGGTCTATATCGATATGATTGAAAAGATTATCTCTCATAAAATAGACGTAACTCTGGTCGCTCGTTACGTCAAGCCCCGCGTACTCGTCGAGGTTTACGGTTTTGATTTTTCCGTAACTCGTTCCGTTCTCGTTGTGGTCTTTGATCATATTTTTATAAAGACCTATGGGGGTTGAACCCGTTGCAAGCCCGAGTATCGCGTCGGGTTTGTTCTTTACGACTTCCGCCATGATTCCGAATGCTTTTTCGCTCATTTCATTGTAATCTTTCGCTATTATTACCTTCATTTTATTATCCTCCGGATTTGTAATACCGCGGCGGCGCATGCACCGCCGCGGAAAACTGTTTATTTTTCGTTTTTTGCGGTTGCCGCCAAAGAAGCCGCGGCTATGCTCTGCCCGACTCTTCTGTTCTTTTCGTCCGGCATTTCTATTCTGAATTTAAGTTCGGGATATTCTTCTTCGAGAATTTTATTCGCCCTTTCCATAATTATGTTGCCGCCGAGTCCGCTCGTTACCCTTCCGAGCAAAAGAACGTGTTTGATTCCGTAAAACATAGCGTAAAAAGGCATGGTGTGACCGAGATACGTTCCGATATCTTCGTATATCTGCTTTGCGAGAGGATCTCCGTCCGACATCATCTTCTGAACGACTTTGAGTTTTTCGGCGGGGCTGAGTTTTTCGTCGAATTTAAAGCCGCCCATCTCGGCGAGTTTTATAACGCTGTCCTGCGAGAAATATTTAACGCCGCAGCCGTAATCTCCGCTCCACTCGTCAACCATGGAATCTTTGTTATAATCCACGGGAACGAACGCGAGTTCGGAAAGCCAGCCGTTAAGCCCGCCGTTGTTGTTGATGTAACCTACGGCTTCGCTCGTACCCATCGCTATGCCGAGAACGCTGTCGTCGTTAAGATCGATCGCTCCGGCAAGTGCGGTTACGTCGCCGTCGTTGGCGACTTCGAGCGGGATGTTTTCGCCGAGTTCTTTAGCGACGTCGATATACATCGTTTTGACTTTCTTCTCAAAGTCCTCGTCGTTTACTTTAAGGAAAAGCGACGCGACCATTATTTTATTGTTGACGTAAACGCCCGCAGAAGACACGCCGATGGCGTCCACTCTCGGCATTTTTGAAGCGGCGGTTTTAAGCGCCGTAAGAATTTCGTTGTAATGATAATCCGGATCGGAATTAATCTTCGGGAACCATATGACTTCCTCGCTGTAAACGACTTTTCCGTCAATGACCGCGCTGACTTTTCTGTCGCTTCCGCCGGCATCGAAACCTATCCTGCAACCGTCGAGATGACCGCCGACGGAAAGAGAGCATTTCTTCTCCTTCGGGAAATTTTTCTCGTCGCACATAATGACTTCGAACGGCTTTTCGTAAACTCTTTCCATAAAGTTTTTATCGAACGCTCTGATACCCTTATCGGTATAAGCCGCCTTTATGAATTCATAAACGTTTTCATCGCCGGCAAGATAAATTTTATAGCCGCCCACGAGCCAGAGAATGGTTTTCACGATTCTTTCCGCCATAAGGTTGTTTTCGTCCTTATGACCGTTCGCGAATATTTTATATTCGTAAATATAATTATAGCCGTCGTTTCTCTCGACGCAGATTTTTAAAAGTTTGTTTTCTGTTTTCGCCGCTTCCTCGGAATATTTTTTAAATTCCGCATACATCGGTCTGAAACCTTTATCCAAAACGGGTACGTATTTCATTTCATACACCTCCATTTATTGTCGCCTTAATTATATACCTGTTTTTAATAATATGGTATAGAAAATGTTTCGTTTTATTTGTAATATCTTTCGTAAAAATATTTGTAAAATATATTGCAAAAAGGAATTGTTTGTGATATAATCATACGGAACAGACTTCTTATATATATTCTGCGCCGAAGAAAAATGCGCCGGACGAGGTGAAAAATGGTTGAAAAAACATCTTATGAAAAGACTTTTTATATGTACAAAGTTTCGATGCTTTTAAGCGTTTCCAAAATCGTAACCATACATTATCAACGCTTAACGAAAAACTATGCTTTCCCCGAAGAATGGCATGATTTCTGGGAGATGATTTATTGCGATAAAAACAGCATTTACGTCACGTCCGATCTCGGCAAAACTCTATTGAAAAAGGGCGAAGTTATTTTTTTATCGCCCGACGAACCGCACAGCGTGGAATGCGATAAAAAATCGGACGCTAATATCTTTATCGTAAGTTTTGAATGTAAGTCCAAAACGATGGGATATTTCAGGCACAAACACTTCGTAGTTGCCGACAAACTCAGGTATCTTCTCGCCTCTATAATGAGCGAAGCGAAAAACACCTTTAAAATTCCTGAATTCAACCCCAACCTTCAGAAACTCGAACTCAAGCCCGACCCGAACATAGGCGGCGCGCAGGTTATAACGAACAATCTCGAAGAATTGCTGATTAAACTTATCCGCGAAGAAACGTCCAAACCGACGTCCTCGGAGATATTTATTTCCAAAATCGAAAATTCCGACGCAATCGAGGACGAAATCGTAAGAATTCTCGAGCAGAATATTTACGGAAAAATCTGCCTTGACGAAATTTCGGACGAACTGCATTACGGAAAAACGACCTTATGCAAAACTTTTCGTCAGCGCACGGGAAAATCGATAATAAATTATTATCTCGAACTTAAAATCGAAGAAAGCAAAAAACTGATACGCGAAAACAACAGTTTTTCGGAAATAGCGAATCTTCTGAGATTCGACTCGCTTCCGCACTTCACCAAAACGTTTAAACGAATAACCACGATGACGCCGAGAGAATACAAAAACAGCATACTTCTCGGATAAATTCGTTCACCCGGAGAAACATAAAAGTATGGTCGAAGAAAAATATAAATTCTGGCTCGAAAAAACGAAGAACGACAAAGAACTTCACGAAGAACTTTTAAAAATTTCCGATCTGCCGGAAGAAATAAACGACAGGTTTTATAAAGAACTTTCGTTCGGCACCGCAGGACTGAGAGGAAAAATCGGCGCGGGAACCAACAGAATGAACGTATACACCGTGGCAAGAGCCACGGCGGGTTTCGCCGATTATATTTTAAACACGGACAAATCAGGCGCAGGCAAATCGAACGCGGACAAAAATTCAGTCTGCATCGCTTACGACAGCAGAAACATGTCCGACGCTTTCGCCCGGCTTGCCGCGGAGATAATGTCATCGAAAGGCGTTAAAGTATACTTGTTCGACAAACTCATGCCGACGCCCGTTCTTTCGTTCGCGGTGAGGAAACTTCGCGCCGGGGCGGGAATCGTAGTTACCGCGAGCCATAATCCGAAAGAATACAACGGCTACAAGGTTTACAATTCAAACGGTTGCCAGGCGACGGACGACGAGGCAGGCAAAATCACCGGATTTATCGACAAACACGATTATTTTGAGAAATTCACGCCGAAAAAAGAATTAATTGAATATATCGGCGACGAAATTCTCGACGATTTTATCGATGCGATTTACGAATATTCTCTGCCGTTCGATAAAAAATATATGCCGTCGATAATATATACTCCGCTGAACGGAACGGGACTTATTCCCGTTGAAAAAATATTCAAAAAAATCGGAATAACGGACTATACGGTCGTTCCCGAACAAAAATATCCGGACGGAAATTTCCCGACTTGCCCATACCCAAACCCCGAATTTAAAGAGGCTCTCGAAAAAGCAATCGGAACCGCCGAAAAAAACAATGCGGAACTCATTATAGCCTCCGATCCGGACGCGGACAGAACGGGCGTGGCGTTCCGCGAAAAGAACGGAGAATATCGCCTTCTGAACGGAAACGAAGCGGGCGCTTTGCTCGTATATTTTATTCTGGCGACGAAAAAGGCGCAGAATACTATCCCCGACAAGCCCTTTATCATCTCTACGATCGTCACTTCTCCCCTGCCCGAAAAAATCGCGGAATCGTTCGGCGTGGAAACTATAAACGTTCTCACGGGATTTAAGTATATCGGCGAAGCAATCGATAAAAACCCCGATAAAAACTTCGTTTTCGGCATGGAAGAAAGCATCGGCTATCTCGTCGGCACGCACGCCAGGGACAAAGATTCGATTTCCGCGGCTATAATGTTCGCCGAAGCGGCTTGCTATTATAAATCGCTCGGTCTTTCGCTTTCCGCCGCGCTCGAATTTCTCTACGGTAAATACGGTTATTACCGTTCGGCGTTATACGCGAAATACTTCGAGGGCGAACAGGGAATGATTTTTATGGCGGATTTTATGAATAAATTACGCAAAAATCCGTTCGGTAAGATTTGCGGAAAGTCGGTTACGGAAATTAAAGATTACTCTCTCGGGCTGGACGGACTGCCGAAAAGCAACGTTATGGTTTTCAAAGGCGACGGATTTTCGCTTATCGCGCGCCCGAGCGGCACCGAACCGAAACTCAAATTTTATCTGACCGCATGGGATAAACACGAAAAAACCTCTTCGGAATTCGTCGAAAAAATGACGGATTTCATCAAATCCAAAGTGTAACGGTTTTATTTGATTTCACTTAAAACAAAAGCCTGTTTTACCGTTTTTATGGCGGCAAGACAGGCTTATTTTATGCGATTTGGAACGTCTTTTGACGCTGATTTTCCTTTCGCGTTCCGTTTTATTTGTTCTTTCTGAAAAGTTTCTTCATGAACGACGGAAAATCTTTGGTTTCGTCGTCATCGTTCTCCTTTTCTTCGGTTCCGGCGGGCGTTTCTTCCGCTCTGCGTCCGGCGTATTCGTCGCGATGATTTTCGGCGTAAGCCGGTCTGCGATTTTCTTCGAATCCCGTGTTTTCACGACCGGAACGCAACACGTTTGCATCCCTTTGCGGAGCGTTATAAGGCGCGTACGCCTTTTCCCGTTCTTCCGTTGCGGCGTTCGCACGCGGAGAAACAACGTCCACTCTTTCGGGCGCGACGTCGTCGTTTACGTAATTTTTAAAATTATCGCGTTGCTCGTCCTTTTTTTCTTCGGGCATCTCGTCTTTATCGGTAAAACCCGTGGCGATAACGGTTATCTCGAATTTTTCGTTATACTCCGGATCGATATTCGCGCCGAAAATAACCGTTGCCGAACTGTCGATAACGCTGTTTATGAGATTCGCCGCCTCGTAAACCTGCCCCAAAGTAAGATCGTTGCCGCCCTTTACGTTGAGAATAACGCCCTTCGCGCCCTCTATGCTCGTTTCGAGCAAAGGGCTTGAAATAGCCTTCTTGACAGCCTGAACCACTCTGTTGTCGCCCGTCGCCATACCGACGCCCATATGAGCGTAGCCCTTGTTTTGTATGATTGTTTTAACATCCGCGAAATCGAGATTGATAAGCGACGGCGTGGAGATAAGATCAGCAATGCCGCATATGCCCATACGAAGATTTTCGTCGGCGTATTTCAACGCTTCTATCATAGAAGTGTCCGGAGGGAGAGTTTCGAGAAGTTTGTCGTTGGGAATAATAACGATAGTATCAACGACTTTGCTGAGTTCCGCTATTCCTCTTCTCGCGTTTTCGTCGCGGCGTTTGCCCTCGAACATAAACGGCTTCGTGACGACCGCAACCGTAACGCAACCGCATTCGCGGGCGATTTTGGCAACGACCGGAGCCGCGCCCGTTCCCGTTCCGCCGCCCATACCCGCGGCGATAAAAAGCAAATCCACTCCCTGCAGGCGTTCTCTGATTTTGTCTTTGCTTTCCTCGGCTGCCTGCATGCCTATTTCGGGGTTTGAACCCGCGCCGAGCCCTTTCGTGAGTTTTTCGCCGATAGCGATTTTATTGTTTTCGCTTGCTTCCGAAAGAATAAGCGCCTGCTTATCGGTGTTTATCGCAACGAACTCCGCGGAAGAAACTCCCGCTTCTATCATTCTGTTTACGGCGTTATTGCCCGCGCCGCCCACGCCCGCAACCATAATTTTGCAGACGTTCATATCCATTCCGTTTAATCCTATATTCATCTTTCGTACCTCTTTTATTTTCTGAAAAACCCTAAAAATCCCTTTTTCTTCTTTTCCTGCTCGTTCAGAGCGTAATCGAGCGCGGCGTAATACGACGTTTCTTCCGTTTTCCCGTAAGACGGCAATTTAGGCTTGACGATCTCAACCGGCAAACCGAGCCTTGCGGAAATATATTCTTTTATCCCTCTGACGTAAGATAATCCTCCGCCCGTAAGATACACGCCGAACCCGCCGTTAACCTTATGAATATTCTCCGCGATAAACGCCTCGAGATTATCGAGATAAAGATCTATCTCTTCCGTGGCTGCCGAATTGATTTCCTCGGCAAGATATTCCTCATAACCGTTTTTCGTTTCGATTTTATAAGTCTGTCCCGACTGTCTTGCGAGCGACAAATTGATAATCCTCTGCAGCCCGTCGGCGACGTCCGGCGCGATGCCGAACGTTTTGACTATTCTGTAAGCGATAAGCCCGCCGCCGAAATCCTCGGAATGTTTGGCGACAACACCGCCACCGAGAATAATCGAAGCGGTTGTTGTAATATATCCCGAATCGATGATAAGCGACGGTGTTTCTCTGCGTCGCGAATCGAAGAGATAAAGGCTTTCCGCTAAAGCGTCGAAAACAAAGTTGACGGTCGTAACGCCCGCTTTTTTCAGAGCGTTACGGAACGTATCGATAAAATATTTTTCGCATAACGTGTAATTGATATAACCGCCGAGCATTGCCGAAGGCTTCCCCACGGGATCGAACACCTTTCTGTTGTCGTCGAGAGCAAAATATATATCCGCCCGATTTATAACTTCGTAATCCTCTGTTTCGACGAGGTCTTGTCCTGCATCGAAAAGCGATTCTTTATCGTCCTCGGTTATCTTCTTCTTTTTTCCGAATACTATTTTATATTTTCTGTTTTCAAGCCTGACAAACGCGCCGGGAACGCATACCGTTATTTCGTTCACGGATGTTTTAAGCGCGGCGCAAACCGACTTTATCGCCGAAGCGACCGCCGTTTCGAGTTCCGCGATATCGAAAAACTTTCCCTCGGCAAAACCGCTGTATTCGTTTTTCGTCACAAATCTTTCGGTTATGGTGTCGTTAACGCCCCTTTGCCCGACGAGAACGGTTATTTTGGAAGAGCCGACGTCTAAAACGGCAACGCAGTTTTTAATCATTTTTCTCCTCCCGATGTACGTTGCCTTCAGGCTCGTAATTCACTATCACTTCTTTTTCGTCGGTTTCGTAAACCCGGATATATCCCCGACGTTTGCTTCTTTCGTCAAGGTTGTTATATACGCTTTCGATTTCGGCAACGCTTTCGCAAATTCTTTCCCGCGTTGCTTTTTTATCGGCTTCAGTAGGCTTGTCCGCCGTGGCGACTGCCAGACTCACGTCGATTATAACGCCCGTCTGCGCGCGGTATTCGACGATGTTTTTTTCTCCGTCTATCGTTATCCCGGAGATAAAGTTTAGTTTATCCGAAAACTTACCGAATATATCGGTCATCGCGCCGAAAAGATTTTCTTCTTCAAACGTTATTTTCTTACCCTTCGGCAAAGCGGAAAAATCAAGTTCGTCCATTCCGCGGACTTCCACCCTGACAAGACTATCTTCCTGCTCACTGAAATCCGCCGCAGCGACGTCGCGCAAAAGATTATATCCCGAATCGGTAACGTAACCTTTATCTCCGATAACGATTAAGAAGCGTTCTTTTCTTTCGCTGAACGTCACCGAAATTTTATCCGGCGCGGTCTTTTTAACTTCTATCAATTCTACGTAAGGGTTAGCGGAGAGATCGTTCTCGATTTCTTTCTCGCCGAAAGAAAAAAGCCACTTCCCTTTATATTTTTTTTCAAGCGTTTCGCAGACGAAAGAATAAAGCCCGCTCTCCGCGGTTTCTCCCGTCAGACCGTTCAGATCGTTCACGATAAAATACCGCGCTCTGAAAAGCCAGCCGAGCGCGACCGCCGCCGCAACGACGAATATCATTATCGTGCTGAATATAATCGCTTTTTTATACTTCATCTGTAAATCTCCCGAACCGGTTATCCCCGACTTGCCGAATACCGGCAAATTGCCGACGTTCAGCCGCAGGTCACGGTGTAATTCTCTTTACGTCCGCGCCGAGTTCTCTCAGCCGGACTTCAAAATCCTCGTATCCTCTGTCTATATGCGAAACGTTCAGAACCACGGTTTCACCTTCCGCGCCGAGCGCGGCAAGACACAAAGCCGCCCCGCCTCTGAGATCTCCCGCCGAAACGACCGCGCCGTGCAATCTCCTGCCCGATATAACGCAAACGTTTTCAAGAACTCTTAAATCCGCGCCCATCTTCGTCAGTTCGGTTGCGTAAGAAAATCTCGACGGAAAAACTCTGTCCTCCGTGACGGTAAGCCCTTCGGGCAAACAAGCCGCCGCCGTTATCTGCGGTTGCAGATCCGTGGGAAAACCGGGATAAGGCTCGGCGATCACTCTGCCGAAACCCTCCTTTCTCGCATAGAATTTTACATTGTATATTTTATCATCTTTTTGATATATTTTGCAAGCGTTACGACCGATTATTTTGCAAAGCGGCAAACTTTCTTCGGTATTTAAGCCGTTGAATTCGATCTCTCCCCCCGCGCACGCGCCGCAAAGCAAAAACGTTCCCGCCTCGATTCTGTCCTGACGGGGCGTAAATTCGATTTCTCCGCGATAAAGTTTATCCACGCCCTCCACCGTTATCGTTTTCGTACCGGCGCCGGAAACCCTTGCGCCGAGCATATTGAGATAATTCTGCAAGTCGATTATCTCCGGTTCTTCGGCGCAGTTTTCGATAATCGTGAAACCCTTTAACTTAACCGAAGCCATCATCGCGTTTTCCGTAGCCCCGACGCTCGGAAATCTTAAAACGACCTTACCGCTCTCCGCGCGGGCGCCGTTGAACGAAACTCTTTCGCCCTCGTTCACCGCGACTTTCAACGCCCTTAACGCGCCGATATGTATGTCTATGGGGCGATTGCCTATGTTGCATCCGCCCGGCTTTGCCGTTTCCGCATAACCGAAACGCGAGATAAGCGCGCCCGTTATGAATACGGAAGCGCGTATTTCGCCCGTAAGATCTTCCGGCAAAACCCACGAACGCAGATTTTCCGTGTTTAAACTGAGCGTATTGCCCGAAAAAACGAATTTACCGCCCAGGCGTTCTATTATTTTCGCCATGACGTAAACGTCTTTTATCCTCGGGCAATTTTTTATATGGGTTACCCCTTCGTTTAAAACCGACGCGGCGATAAGCGGCAAAACCGAGTTTTTTGCCCCGCGAATATTCACCTTCCCCGATAATTTTCTGCCGCCGTTTATAACGAATCTGTCCATTTTGTCTCCGTAAATCATAATATACGACATATTATGTTTTACGGGATTTTTTGGTTAATCGGACGGGGACCGACAAGATACGTTATAAAGCACGCCGAACGAAAAAAGGAAAACTATAAGGGAAGTGTTGCCCGCCGATACAAGCGGAAGAGGCAATCCGGTCGGCGGGATACTACCCGTTACGACGAGGGCGTTGACGAGAGATTGAACGGCGTAAATACAGGTTATGCCGACCGCCGAAAGATAGCCGAAATGATCCTTTGCCTTAACGGCGATTTTTATTCCGCGAATAATAACAAACAAAATGAGAGCGAAGAACACCGCAAGCCCGACAAAACCCGTTTCTTCGCCGATTACCGCGAGGATAAAATCGCTTTCGGAAAAAGGAAGAAACCTGAGTTTTTGCCGCGAATTGAGATACCCCACGCCGAACCAACCGCCCGAACCGAGAGCGTATAACGATTGCAGAAGTTGATACCCCTCCCCTTTGGGCGATGCCCACGGATTGAGAAACGCGGATAATCTGTTCAGTCTGTACGGCTCGGCAATAATGAGAAGCGGCACGGCAAGCGCGGCGGGAACGAGAATGATTACGAAATGAGCCGTTTTCATACCCGCGGCGAAAAGCACGGCGAGCGTTAAAAGCCCGAAGCATACCGTTATGGACATATTCGGCTCGAGAATAATCAGAAGGCAAACCGTTCCGCCGGCGCAAAGTACGGGCAGACACCCGATAAAACTCTTCGCTCTGCGCGGTTCATCGGAAAAATACGCCGCCGAAAAAAGAACGAAACATATCTTTGCGATTTCGGACGGCTGAACGGTGATTCCGCCTATCCTTATCCATCTTTTAGCGCCGTAATTTTCATATCCCAAAGGCGAAAACACGAGAACAAGAAGAACGAGCGCAACGATGAACGACGGCAGCGAAATCTTTTTGTATTTTTCATAATCGAACGCGCAACCGAAAATCATAGCCGCATAACCGGTGAGCAGTCCGACGAGATGTTTTTTCGCGAAGAAAAACTCGTCGCCATACGTAACTTCGGCTGAATATTTGCTCGCCGAATAAACGAAAGCAAGCCCCAGAAGAGAAATAATTATAACGGAAAAAAGGAGCGGCAGATCGCCACGCCCCTTTCTTTTCTTTTTAATCGTTACAAGACCGTTCATAACTTCTCCACGATCTCTATAAATCTGTCGCCGCGTTCTTCATAGTCCGTGAAGCAATCGAAACTGCTGCACGCGGGGCTTAAAAGAACGGCTTCGCCATTTTCCGCCACGATAGAAGCGAGTTTCACCGCGACGAAAAAGTCGTTTGCGAGATATACGTTTTTGTATCCGATTTTTTTTGCGGAATCGTAAAGTCTCGGCGCGCTTTCGCCCGTTAAAACCACGGCTTTTACAAGAGATTCGCTTATTTTGCGGAAGAGCGCGTCGAAATCGAGACCTTTATCCTTGCCGCCGAGAATGAGCGTCGTAGGTTTGTTCATGGAATCTATCGCCTTCATCGTCGCGTCCGCGTTTGTCGCCTTGGAATCGTTGTAATAATCCGCGCCTACCGTTCTTACGTACTGAATTCTGTGCTTAACGCCCTTGAATTCTTTTATTCCGCTACATATCGCCTCTTCCGTCATTCCGACTATTTCCGCAACGCAGACGGCGGCAAGAAGGTTCAGAACGTTATGCTCTCCGCCGACCGGCAACGATTTGATATCCGCGACGTATTTGCCTTTATAAAAAATCTTATCGTCCGAAACGTACGCGCCGTTCACCTCGTTCTGAGCCGAAAAATAAACTACTTTCGCCCTCGTCTTTTCGCCGAACTCGCGGACGATTCCGTCGTCGTAATTAAGCACGGCGTATTCGCTTTCCCTTAAGTTAGCCAGGATTTTTCCCTTAAGGTAAATATAGTTCTCCATATTGTAATGCCTTGAAAGGTGGTCGGGCGTGATATTCGTTATTACGGCGACGTGCGGAGCAAACCGCGAAACCGTTTCGAGTTGAAAACTCGACGTTTCCAGAACGACGAGAGTATCGTCCGTAATTTTATCCAGAACCGACGAAAAAGGAGTTCCCACGTTACCGCAAAGTATCGGCTTTTCTCCGCCGTTTTTCAGAATATCGTCTATCATCGTGCAAGTGGTTGTTTTTCCGTTAGTCCCCGTGACCGCAATCACCGGCGCGACGCATAATTCAGCCGCAAGCTCGAGTTCGCCGATTATTCTCTTGCCGAGTTTCTTCGCTCTCACGGGAATCTCATGGTCGATCGCTACGCCCGGACTTAACAGCACGACGGTTATCTCGGCGAGCAATTCGTTCACTTCGCTTTTGTAAACGATCGTCGCGCCTTTTTCCGAAAGTCTTTTTTCGGCGTTTTTGACGGCTTCGGTTTCGGAATCGTCATAGACGAAACACTTCGCGCCTTTTGAAAGCAACAGTTCGCAAGCGGACGTTCCGCTCTTTGAAACCCCTACGATAAGAAATTTTTCTTTTTTTAAATACATACCGTCCTCCCGATTTGTTTTATCGTTATAACGATATGTCGGACAAACTGCCGTTATGCCGGCAACGCGATATTTCCCTTCAGACGTACGAAATAAAACACAAAAGCGAAACGATGAGCGTTGCGAATTTATAAGCGAACACTATCTTGCTTTCGCTGTAACCCTTATGCTGGAAATGATGATGAAGAGGCGCCATGAGAAAAACTCTCTTTTTCGTCCGTCTGAAATGCAAAACCTGAATTATAACGGTCACGCTCGACAAGACGAACATTACGCCCATAATCGGGATAAAGAGCGAATTTCCGCTGAAAATGCTTATCGAAGCGATAAATCCGCCGAGAGAAAGCGAACCCGTATCGCCCATAAAAACGCTCGCTTTGAACGTGTTGAAAAGTAAAAATCCGATTATTCCGCCCGCAAGCGAAACGCATAAAAGCGACAGATTTTTATATTCGTCGGTATTCGCGTAACTTCCCGAAAACAATATCGTCTGCAAAACGATAAGCGCGGCGAGCGCGAGAAGATAGACGTAAGAAACTCCGCCCGCAAGTCCGTCGAGTCCGTCGGTGAGATTGACGCTGTTAGTCGTGGCAAGAAAAACGAGAACGCAGAACGGAATGAAAAAACCTTTGAAATCGACCGAGCCGCGCGTGAACGGAATAAACGCGTTCGTCACGCCGCGTTTATAGGAATATATAGATATAACCGTTGCAATAACCAACTCGAAAATCGTCTTTTGCAACGGATTAAGCCCTTCGTTGCGCCTTAATCTGACTTTTATGAAATCATCGGCGAACCCGACGAGGAGATATGCCGCGCCTATCGCAACGGACACGAAAGCCAGACTCTTTTTCCCGGACGAGAACACCGAAAAAACGATTATCGCCGCAACGACGAAAATCATCCCGCCCATCGTGGGCGTGCCGCTTTTATAATCGTGTTCTTTTACGTAACCTAAGATATTCTGCCCGACTTTGAGTTTTTTAAGAAGAGGAACAGCCGCAAAACCACCTATAACCGCTGCCGCCGCGGACGCGATAAACGCGAGAATAAACGTTTTCAAGAATTTTCACCTTCGATTCGGGCTATCGCGGATCGGATTTCGGCTTCGTCGGAAAAATCGCGTTTCACGCCCATTATCTCCTGATAACTTTCCGCTCCTTTGCCCGCAACCACGAGAACGTCGCCGTCTTTAAGCAGCGAAATCGCGTAAACGAGCGCGGATTTGCGGTCGGACACGGTAACGTAATTTCTCGTAACCCGCCTTATTCCTTTTTCTATTTCCGAAATTATAAGGCACGGGTCTTCGTATCTCGGATTATCGCTCGTTATAATCGTGAAATCGGCGATAACGCCCGAAATTTCGCCCATAACGCTCCGCTTTTCTTTCTCCCTGTTTCCGCCGCAGCCGAAAAGACAATACAGTTTCCCTTCGCATATTCTTCGCATGGAATTGAGAGTCGTTTTAAGCCCGTCGGGAGTATGCGCGTAATCGAGAAAAATATCCGCGCCGCGGAAAGTCGCGATTTTTTCCGCTCTGCCCTTTATCGCGCCGATTTTTTTGACCGCTCCGCCGAGCGTGTGTATTTTTAAGCCCAGAACGGCGGCGGCTGCGAGCGACGCGAGAAGATTATAAACGTTGCACAAGCCTATAAGCGGACTTTTCATATCGTAGACGATATCGAATAGATTGATTACGAAACTCACGCCGTTCTTCGTTTCGCTTATATCTATCGCGAAAACGTCCGCAGGATTATAAATGCCGTAAGAAACGGCGTTGCCGTTCTCGTTCGCGCGGAGAATTTCAACGCCGACGGAATCGTCGCTGTTTATCACCATATATTTGCATCTGCCCCTGACGAACGCGCTCTTTTTTACCGCGGCGTAGGTTTCCATATCCTTGAAATAATCGAGATGATCCTCGGTGCAGTTAGTGAATATCAGACATTCGTAATAAAGTCCGCATCCCCTTTTCTGCGCGATGGCGTGCGCGGAAAGTTCGAGAGCGAGATATTCCGCCCCTGCTTTTTCAGCCTCGCCGATAAACCGGTACAGCTCGACCGTTCCCGGCGTTGTGAGCGAGGTTTCGTATTCCTTATCGCCTATTTTTCCGCCTATCGTTCCGAGATACGCCGCCTTTTTGCCTGCATACGAAAATATTTCGTAAATAATATGGCAAACGCTCGTTTTGCCGTTCGTGCCGACGACGCCGACGAGTTTTATTTTCGGGTTGTCTCCGATATAAAACCTTTTGCAGACAACGTCGAGAACGCCGCGGACGTCATCGACTATGACGACCGCCGCATTGCCGACTTCCGCATTTTCGTCCTCGGTTACGATTATCGACGCGCCGTTATCAATCGCTTCGCGGATAAAATACGCGCCGTTATATTTTTCGCCTTTGACCGCGAAAAAACAAAATCCGCTTTTAACTTCGCCGGCGTTATCGGTGACGCCTGCGACTTCTTCCGGTATTACGCCTTTTGTCGTCTTGATTATAACGCCGTCAAAAAGATTTTTCGTTTTCATTTTTCACCTTGCCTTTATGCCTTTACATTGAATTATACCCTCGAAAATATCTCTTACCGGCGGCGCGGCGACGGTTGACCCGTACTTTCCTCCGACAGGCTCGTCGACGACGCACAGAGCGATATATTCCGGCTCGTCCGCAGGGAAAAATCCGATGAAACTCATAACGTATTTCCCCTGAGCGATTCTTCCGTTTTCATATTTCTGAGCGGTTCCGGTTTTCCCGCCCACGCGATATCCCTCGATATACGCTTGCTTTCCGCTCCCCTTGGTAACGACGTCCTCGAGATACCCCCGGAGGGTTTCGGACGCTTTTTCGCTGATGGTTTTTCTCAGCGGCTTAGGGTTTACTATTTCGCAGATTCTCCCGCTTTCGTCGGATATTTCCGAAACGAAATACGGCTCGTGATAAGTTCCGCCGTTTATCGCCGCCGAAACCGCCGCGACGAGCTGGATGGGAGTTATCGCGATCGTCTGCCCGAAACCTATTCTCGCAAGGTCGCCGTTTGTGACCGCGGACTTAGGCACGAGCATACCTATCGCCTCTCCGCCGTAATCCACGCCGGTGGTTTTTCCGAAGCCGAACGCGTCGAGATAAGAATACATAACGTCCTTTCCGAGCGAGAGCGCGATATCGACAAAACACGGATTGCAACTGTTGTTCAACGCTTCCGCGAGCCTTTCGTTGGAATGTTTACCGTTAGCGTGCGTGGACCAGCACTTTATTTTTCTTCCGTCCACATACCTGAACCGATTGGAATTGAATACGTAATCTGCCGAAAAAGCGTTGGGATTACCCTTTAAATTTTCCTCTATGTTCGCCGCGGAAGTGATGATTTTGAACGTCGAACCCGGCTCGTAGGAATCGACTATAAGATTACACCTCGAAACTTTGTTCAAAAAACCGGTGTCATCTCTCGGTACGTCGTTAAGGTTGAACGACGGACATTGGCTCACCGCGTAAATCCCGCCGGTTTTCGGCGACATAACGATAACCGAAGCCGACTTCGGAGCATACTCCGCAACGACCTTTTTTATAACCGCGTCGCATATCATCTGAATTTCGTAGTCTATCGTGAGTCTGAGATTCAGTCCGTTCGTGGCGGGAATATACTTCGCCGAAGAGCCTTTCACGTCCTTGCCTATAAGATCCGCTTCGTAAAGTATTTCTCCGTCGTAACCTTTGAGATATTCGTCGTATCTCTTTTCAAGTCCGCTTTGCCCGCTGCCGTCCACCGACGTGTAACCTATTATCTGCGCAAGCGAATCGCCGTAAGGATAATTCCTTTCCGAATCCCTGCAAAAATAAACGCCCGGCAACGAATACCCGGACAATTCGTCCGTAACCTCGCGCGGAACTTGTCTTTTTACGGTTATTTCCGACACGCCGCCCGAACGCATTTTTGAAACGAGTTTTTCGTAATCGACGCCGAGAGTTTCCGACAAAACCTTTGCTGTTTTTTCAACGTCCTCTACAATTCTCGTCCGCGCGAAAACCGCGTATGACTGTTTGTTTTCGGCAAGAATTATTCCGTTTCTGTCCGTTATTTTTCCGCGCGCCGCCTTGACGGGAATATCTCTCGTCCACTGATCGACGGCTTTTTTCTGAAGAGATTTGCCGTCCACGATCTGAACGAAAAACACGCGGCACAAAACCGACAAAAAAATAAAGGTTATCGCGCAAAGCAGCGCAAATAACCTCTTTCGTAACATATTAAGACTGAAATTTTTATAAATTGTTTTCTCCCTCGCGGAAGACGTAAAAAGCCTATCCGCTTATCTGGATTTGACCATACCCATAGCCTCGGCTTTTTCGATGATCACTTCATCGCTTTTTACATAGTCGAGTTCGGCGTTTACGTTAGTATACTGCTCGGTGAGTTCCGTGATTTTTCCCGCGTAGCCGCTGATGGAATTATCGAGACTTTTGAGCATTCTGGAATTTATTACGATAAGCGAAAGAATCGTCGCGATTACGAGCGCGTAAACGGCGATGAGTACTTTTCCTTTCGTGTTTATTTTATACTTCTTCTGAAGATCGGTTTCGTTCTTCGGGCGAACCTCTTCGTAGATATCGTTATCTTCGTCGGACTCGAACTGCATCGTGGTAGACGACGGTATGAGATCCTCGTCGAACTCCCTTAAGGGAGCCTTGACGTTTTCGCCGAGAATTTTAGTGTCGTCGGCATCCTGCATTCCGAGAATTTTGTCGAGATTCGTGGCGTCTTTTGCGTACTGTCTTTCTTCTGCGTTCTCTTTTTCAAGAACGTTCGTCTTTACGTTATTATACATATTCATTCTCCCTAAAATTTATTATTAATGTCAAGGTTGCGAAAATTTAAACTTTTTCTGCGATCCTGAGTTTTGCGCATGACGCTCTCGGATTCAGTTTTTTCTCTTGTTCGCCCGCCTCTATCGGCTTTCTGTTTATTTGTTTTATTTCCCGTTTTTTTCCGCACACGCAAACGGGTAAACGCTTGTCGCAAACGCAATCCGTTTCCAGATCTTTGAACGTTTGTTTTACTATCCTGTCCTCGAGCGAATGGAACGTCATAACGACTAACCTTCCGCCCTTTTTCAATGATTTTACTATGTCTTTAAGACAATCCGACAATCCGTCGAGTTCTTCGTTGACTTCTATTCTCACAGCCTGAAAAACCTTCTTTGCCGGGTGTCCGTTCTGCTTGAATTTGTAAGGTATGCTTTTGTCGATGATATCGGCAAGTTCCTTCGTTGTTTCTATCGGTTTGATTTTGCGTTCCTCGCAGATATTCTTCGCGATGTTGTCGGCAAACTTCTCTTCGCCGTAAACGGAGAAAATATAAGCGAGTTTCGCTTTGTCGTAACGATTGACGATTTCCCACGCGGACTTCGGATTTTCTCTGTTCATCCGCATATCGAGCCTTGCTTCGCCCATATAGGAAAATCCGCGCTCTCTGTTGTCGAGTTGATAACTGCTCACCCCGAGATCCAGAATCGCTCCGTCTATTTTATCGACGCCCGCCTCCTTCATAACTTCGGAAAAATTTTTGAAGTTGGAATGAAAGAGTTGAAATCTTCCGTTATATGCGGCAAGTCGCTCTTTTGCGTTCGCTATCGCGTCGACGTCGAGATCGGTGGCGATAAGTTTTCCGCCGGGGCTTGTCCTTTTAAGAATTTCCGAGGAATGTCCCGCTCCGCCTAACGTACCGTCGAAATAAACGCCGTCCGTTTTCAGAGCCAGTCCGTCCATACACTCTTCGAGCATTACCGGAACGTGACGGAATTCCATTTACTTGATCCTCTCGGCAAGAATATTGATATAATCGTCGAAAGACTTTTCTTTGAACAGCTCGGCTCTGGTTTCTTCGCCCCAGATTTCCAACCTGTCGAAACTGCCTATCGTGACGACGTTTTTCTTTATGCCGGCGTATTCGATAAGATCTGGCGGAAGAGAAACTCTGCCGTGCTGATCCATCGCGATCGGCCTAAAACTTGCCATATACGCGGAAATCGCAAACTGACCTTCGCGATCGAATTCCGAAATTCTGGATTTGTATTCGCTCGCTTTTGTTTCCACGACGTCCTTGGGCGTGACGTAAATGCAGTGGTTGACACCCTTGCTGAGCAAAAATTCGTTCGGATCGATTTTGAATTTCGCCGGAATACGTATTCTCTTTTTTTCATCGAGTTGATGCGCAATCTCTCCCGAAAACATCCGTTAACTCCTCTTTTTACTCCGCTCAAAGGTAGAAATGCCCCACCGTTGATTTATAGCATAATTATACACCCCGTTTTGAACACTGTCAACCACTTTTTGAAAAAAATAATGTTTCACGTAAAAATTTTTATTTAGAAAAGAAAAAACTTACGTGTTTTTCAACGCAAATTTTTTCAAAAATTCAAGATATTTTCTTAGATTTTACAAAACATACACATCCGCCACGGGCGTCATTGTCAAAAGTGTTCAAAAAATTACGCACCAACCCGAAAGCGCGCTCTTCTCCGCTGACGATTTTTGAATCAGGAAAGATTTTTTTGAAGTCGTTTTTTAAAAATCCGTAATGCGTACACCCGAGAAAAACGTAATCGTAATTTTTTTTACAATTTTTAAAATCTAAGGAAATATCTGGCTTTTTGCCGCCTTTCCTCCACTTTTCCACCCTCTCGGCAAGCCCTTTTTGAGGGAGGAGGTCAACGTTTTCGTCACCGCTTATCAGGCGTTGCACGAAGTCTGATTTTGCGGTGGCGGGAGTGGTCAGAAGTAACCACTTTCCACCCGTTTCAGGTTCACACGAACTTTTGTTCGTTTTTTCGTTTCCGGGGACAAAAGGGGTTACGAAAATCGTTTTAAAGGGAAAACTCCTCTCTTCTTCGGCAAGCGCGCAGGACATCGTGTTGCAGGCGACGACGAGAAGTTTGGGGCAGAAAGATAAAATCTTTTTTTCGGCTTCGTCGAAAATTTTCAACAACTCCTCTTTGGTTTTATCCCCGAACGGCATATATTTTTCGTCGGCGAAATAAACGTAATTCTCGGACGGGAACGCTTTTCTCGTTTTTTCGAAAAGTCTTAACCCGCCCGTTCCGCTATCGTAAAAAACAACGCATCTGTTATCCATTTCAAACTCCGAATAATCCATATATCATATGCTTGAAGAATAAAAAAATGCAACAAAAAAACCTTTCGGGGATTTAACCCGAAAGGCTCTCGATAAATTCAGTCGCTCAGTTGCTGATTATCAACAAATACGAAAAGTACGAAATACTTGCCGCAATCAATATAAGGCAGATTATCGCAATCACCATGCCGGCGATTCTGCAAGCGCCATATTTTTTAAAGTTTATCCACAAAGTTATTTCCGCGCCCACGCAAAGCGCCGCCTGAACGGAATAAGCGATTACCGCGAGAGGTATCAGAACTACGGCGGCGACGGCCTCGCCCGTCGATTCCGCGTGCGTAGCGACGTACAAAATATACGTCCCGAACGAGAACGCGACGACCGATAACACGAAAAATATTGTACCTGCTATAAATAACGATTTTTTCATAGTTATGCGTTGCTCCGGATTATAACTGTTTATATTAATATTAACATTATAATATGAGAAAGCGATTATGTCAATACGTTTTCAAAAAATTTCCGTTTGACATTTTATCGCGGCGGTGATATAATTCCGACATCAAAAACAGGCGGCGGTTTATAAAATGGACAGACCTATACTTAAAAACAAAATATTTATGTATCTGACAGAATTCTTTTCGGGAATGTCGGTCATGGCGGTGGAACTCGGCGCAAGCAGGCTTCTCGCGCCTTATTTCAGTTCGTCGCAGATCGTTTGGACGATAATCATCGGCACGATAATGATAGCGATGGCTCTCGGTAACATTTACGGAGGCAAAGCCGCCGATAAGAACCCGAACCCCGACAAACTTTACGGCAGAATAATCATCGCCGCGGTATGGATCGCGCTTATCCCCGTCGTCGGAAAATACATCATTCTCGGCATTTCGGGTTTGCTCATTCTCACGGTAAGCACGAACTTTCTTGTCGTCGCGGCTTTCGCGGCGTGTATGATAATTTTTGTTTTTCCTCTGTTCCTTCTCGGCACGGTTACGCCCTGCCTCGTTAAATACTCCACCGATTCGCTCGACGACAACGGAAAAACCGTAGGATATTTAAACGCATCCAACACTATCGGCAGCATCATCGGAACTTTCGTTCCGACGTTCGTTTCAATACCCGCGGTGGGAACGTCCGTAACCTTTCTTATCTTCGCGGGGATTCTTCTCCTTCTTTCCGCGGTATATTTCATCGCGTCGAAAATCGATTGGAAGAAAATAAAAAAACTCCCTGTCGCCGTTCTCATTTTCATTTTATGTTGCGTTTTCGGTCACAGCGGAAGTTTCGCGTTCTGGACAAACAATCTGACTTACGAAGGCGAATCGGTTTACAATTATCTTCAGGTTTATGAGGACGACAAGCAGATTTATCTTTCCACAAACGTGCTTTTCGGCGTACAGTCTGTTTACGTAAAAAACGAAACGCTCACGGGTATGTATTACGACTACGCGATGGCTGCGCCGCTTATGGCGGATATCTACAACAAAGACTCCTCCGATATTCTCATTCTCGGAATGGGAACGGGGACTTACGCCACGCAATGCAAAAAATATTTCGCCGACAAAACCCCGACGATAGAGGGTGTTGAAATCGACGAAAAAATCACCGCTCTTTCAAAAAAATATTTCAACGCATCGGATGACGTTAAGGTTACGACGTACGACGGAAGGGCGTATCTCAACGCGGTGAAAAATACTTACGACGTTATAATGGTCGACGCCTATCAGGATATAACGATACCTTTTCAGATGTCGTCGAAAGAATTTTTCACCCTCGTGAAAGAACACCTCAAACCGGACGGGGTTATGGTCGTGAACATGAATATGCGCGGCGGCGGAGAAGGAAACATCAATCAGTATTTATCCGATACGATTTCGACCGTGTTTCCGGAAGTCTTCACCGTTGACGTAAGCAACTCTTCAAACAGGGTTTTATTCGCCTCGGACAATGCGAAAATGACGCAGGTTTTCGACAATAATCTCGCCCGGGTTACGGACACGTCGCTTTATTCCGCGATGTACGGAGTAAAAACAAATTATGAAAAATATTCCCCGACCGGAAAATATATCCTCACCGACGACAAAGCGCCCGTAGAACTGCTCGGGATGAAAGTCGTAGACCGAATGATATCCGACGAACTATCTTATTATAAGGAAATCTTTAAAAAAGAAGGTCTGAAAGGTCTTTTGAACAGTTTTTGATTTAATTAAAAATTCCCGCGTCGCCCGAATCGTCGTCAGAATTGCGATTCGGGCTTTTTACTTGTTTGTTTTTACATATTTTAGTCTTTTTTACGAACACTAATTCCAAACCCATGTAAATGGACGTAAAGGAGTAAATCATGAAAGATACAGGCATCGTAAGAAGAATAGACGTTCTCGGAAGAGTCGTTATTCCCAAGGAAATAAGAAAAACACTGAAAATGAACGAGGGCGACCCCGTTGAAGTTTACACGGAAAAAGACGCGCTCGTCATCAAAAAATATTCGCCCGTGAAAACGCTCGGAGGCTCGCTCGACTGCGCCGCGGAAAGCCTTGAAAAATGTACGGGACATTCGGTTATCGTGTGCGACGAAAACACCTATCTCGCTTCGTCCCGTTCCCTTGCCGGGGAAATCGTCGGCAACAAGATAACCAAAGCCGTGGAAGAACTTTTGAAACGCAAGAAAACTCTTGTGGTTAACCGCTCGGAGGGCGGCGCGCCGATAGAAATTCTGCCCGGCGACAGATTCAACTTTGCAAATCAACTCTTTATGCCAGTGATGGCGGGCGACGAAACGATCGGGGCGATTATTCTTGCCGACAAATCGAAAGACAACCCGATAACCTCGTCCGACGTGAGTCTTGCGATGCTGACGGCGGAATTCATTGCGGCTCACTTCTGATGACGAAAAGAAATAACGTTGTTCTGAGAAACGCCTTGCTTATCGCTTCGAGCGGACTTATCGTGAAACTTCTGGGCGCGCTTTATCGGATACCCCTCAACAACGTTCTCAAAGCGGAAGGACTGGGGATTTATCAGACGGCTTTCCCGACGTATCTTATATTAATGACGTTCTGCGGAACGGCGGCAACCTCTGCGATAACGAAAATAATTTCCTCGGGCGAAAACGCGGAATCGGTTTTAAAAAAGTCGCTTTGGCTTATCGTGCCGGCGGGCGTTTTCGGGTGGTTTCTGATGACTTTTTTCTCGGAAACCCTCTCCTCGCTTCAGGGCAATTCCGACGCGCGTTTCTCTTACGTCGCGCTTGCTCCGTCGCTTGTTTTTGTAAGCGTAATTTCATGCCTGAGGGGATATTTTCAAGGCGGAAACGATATGAAGCCGACGGCGACATCGCAGATTACGGAGCAAATCGTTAAAATCGCGGCGGGGTTTACGCTGTGCTTTTTGTTCGGTTCAACGCCTGCGGAGGGCGCGTTTTTCGCGTGCTTAGCCGTTTCCGTGAGCGAAGTTTTCGCTATGCTCTACTTGATTTCCGTTTACAAAACGACGATATCGAATCGTATAAAACTATGCCGTTCCAACCAAAATTTTGCGATTAATCGACTTATAAGCCTGCTTTTACCGACTGCTTTGATATCGATTATCTTACCGATGACGAAGTTTTTCGATAGTTTCGCTGTTCTGAACGTTCTGAATAAATACACGAAAAACGCAACCGACCTTTACGGGTTGTATTCGGGAAGCGTAGAATCGATAATAGGCATGCCGGTCGCCGTTTGTTACGGAATCGCGGCGAGCGTTTTGCCGGGTATTTCGCGCGCGGAAGCAAAAAAAGACCGCGCCTTATCCGACAAATTCGTTTTGCAGGCGATAACGTACACGCTTTTTCTTTCCTCGCTCGCATTTGTTTTTCTCGCTTTGTTTCCCGGCGTAGTCGTGAAAGTTCTTTTCCCGATGCTATCGGCAGAAAACAAGTTCGTTTTGAAAAAACTCATTTCGTTTGCGGCGATCGACGTGGTTTTTCTTTCGCTTATCCAGACGCAGACGTCGATACTCGTCGCAAAAAACAAACCTTACGCGCCTGCGGTTTGCCTTCTCGTCGGCTTTGCCGTTAAAGCGGCGACGGAAATTCCTCTTCTGAAAAACCCCGATCTGAACGTTTTCGGAACATTATATTCGGATATTCTCTGTTATTTTGTTGCGGTTCTTTTGAATATGGTGTATATTATTACTATAAATTCTAAAAGGAAAAAAACAAATGAAGATTTATCTTGCGGGGGCAGGCGCTCAACCGGGCGACTTGTCGCTCAGAGCCTTGGAACTTGCGAAAAAAACAGATAAAGTTATCCTGCGGACGGCAGAAACCAAAGTGGGAAAATGGCTTTGCGGACTGGGGTTCGATTACGTCGCTCTCGACGAAATTTACAACAAATCGAGAAACTTCGGAACGCTCGCGAAAAACCTTGCGAACGCCGTTTTGAAACTCGCCAAAGACCACGACGTGGTTTACCTTGTCGACGGCGACGTTAAGGACGACGTGTCCTGTTCGATAATTCTGAAAAAACGCCCGGACGCGGAAATTATCCCCGGCATATCGAAAGCCGACTTTTATCTCGACAAGGCAGGCGTTTTCGGCAAGTACTGCGCGGTATCGGCATACGATATCGAATCGGCGGATCTTTCCTTGCCGCTCGTAGTTTACGACGTGGATTCCGATCTTCTCGCGAGCCGCGTGAAACTTATTCTTGCAGATGCCTTCGGCGACGAAATCCCCTGCTATAAGTTCTTTAACGGCGATTTTCGCAAAGTATTACTCTATGAAACCGACTACGGAAACGAGTTCGACGACACTGCCGCAATCGTTATAAAAGACCAACCTTTGACGGAAAAGAAAAGGTTCGGATTTTCCGATCTTCACGAGATTTTACGTGTTTTGCGCTCCGAAAACGGCTGTCCGTGGGACAAAGCGCAGACGCCTGAATCGATAAGAAAAAACACGCTCGAGGAAACGTACGAACTGCTCGACGCGATTGAAAAGAAAGACGACGACGCGATAATCGAAGAACTCGGCGACTTCTTTTTGCAAGCGTTTTTTTACGTTTGTTTCGGCGAAGAAAGCCGCGCGTTTACTCTTCACGACGTTATGAGCGGAGTATGCTCCAAACTCATTTCCAGACACACGCATATTTTCGGTTGCGATACGGCGAAAAATTCTTCTCAGGCGCTCGACGTATGGGAGAAAAACAAGCAAAAAGAAAAGGGTTTCGCCTGTGGGGCGGAATATCTCGAATCCGTTCCGAAAAGTTTTCCCGCCGCGCTCCGCGCCCACAAAGTCGGCTCGAGGTCGGGCAAGTATAATATGGATTTCTCATCCGTGGAGCAAGTAGCCGATAAAGTTAAAGAAGAATTCCGCGAGGTGTTCGCCGAAGTTGAAAAAGGCAGCGAAACCGGAGTTTACGAAGAATGCGGCGACCTTTTGTTCGCCGTGGTAAGCCTTGTCCGTCTGCTCGGCGTAAATTCGGAACTCGCGCTCAACGCCGCCACCGACAAATTTCTGAAAAGATTCAGAAAAACCGAAGAACTTGTTTTGAAAGACGGCAAAAATATGAAAGAACTTTCCGAAAAAGAACTCGACGAATATTACAATGAAGCAAAAAAATATTAAAATAGGTAAATTCACGACCGAAAACAACGTCTTTTTTGCTCCGCTCGCCGGGTTTTCGGATTTCGCCATGCGCTCGATTTGCATTTCTTACGGCGCGGGGCTTACGTTCACGGAAATGGTGAGTTGCAAAGGCTTACTTTTCGACAACGAAAACACAAAATCGCTTTTACGCTCGTCGCCGGACGAAAAAATAAAATGCGTTCAGATTTTCGGGAACGATCCCGAAATCATGTGTCGTGCGCTCGAATCGGAGCAACTTGCCCCCTTTGACGTTGCGGACATCAATTTCGGCTGTCCTATGCCGAAAATTTTCAATAACGGCGAAGGAAGCGCGCTTATGGAAAAACCCGCGCTCGCAGAAAAAATCGTTTCGGAATGTAAAAAAAGCGGAAAAGCGATCACCTGCAAAATAAGGACGGGAATTAAGGACTCTGATCCGCTTGCGGTTGACTTTGCCAAAGCGATTGAACAAGGCGGCGCGGATATGATTACCGTTCACGGAAGGTCGCGCGAGCGTATTTACGCCGGTAAAGTGAATTTCGACGTAATAAGCAAAGTAAAGCAATCGGTAAATGTTCCCGTTATCGCCAACGGCGGAATTTTCACCCCCGCCGACGCCGACGAACTTTCAGACAAAACGGGCGCGGACGGCGTTATGATTGCGAGAGGCGCTCTTGAAAAACCCTGGATTTTCTCCGAAATTCTTCACCGCACTTTCTCCAGCGACAAAGCGGAACTCATATGCAGACATATTGATATGCTCCTGCAGGAATACGACGACAAACGCGTTGCGGTTTCGTTCAGAAAACAATTATGCCTTTACTTGAAAGGCGAAAAAAATTCTACGGAATTCAAACAACGCGCTCTGAAAATGACGTCTACCGATGAAATTAAATCTTCCGTACGGGAATTTTTCGCCGCAAGACAAGCCGACGCTTCCGTCTGAAACAAAATCCGGGAAAAAAGTTCGGCAAAACAACGCTCTGCCGAAACAACGCTCAAAAAAACTTCCGACAAAAACTACGCTCAGCCGAAAATAACACTTTCTCTCCTCGTCGAATAGACTGAAAAAGAGGGTTATTATGAAAGCGAGAGTTATAAATTTCAATTCGGGAACTATAGGCAAAGCCTACAGAAATCAGGACTATAATCTCGTCGTTATGGGTTTTAACGGCGCGGAAAAAGTTAAATACAGCAAAGAATTAAGCGGCGAAACGACTAAACTGAAAGACCTCGCCGACTACTCCGAAACGTCCGAAAAAACGCTCGTTGCCGCATTCGATACGGATAATTACGGAATAATAAAACACTCGGCAGGCGTTTTCGACGGCGGAAAACTGCTCGGAATAAGCGACATGACGGTGGCGTATTCCGACAGCCCGTATATGCCCGGGGCGCACGGGAAACTTTACGACACGACTTGCGGAAAAATCGCCGTTGCGATTGGCGACGATCTTTTGCGGTTCGAACTTTTCAAATCGTTCGCCGTTTGCGGCGCGGAAACCGTGATTGCCGTCAGAAAAGGCGAATCGAGCGAAATAAACACCGTTCTTCTGCGCGCTTATTCTTACCTGCTCGGCTTTCCTATTCTGCTCGTATGCAAAGACAAAACCTTCGCATCGAACGTCAAAGGCGAACTCGTTGAGCCGAAAGACGACGTTTTCGAACTCGTTCCCATATACGATTTTTCGATAAAAACCACAAAAATCAAACTTAACAAATAATTTTAACGCGGAAACTATTTTTTCACATTCAGCCGCAATACAAAGGATAAAAATGTTCAACATAGTACTCGTAGAACCGGAAATACCTCAGAACACCGGAAATATCTCCCGCACATGCGCGGCAACGCACAGCGTTTTACACCTCGTAAAGCCGCTCGGCTTTGAAATCTCCGACCGAACGCTAAAACGCGCGGGGTTGGATTATTGGCAATATCTCGACGTAAGATATTACGAAAACTTTAATGAATTATACGAAAAATACGCCGGAACGGCAAATTTTTACTTTCTCTCCACCAAAGGAGCGAAAGTTTATTCGGACGTAAAATTCAAGGACGGCGATTTTCTTGTTTTCGGCAAGGAATCTCACGGTCTGCCTGAACCTCTTTTAAAAGAACATTACGAAAACACGCTGAGAATACCTATGTGGCAGAATTTAAGAAGCCTTAATCTTTCAAACTCGGTCGCTCTCACGCTCTACGAGGCGTTAAGGCAAACGGGATTTGAAGGACTTAACCCCGAAGGGCATCTCACCGGCAGACCGGACTAAGGAGGAAATTATGGGCTACCACATAGGCACAATGCTGATTTACGAACATTTCGACGACGGAAAAATCTGTCCTCTTTGCAGAATAAGAAGCGTTATCGACCAAAGACTGACCGAACAATATCTCGGCGAGGGCGTTATGGAGGACTCCACGAGGAAAGAAGTAAACGAACTCGGTTTTTGCGCCGAACACTTCGACAAACTCTACTCTCTCCACTCGAAACTCGGTTTGGCGTTACAGATTTCGACCAGACTCAAAAAAAAGACGGATAAACTCGTTTATAAGCCGTTGCCGAAAAATGCGAAAAAACAAGCCGAGAAAATTCTCGAAGCAAACAAAACATGCGTCGTGTGCAAATATCTCGACGACACCATGGAAAGGTATTACAGAACCGTTTCGCGCGTTTATAAGGACGACCCGGGCTTTAAAGCGCGGATTGAAAGCGGAAACGGATTCTGCCTCGAACATTACGCCGAACTTATCCGCTATTCCGCCGAAGCGGGGAACAAGCAAATCGCATATCTCGAGGTTTTATATAATGCGATGAGAAAAAAACTTGACGCGCTTGAAAACGCGGTGGACGAATTCTGTCTGCATCACGATTACAGGAAGATTTCCGGGCAGATGTCGCCCGAGGCGGAAAACTCCTTAAAAGAGGCGAAACGGACGATTTACGGCGCAAAATAAGCGGATATTAACGCGAATTATTATGATAAAGCACCGCAAAAAATCTTTTTGAAAACTCACAAAAAAATCTCGTGATTTTTTTTGAAAAACCGCTTAAAAACGTTTGACAATATTGAAAAAAAATAGTATTATAACTGAGCAATATCGGTTGAGTTGCAAGGCTTTGCGGCTTGATTGGTATTTATGCGGTCGTGGCGGAATTGGCAGACGCATAAGACTAAGGATCTTATGAGGCTTTCTCGTGCAGGTTCAAGTCCTGTCGACCGCACCAAACAAGAATAAAACGAACCCGAGAGACAATTTCGAGTTCGTTTTATTTTACACAAAAATCGTTTCCGACTAATCGCCGAGTTAAAATAATCAGATTTCCAAAAGCAAATACTCGCCAGCATAGCGGGCGGCTTTTCTTTTTCGGGTATACCCCCGATTACGCGACCATAAACTCGCAACAAACGTAAACACGGCAAGCAATCCGGATTTCTGTTTGAGATGATTTTACGTAGTTAATCGACTTATAGCGGCATTTATTAATATTTTACAACCAACAAAGCCGGCATTAAAAACGGCAGGGGATAATGCAAATCAAAGTTTGCATTATTCCCTGCCCTATGTCTGACAAAAATCCGGTAATTATTCTCCGTCCTTTTTCGCAAGCGTTACCAACTCCGTAATCCGCATCGCGACGTTATGAAGATCGGAAACGTTATCGACCATTATATCTCCCTCGCTTGTAAATATGTCAAGTCGACCATACGAAAAAGAAGCGAATTGTTGCGACGTATAAAACCTAACGTTAACAATATCAACTAATGCGACGTTTTTCGTTTCTTTGCCGTAATAAATTTCGAGCGTGTCGTTATTAAGGGTTATAAGTTCGCGAGGCTGACGAAACCAAAAAATCGCCGCAACGATAAAAATCACGCAAAAAGCAAGCAAACCTATCGCCCAAACAAGCATTTTCATAAAGAAAAAGAATATTGAAAGAACAGCCGCCATAACGCTTAAAAAAACGGCAAAATATTGTTTGTAAGAACTTTTATACGCAATGACTTCCATAATTATCTCCGTACATTATATCGATAGACGCATTATATCACATACGACTGTTTATTGCAAACTTTTTTCCGCAAAACGTAACTTGCAGATAAATTTTAACCGCAAAAAGCCCACTTTCTTTGCTTTTTAACAAAAAATCGGGCTATCATTTTTTTATTCTCTGCTTATTTAAAACGAAACGCTTTGCTTTTTTCTTTCTTGTTTTTTCCGAAAGAAAGATCGGCGCAATTCGTCGCGTAAAGACATTCCTTGACATACGTAAAGTCATTGCCGACGATTTTGATATTGCGATGGAAATCCGGAATCGTCGGGTTTGCTGTTATATCGGCGTGGATCACGACGCAATAACCCGCGCCATAATACCCGCAATTTTTGAAAACGTTGTTTTTTATCGTAACGTTTCTCACTCCCGTGGACTCGCACCAAAAAGAATTATCGCCCGCTATCTCTACTCCGCAATCGGAATTATACAAAACGCAATTTTCGACAACCGCTTTCTTGTTGGTGTTGATCAAAAAACCTCTCGGTCTGTTGTTGCCCGTTTTACAACCCGAAATGCGAACGTTCGGGTGAGCGGTGAGATTATCGGCGACAAAACCTTTTTCAACGCCGGAAATATCTTCTTCAACTTCGAGTTTAATCGTGTTTTTTTCGGTTAAACCAGCATTTTTTACCGTGTAATTTGCCGAAAATTCGCGCATGTCGGGTGATGATATTTCCACGATATCGCCTTTTTGAAAATTGTTGACGCCGAATTGCTGAAAATGCCTCAACTTCAACAAAAGGGTGTTTTTATCGATAATTTCATCGACTTTAAGATAAATACCGTGAACGTTGCATGCGTCGTCCATCATATTTTCAAACACGCTGTTTTCAATTGAAACATTGCCGCGGCAGTTGCAGAAATGCGTCGCGTCGCAATTCGTGCTGACAAGATAATCCCCGCCCTTTTTTGCTGTTTTACCCCCAACATCAAATAACATATCGGAATGCTGACGATTGTTGTTTCAGCCGTTGAATTCAAAAACTTGTTCGAGCAACGGCTGCGCGCCCGTCCTTTCGTCGACGGGCATAATCATAACGTCTTGCATATACTCGTTCCATTTGTTCACGACTTCGCTTTCTGCCTGAACTTTGCCCGCATACGCGACGCCGCGTTCACATTCGTAATACCCGAACAATTCGTTGCCGCAAATCCATATCGAATAATTGCGGATTCCCGCTTTTTTCAAAACGTCTTTCATTTCCTGCCAGATTTCATTGTGGCGTTTTACGTATTCGTCCTTTTTCCCATTTAAAATCTCGGCTTTCCATGCGTATTTTTCCATTTTCCGCTCCCTTTGCGTTTTTTTACTTGAACACGAGAACTTTTCTGCCGACGTAGTTCCAGACGAGGACTATGCACGTCATAACGACTTTGCTTATCCACCATTTCCACGCTTCGCCGAGAAATTCCGTTGTCTTGAAAATCGTTATCTCGGGCAGCATAGTTACGCCGAGGTGCATTCCCACTTCCGTTATCGCAAGCCCGATAAGCCCGATTATCGTGAAAATAAGAAACGATTTTTTCGAGCGCGAGGCTTTTTCGTCGGTTACCTGTTTGAACACGAAGGTTATCGAGAGCAACCAATTGACCGTAAGCCCGAAGCAGAACCCGACCGCCGTTGAAATAATAAGCGACGGAGTTTGCCCGATTAAAGACGGCGGCAACAGCCAGTGATAAAACACGTAAGCGGCGGCGTAATCGACGATCGTAGCCGTTCCGCCGACGAGCAGAAACCTGAAAATTTCCCAGAATAACTGCTTTTTTGTTTGTTTTTTATGTTCTTCGTTTTGTACGTTTTCTTCCATAATTCCAATTCACCTCAGCGCGTAGCCACAGGCGCGTGAGCGCGTTAATACTGTACGTATAACACGCGAACGCAACGACGTATTAGTCAAAAACACAAAGCAAGACCGAGTTCGAACGCAATTGCCTGTGGCTAAAATAAGCGTATTCCAAAAATTTTAAATGCTGCAGACGAGATAAAACAACGTCGTTAACGAAACCGTTGCCACGGCGCAGAACGTGGAAACAAAAACAAGTGTGTTTCCGAATTCCGTATTTGCGGCAAGAATACGCTTTCTCGCGTAATAAAAAATCATCGCGAAACCAAGAATTACAGGCATAACGTATCTGAAATCCATCGTGCAGGCGTAAGGCATTTTTATATAAAACATAAACTCGGATAACAGAAACGAAGCGGTCATAATCACGATAAACGCGATATCATTCCGCTCGGTTTCGTCCGCGAGAGCCTTTTTACCGTTTTTGAAATAAAGAACGGCGCAATAAACAAGCATTACGATGAACGCAATCAGCGATAACAGCCCGCAGGCGAACGCCGTTGCCGAGAAACACTCCCCGCCTTTGTAATTGCTGAATTCGCCGAAAAGCGCCGACCGGAGTTGATATAACGGCAAGTTGTAGTTGTTGTATTCCGTTATCACTCCGTTCTTCACCGTGCAGAACGGCACGCAATAAAGCGTTCCGAAATATTCGTTCGGGTCGAACGTTATGAACAATCTTTCAAACCAGTTGTGGTGAGTTGTCCCGAGCGCGCTGTTGAGATTAGAGAATACGAATCCGAACCCCTGCCCGAACGTTTTGTAAGCGTAAACCTGAAACCACAAACCTATAGGCGCGCATACGCACAAAAACAAAACGTAACCGCCCGCCGTATAAATTACTTTATTCCAAGCGCCGCTCTCTCCGTTTTTCTTCGCGGAAACGGCTTTTTCGATTTCGCGGAAAAATTCGTAAGCGAACACGCAACCAATCGGAATACATATAACCGCCGCCGAGATTTTCGACATCATTCCGAGACCTATGCAAAGCGCGCAGATAAGCAAATCGTAAAGTCTGCGTCCCTTTTTCCACCATCTTAAACAATAGTAAACGGAAAGCATCTGGAACATATACGCCAAAGCGTCGTTATTCACCTGCCCCGAAAACTGAATATGTCTCGGAAAGAACACGACGAACGCCGAAACGGCGGCGAGCGTGTAACCTTTCAACCCCAGAAGTTTAAGCGTTTTTACGAGCGCGACCATGGTGATGACAGACCACATCACGGCGAGAATCTGCGTCGTTGAATACAAATAATATCTGTACTCCGTAAGCCCGACGTATGCCGTGGACGTGACCGCGGGCATACCCGAAAGGTATTTCGACGGAATCGCGTCGCCTAACCCGAAAACTTTTTGAAGCATTTCCGTAAGCCCGTTCGTCACGCGCATAAACACTGCCTGAACGAAGGCGTTGAGCGGAGGATGATAAAACTGATAATCGTTCGTCGTCGGAAGTTTTCCCGTGGTATAAATTATCCAGGCGTAAGCCTCGTGTCCCGTCAACGCTCTGTTATAGGTGTCGTGCTGACGGACGGAAACGGGCGTGTACAGCATATACGCAAGCCTTATTACGTACCCCGCGGCGAGAATGAGTTTCAAAAGCAAATCGGGCGTCATTTTGCCCGTTTTTTTACAATAAATCCCCGTCACGACGAGAACGAGAAAAACGGCGACGCAAAAACTCTGAGCAACCGCGCCTTTTCTGTTCCAGAATTCGTAATAAGGTTTAAGCAGATAAAAAAACACTCCGGTTATAATCGTAAGGGCGGCGAACAAACCGATATACCTTACGACCTTGAAGAAATACTCCTTGACGTTTATTCGACCGTTATCCGGAAAATTCCCGTTTAAAATCGTTTCAGACATATTCACCTCCGCGATTTATTCCGCTTGTTTCTCTTGGTCGCCCGATTTTTCGTCGTCGGCCTTGATTTCGTGATATTCCTTTTCGGTGTTGACGCTCCAGAGTTCCGTTTTGTCGGTTATTCCGTTGATAATTTCGTCGCACGCAACCATGGACGTGACCATGGAATGGTCCATATTGTTATATCTGTGCTGACCGTTTCTGCCGACGCACCAGAGATTGGAAAACCCGTTGAGATAATCCTTGACCTTATCGAACTCCGCATAAGTTCCGAAGTATGCGGGATAGGCTTTTTTGACGTGAATTATCGTGGAATCGAGAACGTTTTCCTCCGATTCGATAACGCCGATTTTGACGAGTTCCGCCGCGGCGAATTTAATGAATTCATCGTCCGGCGCCGTCCACATTTTGTCGCCTTCCGAGCAGAAATATTCAAGCCCTATCCAGACTTTATGCTCGCAGTCGTCGACCATATAAGGCGACCAGTTGTTGAATATCTGAATACGCCCGAGTTTCACGTCCCTGTCCTGAACGTATATCCAGCAATCGGGAACGATATCGTTGAGCGTTTTGATCTTCGTTTTGTTTTTAACCTTTAACTTATCGAGAAGAAGCCCGACCGTTATGAAATCGCGGTAAGGAAGTTCGGTCGCGATACGATAAACGTCGTCGCTGCTGTTCTTTTTGCCGATAGCCTCGATAAGGTCCTTTACGGGCATCGACGAAATGTAATAATCGCCCTTGTATTCCTTATCTTCGCCGTTTTCGTCCGCGATGAGAGATTCTATCTTTCCGTCCGAAACGACTACCTTTTTGACCGTTGAATTCCTGACGATTTTGCCGCCGAGCCTTACTATTTCGTCCGCCATCTCTTCATAGAGTTGCCCCGGACCTCTCTTCGGGTAATAATACTGCTCGATAAGGCTCGTTTCAACCTTGTCCGTCTTTTTGCGGAAAGGCTTGGAAAGAGCATTGGCGATGGCTTTTCTTATGGACAAACCTTTAACTCTCTGCGCGCCCCAGTCCGCGGAAATATCGCGCGGGTGAACGCCCCACAGTTTCTCCGTGTAGTCCATAAAGAACATTTCGTAAAGCGGCTTGCCGAATCTGTTGATATAAAAGTTTTCGAGATTGTCCTCTTTTCTTTTATGAATACAGCTGCCTATATAGCCGAAACCCGCCCGCATCGTGCGGAAAAGGCCCATATTTATGAACGTGCGAGCCTTTAACGAGATGGGATAATCGAAAAACTTTCTGAGAAAAATAATTCTCGAAAGCCTGTCCCTGACGAGCATTACGTCGTCGGTCTTTTCTGGGTCGGGTCCGCCCTCGACGAGCGGTTTTTCTCTGCCGAGAATTTTATCGTCTATCGACGGCGCGCCCTGAACGGGCAGAAACTTTGTCCACAGATTCACAACTCTGTCGTCCTTGGAGAAAAATCTGTGTCCGCCGATATCCATTCTGTTGCCGTGATAGGTCGCCGTTCTCGAAATGCCGCCCACGAAATCTTCCGCTTCGAGAATTATCGGAACGATATCGTCCGATTTTGTTAAAAGTTCATACGCGGCTGTAAGCCCCGCAGGACCTGCGCCGATGATTATTGCAGTTTTCTTTTCCATTTTGCCCTCTCCGTCAAAATATTTCAGACGACGCTTTCGCGTTTACGATTTATCCGCCGATTATTTCTTTTCTTCCGTTTCCGTCGCCGCAACGTCTTCGCCAGCCTTTTCGGACTTTTCGTCCGTTAAGATATCCGCGTCGTTTATAACGAGATCATCCTCGACTTCTTTCTTCGCGTTTTCGTCGATATGCAACGTTTTGGAAACGCCTTTTTTAATCTTTCTCCATCTGATGATGAACCATGCGCCGACCGCCGCGATTATCGCCGTCAACGAAGTGATTATGGCGGTCGTCGCCGCCGGATCGAGATACAATAAATTTACCAACATATGTAAAACTCCTTATTTTTTATCATTTTTTTGTTTTGCCCTCGCCGCAAGCGACGTGAGAATGTACTTCGCGCCATTTTCGGCGGCAGTTCCGTGATTATAGATGAATCCGTCGTAAATTTCCGCAATTTTCTTCGCGTATAAATCCTCTTCGCCGAGAAGTTTTTCGACGACGGCTTTCACGTTTTTCGCCTCGCCCTTTCCGATTGCCTCGCCGAGTTCCTTTCTCAGCGACATTTCGACGGGTTCGATGCCGACTTTCTGCCAGTTCGGGTTTTCGCACTTAGGCTTGGTGTTCACGAATATCGCCGGTCGTTTCGTGGCGAAACAAAATTCCGGACCTACGCCCGACCAGTCGGTGATAAGGATATCGGACGAATAAACCGATTCGTTAGCAGAAAAGTCGGTTTCAAAAACGAGTTTATCCTTGTCCGCGTCCTTGTATTTTTCTATCAGCGCGGAAAGCCTTGCGCCGTAACGCTTGACGTATTCCGGGTGCGGACGGACGATTATCTTATATCCGTCGCCGTAAAGCGATGCGATGAGATCGTCCGCGCAGGAATCGAGAAGGTTGTCCTCCTGCCACGACGGGGCGATAAGAACCTGCTTATATGGTTTGGGGGATTTTCTTCTCTCTTCGTTCGCTTTGTTACCCATTTCTTCGAGATAGTCCGAAAGGGGGAATCCGAACTCGACGAGAGTTTTCTTCGGAAGCCCGTAAACCTCTTCTGTTTTGCGGATTTCCTCTTTGATATGCTCGCCGGAGCAGAAGATCGTGTCGAAATTATCGAACGCGCCCTCTTTGAAACCGTAAAACGAACTCATAGTATCGTGCGGAAAATAAACGTATTCGATATCTTTTTTGATAAACGAACGTTTGAGATAATACGTGTTGAGGTCGGGCGTAGTCATGATGAACATGTCCGTTTCGACGAACATCATCAGCGTGACGAGTTTTTTCAGTCCGATATAATACGGCTTGATTCTCGGTTCGCTCTTCGCTACCTCGAAAATAATATCGTTCGGGTCGTTGGTGACGTAATGAATCGCAAGATTCGACCTTTTCAGCAATTCCGCGATAACGTCTTTGTAATACTTGTAAAAACCGCTCTTTTCGGAATAAATAACGACGTGTTTGTTGGCGATGCCTTTGAATTTTTTGTAGTCGGCTTTTTCGCGTTTTTTATTCTCGGCGTAACGCGGATCTTTTTTATCGACCGCGCCGAACGCTTTGGCGTCCGCAAGAGCCTTTCTGCTCTCTTCCAGAGCCTTGTAATCCACATACTTCTTCGGGTTTATCAGCCAGTTGAGCAAATACATTACGCCGATGGACATAAGATTGCTCGCTATCCAGTAAAGAGCCGTGCCTGCGGGAACGAAAAGTCCGAGATAAAGCGACAAGGCTATGCTTAAAGCCATTATGCCGTACTGATTGAGTTTACCCTGTTCGTGTTGCAGAACGTTGGAAATGTTCTGCGTTAAACACATAACGAACGAAGACGCGCCCGCAAGAATCGGAACTATAACGTAAATCCCCCACGTTTCGGCGGGAATGTAAGATAAATTGAACCCGAGGAAACCGAGTTCGAGAGAATTCGCTTTTTCGATTATTCCCGAAAGCCCCGCGATATCCCCCGCGCCGGGAAGGGTTGCGAACTGCCCCGTCTGCATCATACCGATTATTTTAAGTTGGCAAGTGGACGATTCCGTATCCAGCCCCGCGACCGCGGCGAGAGCCTCGATCGTTTCCTTGCCGAAACCGAACAGATAATTGAACGGATGATAAATAATTTCGACAACCGCAAGCAATAAAACGACCTGCAGAATAAGCGGAATTATCGTAATGAGCGGGTGATAATGCTCTCTTTTGTAAATTTCGGACTGCCCGTCCGCGATTGCGTCGAGATTGCCGTGCATTCTGGCTTTAAGAAAATTTACTTCGGGCTGAATTTTGACCATTATGATCGAATTCTTCTGAATCCAGACCGAAAGAGGCATAAGAACGATTTTCGTCGCCAAAGTGAAAAGGATAATCGCCAGACCGTAATTACCCGTGAGCATCCAGCACCATTTCATCAGATATCCGAATGGTACGCTGATATAATAAAGTATCGTCGACATCGGTCCGTTCTCCTTAACTCATCAAAAACTTGTTTAAATGTATATGTCCGATTTCTTCCCAGTTGCCGATAACGCTCGCTTTGCCGTTTATTTTGTAGACGTACTCGTCGAGCGAACCGGTCGCGTAAGTGTGCCAGGTATAAATTCTTTCGCGGCTTTGACCTTCGGAAAGCAGATTCACCGCCACGCCCGAGCCTTCATACCCAATATTCTCCGAACGAAAAATCGTCGCCCAGATATCTTCGTGCGAGGTGGGAGCCTCGGAAACCGCAAAGCCCTCGTCGCTACCCGCGGTTTTTACGAACAACGCCGTTCTGCGCGGTTTTCCCTTGCTTAACACATCGGAAATATCGCTTACCGGACGCGAATGGTCGCCCGTTATGATTATCGTTGCGTCCTTATAAAGCCCGTTTTCTTTCAACGCTTTTATAAACGAATTAACCACGCCGATATTCCGGCTTAAAATCGAAGTGATAAACAGATTATCAGGTTGCAGAACGTCGTGCATTCCGTCGTAATGGATAAAAGCGAATTTTTTTTCGGCATCGCCGACGGTGATAGCGTTTTTTGCAAGAGTTTCCGCCTGACTGTTCGTGCCGATCCACTCTTCGTAACCGTCGTCGCCTTTTTTGTTGACTATTCCGTTGACGTCCGACGTACTGCCCGTGTCGAAAAACTGTTTAAAAACGAGCGGCGCGGCGCGATAAAGCGAAAACCCGGCGAGTTGAGCGGACAGGGCGAAAGAAATCCTTTCGTTGCTCTCTTCCGTCGCTTTTGCGAGATTGCCGACGTATTGCGGAAGATGCCCCGCGTCCGTAAACGCGTAATATTTAACCGTATAAATATTAACGGCGTAACCGTTTTCGTTCAACTTATCGAGCGGAGTGTCGCCACCCTTATAGACTTTATCGAGAAATTCCGCGCGTTTTAAGTCGGCATTATATTTTTTCTGAGTGAGCATATTCGCCACGGCGGGGAAAGTGTGTCCGTAATTGGAAACGTTGTCCCGATACCAGGTGAAGCCCGTCAGTTCGGAGAAAATCTCTCTGTCGGAAGCGTAAGCCTTTTCTGCGTATTCCTCGTCGAAACGGTCGATACAGAAATAAAAGACGTTGTTTTTTTGCGCAATTTCGTTGAATCCGCGTTCGGTGTTTATGATCGTTTTTTCTTTTTTGCCAGAGCCTTTGAGGATATTCGTTTCAAACTTGGAATTGCTGTTTATCACGATAAAAATCGGGCTCGTTATCTGCGACGCGAGAAGAGCGAACGAGACGATGAACGACACCGTTTTGATTACGTCGCCCTTATCTCCTTTTATGTTCACCCATATTGCAAGAAAAAACACGCCGGCATAAACGACGATCCAGACCAGAAGGTCTATTATTATCTCGCCTGCCGACGGGATTTCGCCGGGAAGTTTGTCGCCGGGAAGCGAATTCATTCCGAAATTCAGAAAGTTTTGCTGAATGATAAAAAGCGCGGCGGTTGCCAGGGTGAAAGCAAAAATACACCTGTATGCTTTACGCGGCAAAAAGAACATGAGCGAGCCGAACAAAAGCACGGTGAGAACCGCCCCGAGTATCAGAAAAAAGGCAAAATTCTTAAGCGAAAAATCCAACTCGGCGTAATTACTGCCGAAAATATCGAGCGGCGCAACCACGAACACGACAAGCGCAAGCGTCAAAGATGACAAAAGAGCCGGAACTATACGCCCCAACCTTTCCTCGGTTATAAATTTTTTCTTCTGCATATTTTCTTTATTCACAGGATTTTCAGCCTTATAATTTTATATTTTTTAATTCTCTTCGGGCGGCTTTGTCAAGGTCGCGCTCTTTTACGGTTTGCTTTTTATCGTAAGTATGTTTACCTTTGCAAAGCCCTATTTCGATTTTTATAAGAGCCTGTTTAAGGTAAATTTTCAGCGGAACAAGCGTGTAGCCCTTTTCGTTGACTTTTCCGATAAGTTTCCTTATTTCGCTCTTATGCAAAAGCAACCGCCTGTCGCGCCGACTGTCCTTAACGTTAAAAGCGCCGCCGCGGTCGTAAACCGCGACGTGCATACCTTTAATAAACACTTCGGCGTTATTCACCGAACAATAGGCGTCCTTTAAACTCACGTTTCCGGATTTTATCGACTTCACTTCTCCGCCGTCCAACGCGATGCCCGCCTCGAACGAATCCTCGATAAAATATTCAAATCTCGCCTCTCTGTTTTCGGATATTATTTTCATAACGCGTTCATTTTAACATATATCGGCTTCATTTGCAAGGAAAATCCCGCATTTTATAATATTAATATTATAAATCCGCGATAATTGATATTAAAAACCCGCGGAAATCGTGGCGGAACAGGCGCAGATCCCGGTTTTCCCGTTATAATTTATTATAGTTTACCGATACGCTTTTCAAGAATAATCAGTTCCACGCGTTTTTCGGCTTCGTCCACGCCGGCGACGCCGACTTTCACCTTATCCCCGAGCGAAAATTTACGTTTACCCGAAACGAGCGAGAACGTTTTTTCGTCGAAAGAGTAATTTCCGCGCGGCAGAAATTCAACGGGCGTAAACCCTTCGACGGTGTTCTCGAGTTGACTGTAAACCCCTTTCGCGGTTACGCCGCTTATCACGGCGTCGAATTCTTCGCCGACGAACGAACGCATATAATAAGCCTTGTATAAATCGTCCACGGCTCTTTCCGCCTCGTCCGCGCGGCGTTCGTTTTCGGAAGAAATCCGCGACGCTTCCGTCACAAAGTCCGCGTATAAGTCGATTAACTCACCAAATTTGCCGTCAATAATCAATTTTAACACCCTGTGAACGACAAGGTCGGGATATCTTCTTATGGGCGAAGTAAAATGACAATAACACTTACTCGACAAGCCGAAATGCCCCTCGTTCTCAGGCGAATATTTTGCTTTTTGCATACTTCTCAGCATCACTTTGTTGACTACCGGGAAAATCGGTTCGTCTTTAAGTTTTTCGAGAAGCGCCGCGAAATCGCGCGGGCGGACTTCGTCGGGTTTCCACTTTACCGTCAACCCGATTGCCGAAATGAAATCCGCAAACGCTTTCGCTTTTTCCGCGAGCGGTTTTCCGTGAATCCTGTAAACGAACGGCGCTTCGAGATAAAAAGCGTATTCCGCAACGCACTCGTTTGCAACGACCATAAATTCTTCTATTATTTTATAAGCCTCGGCGGATTTCCTCGGTTCGACGACAATCTCGTCGCCCTTGAGATAAATATGCGATTCTTTCACGTCGAGGTCGATACTGCCGCGCTCGTCTCTTTTTGCGGAGAGAATTTTCTGAAGTTCGCGCATTTCGAGAATCATAGGCGTAATCTGCGGATATTTTTCGAGATACTCTTTTTTGCCGTCGATTATTCCCTGCACTTCCGTGTATGTCATTCTCTTTGCGGATTTTATCACCGACGGCTTGATTTCTTTGTCCACGACGTTGCCGTCCGCGTCGATTTCCATAATGCAGGAAATAGTCAGCCTTTTCACACCCTCGTTGAGCGAGCATATACCGTTTGAAAGTTTTTCCGGCAACATCGGAATAACTCCGTCCGGGAAATAAACGCTCGTGGAACGGTTCAACGCTTCTTTATCTGTCGCGCTTCCCCTTTTCACGTATTCCGAAACGTCGGCGATATGAACGCCGAGCATATAATTTCCGTTTTCGTTTTTCCGGACATCAACCGCATCGTCGAAATCGCGAGAATCTTCACCGTCAATGGTGACGATTAATCGATCCGTATAATCCGCCCTGCCCTGCGTTTGCCCGTCCGTAACCTCGTCGCCGATTTTATCGGTTTCTTTTATAACGGCAGAGGGGAAAATCTCTTTATAGCCGTAACTTCTGATTATGGAAAGTTCCTCGGTTTTAAGGTCGAATCTCTTGCCTAAAATCTCCTTAACTTGCCCTTCCGGGTTGCCGTTTTCGGGAAATTTATAAATCTCGACAAACACTTTTTCGCGCGGCTTCGCGCCGCCGGAACGCTTCAAAGGCACGTAAATATCCTTAAAATAATTCTTATCGTCCGGGCGGACGAATCCGAAATCGCGCTCTCTGTAATAAGTTCCGCAAAGCGAAGTTACGCCCCGCTCCAAAATCGCAACGACCTCGCCCTCGTCCGACGAGCCTCTGTCCGATACGACTTTTCTCGCCAGAACCCTATCCTTATGCAACGCTCCGTGAAGGCTTCTGTTCGGAATGAACATATCGGGTGTTTTTCCGTCCGCGGCGGTGAAAAAGGCAAATCCGCGTTCGTTTCCGCGCAGAGTTCCTTCGATATACCCCGCCGACGACGGCGTGCAAAACTTTCCGTCGATATAATAAACCACTCCGCGGAATTGAAGTTCGGCAAGAATTCTGCCGAGCATGCTCTTTTCGGACTGCGACGTTATTCCAAGGGCGGCGAAAATCATTTTTCGCGTGTAGCCGTCCCATTCCCCGCTGTCGAATTTTACTTTTAACTGATCGTAAATACTCATATTTGTTTTTTGTTTTTCGCTTTTGATTTTCGGCAAAAAAATAAGGCGACCGATTAAGTCGCCTTTGTTTTCCCGCTTATTAAAGATAGAATTGAGCCACGCAGAACGCTACCATACAGATTGCCATAACGACTATCGTGATAACGGTGAGTCTTTTAAGTTTGCTCTCCAAAGTTTTGCTCTTATTCTTTTTATCGGCAAAAAAGGTTTCCTGCTGACCGTTGAGCGCGCTGATACCATCCGAATTGCTCGGTTGAAGCATTATTACGATAATAATGAAAATCGCGCAAAGAACGGCTAATATTACGCTGGGTACGCAAATGATCATTTTCAGCGTCCAATTATCCATAAGTAAGTTAGCAAGCATTATTTATTTCTCCGTATTATTTATATTCGATTACTTCAAGTATATCATATCGAATATATTTTAGCAAGCGTTTTCGCCATTGTTAATCAATTTTTTTATCGGTTTTCCTTTTAATCGAGCGAAATTTAAACCGAATCAGGTCTTAACGGGGTTCAATTCATGCTCGGATAGCCGCAGGCAATTGCATTTGTCGCAAACGCCGTAATATGCGACCGATTTACTCTCGACCTTGAAACCGCGGCGAATCAACTCGTCCTTTTCCGCGTCGTTATCGGTTTGCGACAGCGGAGGTAAATCGGTTATCGCCTTGCAGACGTTGCATAAAAAATGGTCGTGCTTTGCAGGATTCGTGTCGAACCGCGCCGGTTCGCCGCGAAAACACACTTTCATAAAAACTCCGTCGTCCGCAAGCAGATTAAGATTGCGGAAAACGGTCGCCCTGCCGACACCCTTTTCGCATTTTTTAACCTCGGCGTAAACTTCTTCAGCGCTCGGATGATATAATCTTTTCGCGATTTCCGCAACCATCGCTCTTTGCGACGTATTCCTTCTCGATTTCATTTAACGATACTCCGTATCATTATAATATCATACGTCGGAAGGTTTGTCAAGTTAAACTTATCGATAAATTACGTCGCGCGGCAAAACTTCCGATATATATCAGATATAAAGTTTCTGCCCGACGTAAATAAAATCGGTTTTATTGTTTTTGAGAATTTCGAGTTCGCGTTTTTTATCGCCGCCGGAAATACTTTCCAACGTATCGAAAGGCTTGACGACGTACGCTCTGCCCTCCGGCTTTTCGACGACGAGCATTTCGCCGGGGCGAGGCTCTTCCGTCAAAAGGTTGTCGGCGACGATTATCCTTTCAGTCGTACCGAATTTTTCCGCGATCGAAAGAAGATCGTCGCCGCGCTCCGTTTTATAAACGAAAATCTTTTTGAACCGTCCGATATTATCAAATTTTTTATTCATAGTTCAATTATATTTTTAATAAACATTTTATAGAACACTTTAAAAGGTACTGTCAAAATCAAAACATCGGGGTGAGTATTATTAAAAAAGTTTTCAAAACGGTCGTAATCGTCACCGTTCTTTCAAGTTCAGAACGTTTTCTCGGATTTATTTACAGAGTGTTTTTATCGCGCGAGTTAGGCTCCGAGGGGCTGGGATTATATCAGATCGCCCTTTCCGTTCTCGGACTGTTTATGACGATAACCTCGTCGGGAATACCGATAACGGTTTCGAGAACGATGATAAAAAATCGCGAAGAAGGGAAAAGCCGAAACAACGGAATGGTCGTTTCTTCGGGTATACTTTTAACTCTTATCGTTTCCGTCCCCGTGACTTTTCTCGTTTTGGCGCGTCTGCCCGTAACCGATTTTCTTTTCTCCGATAAAAGATGCTCCGAACTTTTATCCATCGTTATCCCGGGGCTTATCATAACGTCCGTTTACGCAGTGATCCGCGGAACGTTCTGGGGCAACGAAAGGTTCCTGACTTACAGCCTTATCGAACTGTTCGAAGAAATCGTGATGGTTGCGGCGGGAGTGGTTCTCGTCAAATTTTCGACGGATTTTATGAACGGCGCGAAACGCGCGATGTATGCGGTTTTAATATCGTACGTCTTTTCGTTTTCAGCCTCGCTGACAGCGTATTTCACAAAAGGCGGACGGCTCTCTTTACCGAAATCGGAATTAAAACCTCTGTTCGTTTCGTCCGCGCCGATAACGTTCATGCGAACGGCAACTTCGCTCATTAACACGCTTATAGCCGTACTTCTGCCCGCAAGGCTCATCCGCTACGGCATGAGCGAAGCGGCCGCGGTTTCGGAATTCGGCAAGGTTTTCGGAATGGCTTTTCCTCTCATTTTTATGCCGTCCACGTTTATCGGTTCGCTCGCGCTGGTCCTCGTTCCCGAACTTTCCTCGAACTATTACTCCGGAAATTTTCTCACGCTTAAAAACAACGTGGAGAAAGCCGTAAAGTTTTCCGTTTTCACGGCGTGCCTCATTATCCCCGTTTTCCTTTCCGCCGGCGAAGCGATAGGTTCGATAATTTACGCCGACCGCGCCGCGGGGATTTACGTAAAAAAAGGGGCGATAACGATGTTGCCGATGAGCATCACCATTATCACCACAAGCATTTTAAATTCGTTGAACAAGGAAAAACAATCGCTTCTTTATTACCTTTCAGGCGCAACCGCGCTCGTTTTATCGATAGTCTTTCTTCCGAAATATCTCGGCGTGGATTCGCTTATCCTCGGAATGATTTTAAGTTATTCCGTCACCGCCGTTTTAAATCTCCGCGCGGTTAATAAGGTATGCCCCAAAAGCCCGGATACCGCCTCGTATATCGTCCGCGCGGCGGCGTTTGTCATTCCGGGTTGCCTTGCCGGATATTTTGCGAACAACCTGTTTTTGCCGGGCGCAGGCGAATTTTTCGCCGCGGCGATTTCTTCCGTAATCTCGCTCGGCGTTCCGCTTATTCTATTCTACGTTTTCGGAATGCTCGATTTCGACGGAAAGAATCAGCCCGCCGTCCGACGCGAAAGAACGCGTTTCAGCACGGGGAAGAAGGCGAAAAGAAGCGCGTAATTGGCAACGCTGTTCCATATCTGTCCCAAAAAGAACAATCTGTATAACACATAGACGAAAAACGCGCAGTTTCCGCCGAAATTCTTCTCGGCGAACGCGACGAAATTCTTGCCGAAGCCGAGATGATAATTATATACGTAAAAACCCGTGGAATTCACCGCTATCGTGCATACGACGAACGAAACCGCCGCGAAAACGGCAAGCCGCGCGAACATTTTTCCATAGTTAATTTCTTCTTTCGCATTAAAAACTCCGCCGAGGATAATCCCGGCGAGAAAAGCGAACAACCCCGTGGATATGCCTACCCACGGCATATAAATCAGCCCCCAGGAATTGGAAACATAGCCGATGAAATCGCCGAATACGCAAGTTATGAAGCCTGCAATCGGACCTAAGATTACGCCGATTATCGTCGAAACGAAAATGGTGAGAGAAAACTGAAGATCGAAAATTTTAACCTCGAGAAACATATTCGTCATCACCGAAAGTGCGGCGAAAACGGCTATCGAGGCGATTTTTTTTGCCCGCGAAGAGTTGCGGAAAATTTCCGAAAAGAACAAATTGCCGAAGTTGAACGACTTTTTTTGCATAAAAAAACTCCTTTTGTAAAGTGGAGTTCCAAGAAAAAGGGGCGCGCCGCCGAAACATACCGGACAAGAATAAAACTCGCCGTCAGGCTTGCCCGAAAAAAGGATTTGCGGCAAGCGGCCGTGATTTTGCATTGGATGCGTCGGAAAATCGCAAGGTTTTTTAATCGCCTTTTCGCGCATATTCAACATCCCGTTATATGCTACTTGACGCTTTCCGTACTACTCTGCTTTTTAATTTGTTGTTATTCTACCACTATCCGCCTGCGATGTCAATCGTTTTTCAGTAAGTTTTCCGATAAGTCGTTCGATGTGTTTTTCGGCAGTGATTCCGGGCAAAGTTTTTCAGGAAAACGACAAAACGTCCGCCACGGACAAGCCCGGTTGCAAAGCAAAATTTATGGATGCAGAAATAACCGACGAACATTCTTTTAAAATCGCGTCGACGTCGCGATACGTTACGAACATATCTTCTTCCGGCGAAACAGGGTCAAACCCGCCGTCGCCGCCCGACGCGTCGCGGATAAGCCGCCTTGCGGAAATGACGAAGGGAACGCCGATCGCCACAACGGGAACACCGAGCGTTTCTTCGCTGATTTCCTTGCCGACCGATTTTCCCGTCGATTTTCCCGACGATTTTCCCGTTGTGTTTCCCGCCCCGCTGCCCGCTTTTATTCCGCGGGTGGTAATCTGATAACTTCTGCCTATTCTGTCCGCGCGAAAAGCGCAAAGCGAATCGGCGCATATAACGAGATCGGGCTTTATTTCGTTCACAAGTCCTCGCGCGACTTCCGAACTTTCTACGCCCGTTACACCGCAGACGTTGGCATGAAACGCGCAGACTTCTTTTATTTTATCGACGTCGTTTTTAATCGGCTCGCCCGGTCGCCTCGTCGTTATAATTCCCTCGCAAACGTTTTTTCCGAGCGCGTCGGACGTCATATAGCCGTTGCCGAGCCCCAGAACGAGCGTCGTTATATCGGAATCGAGATCGAGAAAATCGACGGTTTCTCTGATTGCCTTTGCAAGGCAACGCTGAAAATAAATCTTTTCGTCGTCACTTTCCGCGTAAACGCCCCGCCGCGTAAGCGTGACGTATCTTCCTCTTTTAACCCCCGTCCTTTCTTCATCCGCCTGATTTTTTATCGTTATCACTTCTCTTTTTACGCCGTACTTCCCGCTGACGATATCCGATTCGATTTTCGAGCCGAGCCCTTCGGCTTCCGCCATATCGATTGCAAGATCGCATCTGATCGTTCTTTTATCCAACATACCGCACCCCGAATTTTGAAAAATATATAATATTATTTACAAAAAACCGCTAAATATTCTTGTCAAACCGTTTTTTTTGTGATAAAATAGGAGTACTGTATAAAACGAACTCATCAAAGGAGAAAATAAAGTGCCTAACATCAAATCCGCTAAAAAGCGTGTTCTTGTAAACGTGAAGAAGAATGCCGTTAATAAGGATAACAAATCCGAAGTTAAAACCGCTATTAAGAAACTCAACGCTCTTATCGAAGCCGGCAACTACGACGAAGCAATCAAACTTTATCCCGAAACCGCTTCGATTATCGATTCTTCCGTTTCCAAAGGCGTATATCATAAGAATACTGCCGCCAACAAGAAATCGGGACTTATCAAGAGAATCAACGCTCTTAAAGCGTAATTTTTCCAAGTCGGAATCCGAATCGAAATAACATAATCCGAAATTATCCGCGTAAGAAGTAATTTACGCGGAGATTTTTTGTACTCAGCCATATATCGGGCAAAAAACAAATTAAAAACCCCGCCGGAAAAGCCTTATGCGCAAAAAACTTTGCGCACGTAAAACTTTCCCCTGCGGGGTTTTATTATTTTTTAACGCCGCGGTTCGGACGTAAAATATCGGAACATTAAGCGTTAAGCCCCTCTTCAGCCTCCTTATAGTTTATATCGTTTAACTCTTTCAACTTATAAAATTCGCCCTTCTTCGCCATAAGTTCGTCGTAAGAACCGATTTCTACGGGCGCGCCGTTATCCATAACCACAATTCTGTCCGCGTCCCTTATGGTAGACAGCCTGTGAGCCACGATGAACGTAGTTCTGCCTTTGATAAGCCCGGAAATCGCTTTCTGCACGTGATATTCGGAAATATTATCGAGCGCGGAAGTAGCTTCGTCGAGAATAAGTATTTTCGGGTTGCGAATCAACGCCCTCGCTATCGTGACGCGTTGTTTCTGTCCGCCCGAAAGTCTGCCGCCATGCTCACCGACGTTTGTGTCTATCCCTTCGGGGAAAGACTTTATCAATTCTTCGAGGTCGGCTTCTTTCACGACTTCTGCGAGTTCTTCGTCGGAATAATTATCCATTCCGTAAGTTATGTTCTCTTTTATCGATCCGGAGAAAAGTATGCTGTTTTGCGGAACGACGGATATCGAATGGCGATATACGTCGAGATTTATATCCTTCATTGAGTTGCCGTCGATTAAAATATCGCCCGAGGTAGGGAGCAAAAATCCTATTATCATATTCATAAGCGTACTTTTGCCCGCGCCCGAACCGCCGACAACAGCGATACATTCGCCGGGTTTTACGTGGAGAGTGAAATTTTTAACCGTGGGCGTTTCCGCGCCCGGATACGCGTAAAAAACGTTCTCGAAGTCCACTTGCCCGCGAATCTGCGGCAGCCGCGTTCCTCTGTCCGATATCTCCATATCGCCCGCGTTCATCAGTTCGGAAATAGAATTAACGCTCTCTTTGCCCGTTATTATCGACGGCATAACGTTGATTATGCTGAGAATGTTGTTGTTAATCGATGCAAACAGCGACTGATACAGCACCACGTCGCCGACCGTTATAACCTTTTTAAAAGCGAGGAACGCGCAAAAAGCAAGGCACACGCCGTTCAGCAGGTTTGCCGCAACCCAGGACGCCGAGCCGAAAGATGCGTTTGCGATATCCACCGCCCGCCCGGATTTTTTCACGGCTTCGATTTCGTTTTTGAATCCCTCGTATTCTTTATCCTCCAGCCCGTGAGCCTTCGTGACGGTGAGCATTTCGAGGATTTCGGAAAGTCTGTTGGAAACGACTTCGTTATTACGTCTGTAAATATGCGCGTTCGTTTGCAATTTTTTCCTGAACAACATCGCGATAATTACGTTTATCGGTATAACGAGAAGAAAGAACAGCGAAACGACGCCGCTTTTATAAACGGCAATGGCTATCGATATAAGCGCGCCGACGACCGCGGGAATGAACACGTCGTTCAACGACGAAACAAGCCCCGTTACGCAAGTTATGTCGTGCAGGAACTTGGACTGCACTTTCCCCGCTTCCATTTCTTTATGATACGTAATCGAAAGCCTTTGCAGTTTTCTTACGACCGCGCTTTTTATGTTCGCTTCGGTGTTGCGGAACATCTTTGAGGCAACCGTCGCCCAAAGAGTGTGCATCGGTATGTTCTGCAGAAGCGAAACGGTGAAAATAACGGCGTAAATTATGGCGGACTCGATCGCGGCGGAATAAGTGACTCCCCCGCCGAGATAATCCGTTGTGAGATTAATTATTTCGGAAGTTATAACGGGAATAATCCATACCGGCGACGCTTTGATTACATATAACAAAGTCGTTAATAAATAGTATTTGAAGTCTTTTTTTATCAGTTTTCCGAAAAAATCGACTTTCTTTTTCCCGCTTTTGGGTTTATCGGTAAAAATATGCTCGTAGGCGCTTACTTCGTCTACGGGCTGTTTTGCTTCTCGCTTTCGTTTCATAACAGACGTCCTCATACATTATTTTCAAAGACGCGGCTATTCTATCATAACGAGAAAGTTAAGTCAATAGTAATTCACATAATTTGCAAACGTTTTGATATACTTTTTTTATGATAATAATTTTTATTCGTTCGACGCTGACTTTTATCATTCTTCTCGTCGTTATGCGCCTTATGGGAAAAAGACAAATCGGCGAAATGCAACCGTTCGAACTCGTTATCACTTTGCTCATAGCAGAACTCGCCTGCATACCGATGTCCGATATATCCGTTCCGCTGATTTACGGGATAGCCGCCATTCTCGCGGTGTTCATCATTCATCAGACGTTGTCGCTGCTCGACCGCTCGGGGAGAATCCTGAAAAGGGTGATAAGCGGAAAACCGTCGATCGTTCTCAATAAAGACGGAGTGGATTTCGTGGAACTAAGAAAAAACAATATGGACGTGGAAGATCTTATCGAATCGATGCGTTCGGCGGGATATTTTTCGCTCGACGACCTCGATTACGCTATTTTTGAATCGAACGGCAAACTTTCCGCAATGGAAAAAGCGGGCGAACAATGCGGCAAAACATCCTTGCCCGTACTGCTCGTGTGCGAAGGAAAAGCAATTCATAACAACCTCGAACTGATCGACTGGGATCTGAAAACGCTTAACGAAACGATCAGAAAACACGGCGCGAAAACCCTGAAACAGGTGGGCGTTATGACGGTGGACGGCAACGGAAAAGTCTACTATCAGAATGAAAATCAGAAATATGAAACTTTCAATATAAAATTTAAGGAGGGTTTGAATTGGTAAAATCGCTTATATCGGTACTCGTCGCGCTTCTTTTGCTTTCCGGCGCGGCGGTTTACGAACAAATTTACGTTCGTTCGGCATTCGAGCGACTTCGCGAACAAGCGGTGATTATGCAAGAAAAGGAATTTTCCGGAACGGCGACGGTTTCGGACGCGGAAAACGTGAGAAACCGCTGGATTAAGGAAAAAGAGAAAATTCACGCTTTCCTTTCGCATAACGACATAAAAGAACTCGATATGTGGCTTTCGGAGGGTGTTGCGTTCACCAAAAACGGCAAATACGACGAGGCGTACACCAAATACGTGGTGATTGCGGACTTATGCAAAAGTATTCCCAAAGGCTATCTCATCAGATTCGAAAACGTATTTTAACCGTAAAATCACGCTTATAAAATAGCGCCGCGTTTTTCGCTGACGAAAAACGCGGCGTTTCGGTTTTTAAATCGATTGATTCTTCGCTATCAGATCTTCGGACCTGCGGAAACAAGCGCTTTGCCTGCCGCGTTACCTTCGTACTTCGCGAAGTTTTTGATAAATCTGCCGGCAAGGTCGACGGCTTTTTCGTTCCAGGCTTTCGCGTCCGCGTAAGTATCTCTCGGATCGAGAATCGCGGGATCTACGCCGGGAAGTTCGGTGGGAACTTCAAAATCGAAATAAGGTATCTTCTTCGTGGGAGCCTTATCGATCGCGCCGCTTAAAATAGCGTCGATGATTCCGCGGGTATCCTTGATGGAAATACGTTTACCCGTTCCGTTCCAGCCGGTGTTTACAAGGTATGCCTTAGCGCCGCTCTTCTCCATCTTCTTAACGAGTTCTTCCGCGTATTTGGTGGGATGAAGTTCGAGGAAAGCCTGACCGAAACAAGCCGAGAACGTGGGCGTGGGTTCGGTTATTCCGCGTTCCGTTCCCGCAAGTTTAGCGGTGAAACCGGAAAGGAAGTAATACTGAGTCTGCTCCGGCGTAAGGACAGATACGGGAGGAAGAACCCCGAATGCGTCTGCCGAAAGGAAAATTACGCTCTTTGCATCCGGCGCGGCGGAAACGGGACGAACGATGTTCGTGATATGATCGATAGGATAGGAAACGCGGGTGTTTTCCGTAACGCTCTTATCGGCAAAGTCGATTTTACCGTCCTTGTCGAGAGTTACGTTCTCGAGAAGCGCGTCTCTTCTGATTGCGTTGTAAATGTCCGGTTCGGAATCCTTGTCGAGATTGATAACCTTCGCGTAGCAACCGCCTTCGAAGTTAAACACGCCGTTATCGTCCCAGCCGTGTTCGTCATCGCCGATAAGAAGTCTTTTCGGATCGGTGGAAAGGGTGGTTTTACCCGTTCCGGAAAGCCCGAAGAAAATCGCGGTGTTTTTGCCGTTAAGATCGGTGTTCGCGGAACAGTGCATCGAAGCAATGCCCTTCAAAGGAAGGTAATAGTTCATCATCGAGAACATACCTTTTTTCATTTCGCCGCCGTACCAGGTGTTGACAATGATCTGTTCTCTGCTCGTTATGTTGAACATAACGGCGGTTTCGGAGTTAAGTCCGAGTTCTTTATAGTTTTCAACTTTAGCCTTGGAAGCGTTGTAAACGACGAAATCGGGTTCAAAGTTTTCGAGTTCTTCCTTGGTGGGTTTGATAAACATGTTTGTGACGAAGTGAGCCTGCCATGCAACTTCCACTATGAAGCGGATTGCCATGCGCGTGTCTTTATTCGCGCCGCAGAATGCGTCCACGACGTAAAGTTTTTTGCCGGAAAGTTCGTCCACGGCGATTTTCTTGACGGCGTTCCACGCTTCGACGGTTGCGGGATGGTTGTCGTTTTTGTATTCGTCCGAAGTCCACCATACGGTGTCTTTGGAATTATCGTCCACAACGATGAATTTATCTTTTGGCGAACGACCTGTATAAATACCCGTCATGACGTTTACAGCGCCGAGTTCGCTGACTTGTCCTTTTTCATAACCCTCCAAAGCAGGATCGGTTTCTTCTTTGAAAAGTTCTTCGTAAGAAGGATTGTGTACGATTTCTTTAACGCCGGTTATACCGTATTTGGCTAAATCAATCTTTTTCATGTTTTTACCTCGCTTTTTCGTTTTTCTTTATTGTTTTCGCATTTGCGGACAAACGTGGGCGTTAAACCCGGAAACGTCCGGAATACGTTTTATATCGTTTTTTTATTTTATATTATTTTGCGGCTCAGTCGCGTAAATCCGCGCGACCTATGCGGGGCAAGATTAAAACGAACCTTGCCAAAACCTTACCGATTTGAGTTGTTTCGTTCTGCAAAATGCAAAATCTCCACAACCTCCCCCATTATCTTCAGTATACACCTTTTTATTGAAAAAGGAAACTGTTTTTAGAGCAAAAGCAACAAAGTATAAAATTTTCATACAAAAGACATAAAACCGCAGGGATTTCACATATAAAGGTCTGAGATTTCAAGATAAGTTGTGGCATAAATTAAGGGCGAGCCTACTCGGAGGCTCGCCCGTCAATAGTTCGGATATTATTCTTCAACGGTTTCCGTCGGTTCTGCGCCGCTTTCTTCCGTTTCCGCGGTTTCGCCTTCGGCAAGTTCTTCGCCTTCGGCAACTTCCTCTTCGTCCTCGTGCGGAGTTATCGCTATCGTGGAGATGGACGCGCCGTCAAGACGCATAACCTTTACGCCCTGCGTGTCGCGGCTGATGAGCGAAATCTCGTCAACTCTCGTTCTTATGGCGATACCCGTGTCGGAAATCATCATTATATCCTCGCCCTCGCGAACGGGTTTGATTCCGACGAGATAACCCGTCTTTTCGTTGAACTGACCGGCTTTTATGCCCTTACCCGCTCTGGACTGGAGTCTGTATTCGTCAACGCTGCTTCTCTTGCCGTAACCGTTGGACGAAATGGTGATAACCGTATCGTCCGGCTTGACGACGGACATATCGATGACGTAATCGCCGTCCGAAAGGTCGATAGATCTCACGCCCTGCGTATCTCTGCCCATCTTTCTGACGTCTTTTTCGCTGAATCTGATACACTTACCTTCGTGAGAACCGATAAGAACTTCGTCCTCGCCGCTCGTGAGTTGGACGGAAATAAGTTCGTCGCCGGGGAGAAGGCTTATCGCGATCTTTCCGCTCTTTCTTATCGAATCGAACTCGGACATAGCCGTTTTCTTGATAAGACCGAACTTGGTCGCCATCATGATGTAACCGCCCGCGCAATTTTCGGTTGCGTTTTCGGTAGTGTTTTCGGTTTCCGCGGTCGTTTCGGTTGTTTCAACCACTTCCGCCGCCGTGACGGATTCGTCCGTAACGACTTCGTTGCCGTTCTCGTCGATTTTCGTTTCGAGATCTTCGCCCGGAAGTTCCTTTCTCGGAATAACCGCGGTGATTCTTTCGCCGTTGCTCACCTGAATAAGGTTGACGATCGCCCTGCCCCTCGTCGCGCCCTTGGACGCTTCGGGGACTTCGTAAGCCTTGATTCTGTAAACCTTGCCGAGCGAACTGAAGAACAACAGATCGTCGTGCGTGGAGCATACGAACATATTCTCCACAAAATCTTCTTCCTTGGGCTTATGAGCCGTTACGCCCTTTCCTCCGCGACGCTGAGCCTTACACTCCTTCGTTGCGATTCTCTTGACGTAACCCATATGCGTCATCGAAATAACGACGTCCTCTCTTTCGATAAGGTCCGCTTCGCCTATATCCGCATAATCGGTGGAAATCTCGGTTTTTCTCGGAGTGGGGTATCTGTTCTTTATATCTTCAAGGTCGTTTCTTACGATCGCTCTCACTCTTTCCGGCTTCTGCAGGATATCTTCGAGGTCGGCTATGGTGGCGTCGAGTTGGCGAAGTTCTTCGTTCAACTTGTCCACTTCCATAGAAGTGAGCCTCTGAAGCCTCATTTCGAGAATGGCGGTACATTGTTTGTCGTCGAGAAGGAACGCCGATTTTAACTGCGAAGTCGCTTCGTCTTTGTCCTTACTGCGTTTGATTATCGCGATAACCTCGTCGATGTTGGCGAGCGCGATAACAAGACCTTTGACGATATGCTCCCTTTCTCTCGTTCTCGCAAGATCGTATTTCGTACGTCTTTCGATAACGTCTATCTGGTGATCCACAAAGTAAGAAAGAATTTCTTTAAGGTTGAGAATCTTCGGGTCGGTTCCGACAAGCGCAAGAAGAATGATACCGTCTGAAATCTGAAGGTTCGTCTGCTTATAAAGCGAATTGAGAACAACCTGAGCGTTCGCATCCTTTTTGATTTCGATAACGATACGCATGCCGTGTCTGTCCGACTCGTCGTTTATGTTGGAAATGCCTTCGAGACGTTTGTTTTTAACGTAATCGGCAATGGTTTCGATAAGTTTCTGCTTGTTTACCTGATAAGGAAGTTCGGTTACGATGATTCTCTGGCGCGTGCCGTTGTTGAATTCCTCTATTTCGCACTTGGCGCGGAGAATAATGCTTCCTCTGCCCGTTCTGTAAGCGTTTCTTATTCCGCTTCTGCCCATGATTATGCCACCGGTGGGGAAATCGGGCGCGGGAATGTATTTCAACAGTTCGTCAACCGTTATTTCAGGGTTATCGATGACCGCAATCGCGCCGTCGATCGCTTCGCCGAGGTTGTGAGGCGGAATGTTCGTAGCCATACCTACGGCTATGCCGTCCGCGCCGTTGACGAGAAGGTTGGGGTATCTCGCCGGCAAAACAACGGGCTGCATTCTCGTATCGTCGAAGTTCGGATAGAAGTCTACCGTTTCCTTATCGATTTCGCGGAGCATTTCGAGAGCGGGTTTACTCATTCTCGCTTCGGTGTACCTGTAAGCCGCGGCGGGATCGCCGTCGACAGAACCGAAGTTTCCGTGTCCGTCCACGAGCGGAACGTTTATCGAAAAGTCCTGCGCAAGACGAACGAGAGCGTCGTAAACGGAACTGTCGCCGTGCGGGTGATATTTACCGAGAACGTCGCCGACGATGGTGGCGCACTTTTTATAAGGTTTATCGGGCGTTAAACCGAGTTCGTTCATAGAATAAAGAATCCTTCTGTGAACGGGCTTCAAACCGTCCCTTACGTCCGGAATAGCCCTCGAACGGTTTACGCACATAGCGTAATCGATGAAACTTTGTTTTAACTCTTTATCGACCTCGATATCGATTATCTTGGTCATATCCAGCGTACGTTTAAACTCGTCCGTAAGCGCCTGATCAAATTCTTTTTTAGCCATTTCCTAAAATCCTCCCCGTCAGGTATCGAGTTCGCGATTTGCGAATTTTGCGTTTTCTTCGATGAACTTTCTGCGGAGTTCCGGTTCCTCGCCCATCAGAAGATTGAAGTTTGCGTCCGCTTCGACAGCGTCGGCAATGGTTACCTTACGAAGAGTTCTCGTCGCGGGGTTCATCGTGGTATCCCAGAGTTGCTGCTTGTCCATTTCGCCGAGACCTTTGTAACGCTGTATGTCGCAACGCGGGTTTTCAAGGCAGAATTTCTCCTTGTCCGCGTCGTTATAGAAATAATAATCGACTTTGTTTTTGGTCGCCTTGTAAAGGGGCGGCTGAGCAATATACACGTGACCTTGCTCCACGAGCGGACGCATATATCTGAAGAAGAACGTGAGCAGGAGAATTCTTATGTGCGAACCGTCCACGTCTGCATCGGTCATGCAGATAACTCTGTCGTAACGGATCTTGGAAACGTCGAAATCGTCGAGCATTCCGCCGCCGAACGCGGTTATCATGGCTTTGATTTCCTCATTTTCGAGAACTCTGTTCACTCTCGTTTTTTCCACGTTCAGAATTTTACCCCTGAGCGGAAGAATCGCCTGAAAACGTCTGTCCCTGCCCTGCTTTGCCGTTCCGCCTGCGGAATCTCCCTCCACGAGATAGATCTCGCAAAGTTCGGGGTTCTTTTCGGAACAGTCGGCAAGTTTTCCGGGGAGAGCCGTGGATTCGAACGCCGTTTTTCTCGTGGCTTCTCTCGCCTTTCTCGCGGCTTCTCTCGCGCGCTTAGCCGTAAGGCATTTGTTGAGAACTTCTTTGGTGAAAGACGGGTTTTCTTCGAGATACGAGCCTAAACCCTCTAACATCGCCTTCTGAACGTATCCCCTCATCTCGCTGTTGCCGAGTTTGGTTTTCGTCTGCCCCTCGAACTGCGGCTCGGGAAGTTTAACGGAAATAACCGCCGTCAAGCCCTCTCTCACGTCCTCGCCCGAGAGTTTGTCGTCGTCCTTGACGAGATTGAGTTTCTTGCCCGCGTCGTTGATGAGTTTGGAAAGCGCGAATTTGAAACCGTCGATATGCGTTCCGCCCTCTTTGGTGTTTACGTTGTTGGCAAACGCGATGACGTTTTCGTTATATCCGTCGTTATATTGCATGGCGACTTCGACCGTTACCGCGTCGAATTTTTCTTCAAAGTAAAGAACGTCGCTTATGGTTTCTTTGTTTTTATTGAGATATTCCACGTACTCGACGATACCGCCGTTATACTGCAATTCGTCGCGCGCTTCTCTGCCCGCTCTCTTATCCTCGAGAATGATTTTAAGCCCCTTGTTGAGGAACGCGAAATCGCGCAGAGTGCTTCTTATCGTGTCGTAATTGAATTCCGTGGTTTCAAAAATTTCCGCATCCGGCTTGAAAGTGATTCTCGTACCCGTAAGCGTGGAATCTTCCAGAGTCTGCAAACGGGATCTCGGCACGCCTCTGTCGTATTCCTGACGGAAATGTTTACCCTTCTGATAAACGTCTACCGAAGCGGTTTCGGAAAGCGCGTTGACGGCTTTAAGACCTACGCCGTGAAGTCCGGACGAAACCATATATCCGCCGCCGCCGAACTTGCCGCCGGCATTGGGCTTCGTCATGACGACTTCGACGGTGGAAACGCCTTCTTTTTCGTGTATTCCGGTCGGAATACCTCTTCCGTTATCCATAACGGAGCAGGAACCGTCCTCGTTGATGGTTACGGTTATGGTGTCGCAATAGCCTGCGAGAGCCTCGTCGACCGAATTGTCGACAATTTCTTTGACAAGATGGTGCAGACCTCTCGCGTCGGTCGACGCGATGTACATACCCGGTCTTTTCCTGATGTGTTCAAGCCCTTCGAGAACCTGAATCTGATCGGCGCCGTAATCCTTTTCGACTCTGTTTTCGTTATCCATTATTTTCTCCTGTGATTACTTCGGAAAACGGGGATATCCGTCCCCGAAATCGAGTTTTTAAGGCAGAATTACACCTTTATACTTATTATAATATATTATTATAAATAAGTAAAGCGATTTGCGTAAATTCTTCGGATATTTATGGCTGAAAAATTAAAAAAACGCGGCGTGAAAGCCGCGTTTCGCATACTGTTGAAATCAAATTGAAATTAAAGGCGGGAAAGCATTTCCGCGTTGAATTTTCCGTCGCCTTTGAGATAGGCTTTGGCGCATATCTTTTTCGCCGATTTAAGCGTTGCTTTTACGTATTTTTCATCGCCCTTATAAGCCGCGTAATAAACGAGCGTTCTCATACCGGACGCCCCGGGAAGAGTGTCGCACTTATCGAGAAGATATTCGTATTCCTCTATTTTCCCCTCATCCCCGAGCATTATATAAGCGAACAGCATTTCTATCGCCGCTTCGTCGTCGAGGTAATCCTCGGCATTCTGCAATTCTTCAAGCCCCGCGACGATATCCTTCGGCTCGAAAAGTTCTTCCGCTCTGCGCAGCCGCAAAAGAGCAAACCTCGCCTTTACGGATTCCGACGCGCTCTGCTCCGGCTCGAACAGCGAGCAGTCTATCTCCGCGTAGGATTTCCCCTCGTAAAGTTCTTCGGTTATTCCGAGAAGTTTCTCGATGTTTTTCTTTTCGTCGCCGTCCGAAAGCATCGCGGCAAGAACCGCCCCGTCGTTATCGGGAACAAACCCCGGCACGGCGTTGATTATAAAAATAACAACCGACAGAGGCATTCCGCAGAAAAAAATCGCTCCGAGCGGCGCGGAAAGAGCCATAAACGTTATGAACCCCGCAACGAGAATCGCAACGGCGATAACTCCGCCTAAAATTCCGCCCGCAACCGTTTTCGCGTATCTTTTACCAAGATCGCCTTTTCGCGTGGGAACGATATCCGTAGCCCCGAGATAAGAATTTTTAAACGAAACGGAAAACTTCTTTATCGCCTGCTTGTCGTATCTGAAAATGAAGAACGAAAAACCCGCGACCTCGAAGCCGTTTCTCTTCGCGACGAGCGCATGCCCGCCCTCGTGAAACAACGCGGTGACCGCCAACCCTATAACCAGGCCGCATAACATAAGAAACAGCCTGAGCCAGATGTTTGCCGAAAGAGCAAACGACGAAAAAACCGCCATCAGGACGGCGCAGACGTACATTACGATTATAAGAATTTTCTTCCCTACTCCGTTACCCGTTTTTTCCTGCTCCATAACTCTCCTGTCCGATTACGCCCCGTTTTATCAAAAAGCCGAGCATGTTATCGTTTTCGCTGACCGTAATTTTACCGATACCGAAGTCGGATACTAACCTTAAAAGCAAATACGCCCCTCCGACGATGATTTCGGCTCTTTTTTCGCTTATTTTAAGCGTTTTTACGCGCTCTTCATAAGTCGCGTTCTTTATTTTTTCGTAAGTTTCGCGGATTTGACCGACCGTAATTTCCGTTCCGTTGACCTTTTCGCGGTCGTACCTGTCGAGCCCGAGAAAACAAGCGCAGAAAGCCGTAGCCGTACCGCCAACGGCGTAAAAAGGCACGTTTTCCGGCACTTCGCCGTATTCTTTTATGCGTTTATCGATAAGTTCGCAAAGTTTTCCCTCGTCCTCGCCGCAAATATCTTTAAGCCTTACCGCGCCGAGAGGGAGAGAGTGGCAATAAACCGTTTTTCCGCCCTTTCTGACGGCGATTTCCGCGCTCGCGCCGCCTATGTCGATAATTCCGCCGTCGCCCGCGCCGACAGCGCCCGAAAGCCCGATTTCGCCTTCTTCTTCGCCGTCGATAATTTCGATCGTCAGGGACGTTCTTTTTTTAACTTCGCCGACGAACTCCGAACCGTTTTTCGCGCTTCTCACGGCTTCCGTAGCAAACGCGAATATTCTTTGCGGATCGTATTTTTTAACTTCCGCGAGCAATTTTTCTATTCCTTTAACCGTCCTTTCGACGGCAACGGGCGTCAACTCTTTTTTCTCGTCGAGTTTTTCTCCGAGGCGTGTTGTTATAAGCCCCTGAAAATATGTTTTTTCTTGCGAACGGACGAGCGCGCGGACGGAGTTGGACCCGACGTCGAAAACGGCGAAAATTCCGTTTTTATCAGCCGTTGTCGTCATTTTTGTAAATATATCCCTTCTGCCTTGCCCGCTCTTCGATCTTCCATTTTTTAAGCCAGAGATCTATTTCGTCTTTTCCGTTTGCGATCTCTTCCTGTAATTCCGTTATTTCCCGCTGAAGGCGTTCCGCTTCTCTTTTTTTCGTTCCCATCGCCACGAGTTGATAAATCAGAACCGTTATGAGAACGAATAAGAACACTACCGCTATAGCCGTCCCCGCGGACACGAGGCGTTTTAACTTTTTTTCGGTCACTGTGCTTCCTCCGTAACATCAAGGCAATACTTTTCGCAATTTTATTATACGCTTTTTCGGTTAAAATTGCAAGCGTTTTATTAAAACTTGCGTTTTCTGCGACAAAACCGAGCGCGACGCCGAGCGGCATATACGCCCTGAAATCGGGAAAACCGAAAAAAAGCGACATTCTGCCGTAAATAACGCAGCACGGAACGGCGAAAAGCAAGTCCGCAATCAACCCGACCGCCCTTTTCGCCTTAAAACGCTTCGCGGATAAAATCTCACCGACCGCCGCAAGCGGAAAATACGCCGCGCCGCAAAGCACGCCGATAAAAACACATTCGATGAAATAATATAACTGTCCTTCCGTTACGAACATTATTTGAAGAACCTCTTCAGAGTCGTCTGCCCGCCCGAAAGGAATTTTACGGCGACGACCGCGCCGACCATTTTAAATTCTCCCGTGCGCTTTTCAAACCCGACGATTTTAAGCCCCTCGCCCGTTATACAAACCCTGCCGCCCTCGACAAGACTCAGCCTTATTTCTCTGTCGTTGAACGAAATAACGTCGCCCACGCCGCTCGCCGTGAACGATTTTTTGTATTCGATAACGAAATCAGGAATAATTTTATCCATAAAAAAACCTCCCGTAAAATCTTATGAGAGGTTCTCTTGTTTTATTAATTTTAAAGAGGTTTAATACCCGCTTTCGGCTCAGTCGAGTTTCTGATCGCCGAATTTTATCCACCCGATTTTGCGGAACAATTCCGAAAAGCCGAACGACAACGCCGCCGGCAGGATAAACAACAGAAGCGCGATGCCGAGAGCGAGAATCCACGGGTTCATGCCCGCGCTCGCCTCTATCGTCCCGAACACGCCTACAAGCCCGCTCGTTCCCATTCCGCCGCCCGAAGCGTTGCACTTCAAGCCGAAAAGACAAGTGGAAACGGGACCTAAAATCGCGCTCGAAATTATTTCCGGGAGCATTATCGCGGGTTTTTTCATTATGTTGGGTATCTGGAGCATACTCGTACCTATTCCTTGCGAAACAAGCCCCGAAACGCCGTTTTCTCTGAAAGAAGCCACGGCAAAACCTATCATATGGCAACTGCATCCGACAACCGCCGCGCCGCCCGCGATGAGCATCGCGTCGTCCGTAATTCCGCTTGCGACGGACAGCCAGATAGCGGCGGACGAAGTGGGCATCGTGAGAAGAACGCCCATTACGACGGAAATTATTATACCCATGAAGAAAGGCGTAATCTCGGTCGCTCTGGATATGAGCGCGCCGAGTTTGGTTATAAGGAAGATAAACGGATAAGCGACGTAAATTCCGCCGAGACACAAAACGAGCGTGCCGAGCGGAACGATGAGAATATCGAACTTAGTCTTTCCGGCGTAAAGCGATACGATTTCCACGCACAGAAGCGACACGACGTAAGCCCCTATCGGATTGCCGGGCATACCCATCGTTACGGAGAGGCTTCCGCCCGAAATCTTATCCGCCCACGCGCCGACGAACCCCGCGACGGCAGCCGAAAACATCGTGAGTTTTTTCGCGCCCAAAGAGTGAGCGATTCCCGCGCCTATTCCGAATCCCATAGAAGTTTTTGCGACGTTCGCTATGGTATTTACGATGTTTCCGAACGCGTTATTGCCTATCCAACCCGCAATCAACGCGAGAATAGTGCCTGCGATGAGCGTGCAGAAAAGTCCTTGAGCCATGCCCGAGAACGCGTCGATAAACCAGCGCGACGCAAGTTTTTTTACGGTTTTTTTAAACGACTTTTCTTCGTTTTCGTTGCAAACGTTTTCCATGTTTCAGTCCTTTGTTTCGTATTTTAACAGGTTTATATTATCGGGTTCGATTTTTATTCGGCGATGAGAGTCAGTTTATTATCCGCCTGATCGCACGAAGTGAGATAATATTCCACCCCGTTTTTGACTATTTTCAGATCGGTTCTGCATTCCTTTCCGTGCAGATGCCCGTAAACGACCTTTGCCACTCCGTTTTCTTCGAAAATGTCGGTGAAAAGCGAGTTTTCACGCCTTACGTTGAAGGGCGGATAATGAATCAGACATATCAACTCGTCGTTTTCTTCTCTGATTTTTTTCGCCGCCGCCATCGCGAGTTTCAGCCGTTCCGATTCGCGGACGTAAATTTTCACGTCCTTCTCCCCGAAGTCCGGCGAGCCGTCGACGCACCAGCCTCGCGTTCCGCAGATTATCTTGTTTCCGAATTTAACGCAGTCGTTCTGAAGAGCGTAAAACCCCTCGGGAAGAGAATTTCTTATTTTAGATATACTTTTCCACCAGTAATCGTGATTGCCGCGTATCAGTACTTTTTTGCCCTTAAGCGGGCATAACGCGGCGATATCTTCAAGCGCCTCGGGCAAATCCATCGCCCAACTTATGTCGCCGCCGATCATAACGACGTCGTCGTCGGTTACTTTCGCGTTCCAGTCGGCGAAAATCTTTTCAAGATAATTCTCCCACTTCGCGCCGAAAATATCCATCGGCTTGGAGCCTTTGCTGCACATATGAAGATCGCTCACGGCATAAAATTTCACGGCTTTCTCTCCTCTCGGGCAATTATAACACATTTTCTTTTTTTTATCAACTTTTTACAGCCCTGCAAGATAACTTGACGCAAAAAAGCCCGAAGGTTTTTCCTTCGGGCATAACCGGCTCAGCCGATTTGACTATACTTGACGTTAAGTGTTTCCGGGATAAATCGGGAGATCGAAAAATCCCGAACATACTTCTTGCGTGTATTCCTGACACTGCGGCAAAGTTGCGTAGCCGTAAGACGGAAGCAGAAGTTCCACCGTCATGACAACTTTCATTATTATCGTTACGCAGCACGACACGGTGAACGTGGCGGTATCGGTATAAATCCCTTCGGGCGCGACGATAGATACGACGGAATTGATTTTATACGGTATTATCGACGGCTCGGGTATGTACATAACTATATCGACGTCGAACGAAACCGAAGAAGTCGCCGTGCCTCTCACGCCGTTGGCGTCGGTGTATATCACTTCCATCGGAACGGTGACCGTTGCCTGAACCCTGCCGAAACGCTCTCTGTCGGGAAGCCTGTCTACGGTGACGTTGGTTAAAACGCCCTCGTTGCCGATGCTTCTCGCGCTGAGAAACGTAAGCGGATAAACGGGATTTGCGGGGTTAAACCCGGTAAGCGCAAGCGTTATGCCCTCTTCCTGAGTCTGACGGATGCAGGCGTCGAACACTTTTTCGGCTTCTACGCATACCTTTTCGCACAGCCCGTTTACAGGATTGCCGTTTATTCTGCCGGGACATCTGTCCGATGCGTTGTTTGTAAAGAACGACATATTAAACCTCCTTAAAACGCTCTCATTTTAATATATGCCGAAAGCGTTTAAAAATGTTAATATGTCGCTTTGTTTTTAATATCTTTAATATGTCGCTTTGTTTAAAACTTTATATTGTGTTTTTTCAGTTCTGCCGACAACGCGACGAAATCCTCCGTGGAAAAAGTTTCACCTCTCGCAAGCGGATTATCCGTGACGGCGCAGATTATTTCGTTAGCCTCTTCGCGCGGAATTCTGAACGATTGCATCAGATTGTTCGCGAGCGTTTTTCTTCTGCTGGCAAAAGCGCATCTCACCGCCGCTCTGTAAGCCTTTTTGTCCGCGCCCGGATATTTGTTCCGGTCCATCGTGATTTTCACCACGGCGGAATCCACGTTGGGCGCAGGATAAAATTTCTTTCTGTCGATGAACAGAAGTTGCTCGGCGTTGCCCACGAGGTCTATCCCCGCGGTTATCGCGCCGTAATCTTCCGTGCCGGGCTTTGCGGTCAGCCTGTCGGCGACTTCGGCTTCGATCGTGACCGTTATGCTCTTCACCTTTTCCGATTCCTCGACGAATTTCATCAGTATCGGAGTGGTTATATAATACGGAATATTCGCGACGACGGAAAATTCACCGCCGCAGATTTTCTCTATTTCTTCGGTTCCGGTTTTCATAACGTCCTTGAAAATTATCTCGACGTTATCGAACCCCGCGAGCGTTTCTGCGAGAACGGGCTTGAGATTCGCGTCTATCTCGAACCCTATAACTCTCTTCGCCTTTTTCGCGATTGCCGCGGTGAGCGTTCCCCCGCCGCAACCTATCTCCACGACCGTGTCGTTTTCGGTTATGCCCGATTTCGCGACGATATCGTCCAGCAGAACGGGGTCGGTCAGAAAATTCTGCCCGAACCGCTTGTTGAACCTGAAACCGTTTTTGTTTAATATATCTTTTAACTGCATCAACTGTCCTTGATAAATTCTCTTACTCTTAAAGGAATACCCGCTTCGGCGGCGATTTTTTTACATTTTTCAATCGATTCCGCGCCGATTACGTCCACAACCGAAAACGTGACGTAAAGCCCGCGATCCCTGCATTTTTTCGCGAAAGAAATAAGCTCGGAATAAGCGTCTTCGCCGAAAACCGGTCTGCAGATATCGAAATACTTTTCCGCATCACATTCGTTGAGGCTCACGTTCACCTTGTCAACCGCTTCCGCGAGTTCTCCGGTTATGTCCCTTCCGTTGATCAGATTGCCCTGCCCGTTCGTATCGAGCCGAACGATATATCCGCGTTTTTTGAGTTCTCTTCCGATTTCTACTATCTCTTTCACTCTGAAAGTAGGCTCTCCGAAACCGCAGAAAACAACCTCGTCGTAACCCGTTTGCGGGAGAGCGGCGAGAACTTCGTCGGCCGAAGGCTCCTTTGACAACCAGAGTTTGTTGCCGAAATAGGATTCTTTTCCGTTTCGCACGCAAAAAACGCAGTCGTTGGAACATCTGTTCGTAAGGTTGATATAAAGTTTTCCGTCAAGTTCGTAAGCGTAAGTATCCATTTATTATATCCTGTAAAACCTTTTGAAATTCGTTTCTGTTATGTTTTCCGCTTCGGAAAGGGAAACGCCCTTTACCTCGGCGAGCTTTTTTGCGATTATCGGAATCCTCGAGGGGTCGTTCACCGTCCCACGGAAAGGTTCGGGCGAAAGATACGGACAATCCGTTTCCGTCAGAATTCTGTCGGAAGGAATCAGCCTTATAACGCCCTCTTTTTTTGCGTTTCTGAAAGTTATCACTCCGCCGAAGGAAAAGTACGCGCCGAGTTCGACGTATTCGCGCGCGATTTCCTCGCTCTCGCCGAAACAGTGCATCAGAAATCCGTTTTTCAGCAGTTCCCGCCTTTCTTTGAGAAAATCGAGCGTTTTTTTCGTAGCGTCGCGCGAGTGGATAACCATCGGCAGATTGAATTCGCGGGCGATGAAAAGTTGCCTTTCAAAGGCTTCTTCCTGCGCTTTTTCGGGCGATTTGTTCCAATGAAAATCAAAACCCGTTTCGCCTATGCCAACGCATTTTTTCTTTGCCGCAAGCGCTCTTATCGTTTCCTCGGCTTCCGCCGTGAACGTCGACGCTTCGTCCGGGTGAACGCCCGCCGTGAAATACATATCGTCGTACTTTTCCGCAAGAGCGGCGGCTTTGAGCGACGAATCGACGTCGAAACCCGAATCGACCACCGCTCCCACGCCCGCTTCGCGGTAATTTTTTATTATCCCGGCGATTTCTCCGCCGTATTTATCGTCCGTTAAATGAGCGTGCGCGTCGGTGAACATTATCTCACCGTCGCCCCGTCGGGAATTTCTCCCTTTTCGGGCGAAACAATCGAAAGTTTACCGTCCTTTTCGGCGCAGAGAATCATGCCCTGACTTTCCACTCCGCAAAGTTTCGCGGGTTTGAGATTATAAACAAGCACGACGTTTTTGCCGACGAGTTCTTCGGGCTTATACCACTCCGCGATGCCGCTTGCGACCGTTCTTGTTTCATCTCCGACCTTAAGCGAAAGTTTAAGAAGTTTTTTGGATTTTTCAACCTTTTCGCAAGCCGTTACGAGAGCCGTCCTGAACTGTATTTTAGCAAAATCGTCTATCGTGATTTCCGATTTTCCCTCTTCTTTTTCGACTTTTTCCGCCGCCGCTACGTATTTATTCTTTATTTCCTCGGCTTTTTTGTCTACTTCCGCCTGATCGAGCCTTGCGAAAATCACTTCCGCGTTCGCCTGAACTTTGTTCCCGTCCGGATATAAGCCGAATTCGCCGAGAGCGGTATATTCTCTCTCGGGGCAATTTATCTGTTCAAGCACTTTTGCCGACGTTTCCGGCATAAAAGGCGCAAGAAGCGACGCCGCTATCGCTATCGTTTCGGTAAGATTATATAAAACCTCTTTCAGTCTCGGGTGTTTCGCTTCGTCCTTCGCAAGCACCCACGGCGCGGTTTCGTCAACGTATTTATTCGCTCTTCTGAGAAGCGCGAACACGACGTCGATCGCGTCGGAAACGCGGAATTCGTCCATAAATCCGCAGACTTTTTCGTAAGCGGCAACGGCGATATTTTTAAGTTCTTCGTCAACGGGTTCGGTCGCGCCGGTTCTTTCCACCAGGCAACCGAAGTATTTTTCGCTCATCGCGACCGTTCTCTTGACGAGGTTGCCGTAAACGTTGGCGAGATCGCCGTTGATTTTATCGGTCATAAGTTGCCAGCCGATAAGTCCGTCGTTATCGAAAGGCATATCGTCTAAAACGTAATATCTCACCGGATCAACGCCGAAAACGGACACGAGATCGTCGGCGTACATAACGTTGCCTTTGGACTTTGACATTTTACCGCCGTCCTGCAAAAGCCACGGATGCCCGAAAACTTTTTTGGGAAGCGGCAAACCGAGAGCCATAAGGAATATCGGCCAGTAAATGGTGTGGAATCTGATTATGTCCTTGCCGATGATGTGGACGTCGCACGGCCAGCACTCGTTGAAAAGTTCGGACGAATTGCCGTCCGCGTCGTAACCGATGCCGGTGATGTAATTAGTCAACGCGTCGAGCCAGACGTAAACGACGTGCGACGGATCGAAATCGACGGGAATACCCCATTTGAACGACGTTCTCGAAACGCAGAGATCCTGCAATCCCGGAAGAAGGAAATTGTTCATCATTTCGTTCTTTCTCGAAACGGGATAGATGAAATCGGGGTGGGAGTTGATATAATCTATAAGTTTGGGAGCGTATTTGCTCATTTTGAAGAAATACGCTTCCTCTTTGGCTTTTTTCACTTCGCCGCCGCAATCGGGGCATTTGCCGCCTGCGAGTTGGCTTTCCGTCCAGAAAGACTCGCACGGGGTGCAATACCAGCCTTCGTACGCGCCCTTATAAATATCGCCCTGCTCGTAAAACTTTTTGAAAATTTTGCGGACCTGTTCTTCGTGATATTTATCGGTCGTTCTGATAAAGTTGTCGTAATCGACGTTCACGCACTTCCACACCGATTTGATCTCGTCCGAAACCATATCGACGTATTCTTTGGGAGATTTGCCGAATTTGCGGGCTTTTTCTTCGATTTTCTGCCCGTGTTCGTCCGTTCCCGTCTGCAAATAAACGTCGTAACCCTGTTTTTTTCTGAATCTCGCTATACTGTCGGCAAGAATCGCCTCGTAAGTGTTGCCTATATGCGGCTTGGACGAAGTGTAAGCGATTGCCGTCGTTATATAATATTTCTCTTTCATATGTCCGATCTGCCTTCGTTGATATGCTTGATATACTTTTATTATAATATACTTTTAAGAAAAAGTAAAACATAAAAAGGCGATTTTTATCATAACTTGTATCGTGAACGTAATTTTTACCTTTATATTCTTAATATCTCTCGTCGTTTTCGCCGTTTTTTCGCCCGATAAAGCACTCGAAGCGATGACGGGCGGAGGACAGAAAGCCGTGGGGCTTTCGATGAACCTTATAGTTATTTACGCCGTGTGGTCGGGCGTTCTGCAGATCGCGGAGGACTCCGGAATAATCAAAAAACTTTCCGTAAAACTCCGCAGACCGATTAATTTGCTTTTCGGCGAACTCACGGACGACGAATCGGACGACGTCGCCGTGAATATTTCGGCGAACCTGCTCGGAATGGGCGGAATCGCCACCCCCGCGGGGATATCCGCCACGACAAAAATGTGCAACCGCGGAAATCACGACGGAGCGACAAGGCTTTTCGTTCTCGCCTCGACGAGTATTCAACTTCTGCCGACGACGGTCATTTCGCTTAGGCAGTCGTTTTCGTCCGCCGCGCCGGCGATGGTTTTTCTGCCGTCCCTGCTCGCTTCGCTCCTCTGCACGGCAACGGGGCTTTCGCTTTGTTTTATCTTTAAATCCAAAAACGGGAAATCCGAAAACGGGAAATCCGGAAACGGGAAATCCGAAAACGGGACGGCCGCAAAAAAATGAAATATATTTCGCTTGTAATCCCCGTTCTTCTCATCGCGCTGTTCGTTTATTCGGCGATAAAAAAGGTGAAAATTTACGACAGTTTCGCCGTCGGCGCAGGGCGGGCGTTACCTCTTGTTTTCTCGCTTTTTCCTTACCTTGTAACTATTTTCATAATGACCGAACTTTTCCGCATAAGCGGGTTATCGGACGCGCTGATAACTTTTCTTACGCCGGTTTTCGGGTTTTTCGGAATACCCTCCGAAATTGCCCCGCTCGTGATTTTAAAGCCTTTTTCGGGCGGAGGAAGCCTTGCTCTGCTCACCGAAATTTATGAGAAATACGGCGTAGATTCATATATTGCTCTGTGCGCTTCCGCAGTTTACGGTTCGTCCGAAACGACCTTTTACATCTCCGCAGTTTATTACTCCGAGGCAAAAGAAAAAAGGCTGATAAAGCCGATAATAATATCGCTTTTTTCAACCTTCGTTTCAACGGTTTTCGCCTGTTTTATATGCAGATTTTTTTAGGGATTCCGTTTCTTATCAATAGTTAATTTTGCCGTGATAAGGAATATAATGTATAGCCGCAGGCGGTCGCGTCAAAACGCGACC
>URKE01000001.1 GCA_900548285.1 uncultured Eubacteriales bacterium | reverse complement strand
AAATGGCGAAAAAGACGCCTTTTCGGTAATTAGTGATAACGAATGGAATCCCTAGGTTACTTTTAATTTTATTGTCACTTCATTTTAATTCTATTGTCCCGTCACTTTCTGCGGGTTTTGAAAAACGTCTTTATCTTTTCGGAACATTCTTTTTCCAGAACCCCGCCTTCGTATTCGGTGACGTGGTTAAGTCCGCTCTCCGTTAAGATACGGAACTTGCTTTCAACTCCGCCGCCTTTCGGTTCGTACGCGCCGAAATAAGTCTTTTTTATCCGCGCGCTCGCAATCGCCCCCGCGCACATGGCGCAAGGCTCGAGCGTTACGTAAATTTCGTAGTCCTCCAGCCGCCAGTCTTTCAGTTTCCGGCAAGCCTTTTCTATCGCGAGGACCTCGGCGTGAGCCGTGGCAAGCCTTTTCGTCTGTTTGAGATTATGCGCCCTCGCCACGACTTTTCCGTCCTTGACGATTACGCAACCGATCGGTACTTCTTCTTTTTTTTCGGCTTTGTCCGCTTCCTTCAAAGCAAGCGCCATAAATCTTTCCTTTTCGCTTTTCATTTATCGTTCTCCGCTCACTTATGGTATTCCGCTCCCGCGATTATCGTAAAAGCCCTGTATATCTGCTCGGCAAGCATAACCCTTGCAAGCGTGTGCGGAAAAGTCATCGGCGAGAAGGATATTTTATCCTTGCAGGCGTTTTTTATCCGCTCGTCTATGCCGTAACTTCCGCCGATTATAAAGGTTATTTCGCCCTCTCCTCTGTCCGTTTTGCTTTTTATGAAAGCGGCGAAGTCCTCCGAAGTAATCCTTTTGCCCTCTATCGCAAGGCAAACGGGCAAACCCTTTATCGCCTTTTCTATTCTCTCGCCCTCAACCGACAAGATTTTTTCGATTGCCGACGGCGTGGCTTTGTCGTAATTTTCCTCTTTTACTTCCGCCACCGAAAATTCGCAATAACGCGACAGCCTTTTGGCGTACTCCGCTATCGCTTCCGAAAAATATTTTTCTTTGACTTTGCCCACGGCAACGATTCTTATTTTTATCATACGAAAAGCATCGATATCCACATCAGCAAGCACCCCGCCACGCCTATCGCGGAATACAAAAAGAAAGTTTTATAATCGTAACCGTACTCGCTTTTTCCCTCTTTAACCTTGCCTTTCAGCGTTAAAAACAGAAACGCGGCGAGACACAAAAGCCCGAATATAAGCGAAACGATAAACCACACGCCCGTAAACCTCGTGAAAGAGGGGCAGGCGTAAGTTAAAATAACGATGACGGCGTTGTTGAGAAAGTGCGCCAGAACCGTCGGAAAAACCGAACCCGAATCGAGCGCGAGCAGACAGAAACAAAAGCCGACAATGAACTGATACGGCGTTTGCGCCGGATTCATATGAAACAACGAGAAATATAGTCCCGAAATAAGCGCGGCGTTGAGTCTGCCGGCAGAAGATAAACTTCTCGTTAAGATTCCTCTGAAAAAGAACTCCTCGAAAACGGCGGGCAGAACGCATACCGTCGCGATGGTCAGGACCACGTTTATCGGAGAAAACGCAGGCAACGAAGATTCGACGTAATTATAGCCGAAAACCTTTATGAGAAAACCGATAAACAGTCCGTTCACCGAAGAAAGCCCGAAAAACGAAGCCGCCGCAAGCAAAACCGCGTAAAGATAAAACTTCGGCTCGGCTTTTCTTATTAAACAGGCTTCTTTCACTCCGCAACCGAACGATTTGCAGAAAATCAACCCCGAAACGGCTATCGCGAGCGGCGACACGCAGTTGCTTAAATATTTGTAAACGTCGGTTTTCGCGAACTTTTCCGCCGCCGAAGAACTCCCCGACAACGTCTGAACCGCGAACGAAAAAATCGTTACGGCAAGCAAAATCGACACCACCGCAACCGAATAATACGCCGCGCCGAAACCTGCGAGCGTGAATTTGGCGTTTGTTTTTCTTCTTTCTTCCATATTATTCGCTCCGTAACGCCCTGACGGGATCCTTTTTGCTGGCGAAAAGCGACGGAATAAGTCCCGCTGCAATCGTTACTATCACCGAGCCGATTAAAATTGCGAGAACGTGAAGCGGCGACAAAACCACGAGCGAACTTACGCCCGTTACGCTCTCCATAACCGCGTTGAGCGGAATTTCCGCTATAAACGTAACGACGATCCCCATCGCGCCCGCCATCGCGCCTATCATACCGGTTTCGGTTATAAACAGCCTCACGACGTCCTTTTTTCTTGCGCCGACCGCCCTTAAAACGCCTATTTCCTTAGTCCTTTCGATAACCGAAACGTAAGTTATTATTCCTATCATTATCGCGGAAACGACAAGCGAAACGGACGTTAAGATAACGAGAACGGAAACAACTCCGTCGACAATCATTCCGACGATGTTCATAACCGCCCCCACGTTGTCCACGTAATAAGTTTTTTCGCTTTCCGCTTTTCCCTCGTTATACGCGTCCAGAACGGCGAGAAGGTAATCCTTATCTTCGAGCGTATTCGGATAAAAGTTGATTTTTGTGGGCGATTCCGCGTATCCGAGATTTTCGAGCGCGGCGGTGTGGTTTCTGAACGTCGCCCCTGCGACCACGCTCGACGACGTATTCTCCTTCTGAGCGGCGACGACTTCGGACGAAGCCGAATTTTCTATAATGTAATCGTTGAGAGCCTGCGTGTAACAAATAGGCGAAGCAAGCATTCCGCACTGAGTGTCTCCCTTGAGTTTCACGATGCAGGTTATTTTCAGTTCGTAACCTTTCCCCGTATCCGCATTATGTTCCTCGTCGTAAGGATTTTCGTCGTAACATTTCATCTCGTTTATGTCGCAACCGGCGATTTGCGAAAAACCCGCGACGGCTTTCGTTCCGAGTTGCTTTTTAAGTTCGGTGAGAACGATGTTTCCGCGCGTTCCGTTGCCCGCGCCGGAGTTCGTCCATTTTTTATCGGGATTTGTTCCGTTGCCGACGTAATCGAGTTTGTTTATGTAATTTTCAAGCGAAATTTCCCGCGCGGAAAAAGTTTCGTTGGCGTTTTTAACGTAAAGATTATCGTTTAAAACGAGATAGAATTTCCCGATTTCGGAATTGAGAATTTTATCATAAGAGTATTCTATAGTGTTCGCGTCCGACACGTAATCGTAAATCGCGGCGTAAACGTCGATGAAATACGCCACGAGATTCAGGTCCGTGATTCTTCCGTTTTTATCGGTGACGAGCATCAGTTCGTTGCTTTTCGTCGGATAAGACCCCGCGAGGATTTCATATTGTTCTTCCACTTTTCCGGAGTTTTCCGGCAGACAAGTCCAGTAGCCGGCGGTCGGCACGAAAACGTTTATGGGATATTTAAGCGACTGATTGGAATAAATGGGAACGTTCACCGTTTTGAAAACGTTCTTTTTCACTCTTTTTTCCAAGGTATAAGTCGCTCTCGATTTATCGAGATTATCCCGCACGTAATTAACGTATTCTTCCGTGACGGGCTTTTTTGAAGCGTCGGCGCGCGCGAATGCGTTTTTAAGCGTGGCGTTTATCGATATCGCTTTCTTTTCGTAATCGAACGCGCCGTCCTTATCCGCAAAATAACCCGACATAAAATTGTTGATTGTCCCCGACGAATCGTAAACCGCGTTGTTGCTCACCGTTACGGGAATCGCGCTCATCGCGTCCTTCTGGATTTTATTCACGAATGAATTTATTCCGTTCGTGCAGGCGATAACGAGAGAAATTCCCAGAACGGAAATAGCCGCCGCAACCGAAGTTAAAACCGTGCGGACCTTTTTCCCCGCAAGGTTTTTAAGGCTCAGTTTCGCCGCGAGCGCGTAAGACATAAAGGATTTTCTCTCTTTCGCCTTTTTCTTCGGCTTTCCGGCGGATTTGTTGCCCGCGTCCGATTTATCGCCCGCATTAAATTTTCCGGCGACGAACTTATCGACCGCTTCGTTTTTTTCGGCATAAGGCGCGGAATCGGAAACGACTTGTCCGTCCCGCATTTTTATCGTTCTCGTGGCGTATTTCGCGGCGAGTTCGTCGTTATGCGTAACCGTCACGACGAGTCTGTCGCGCGAAATTTCTTTGAGTAAATCCATAATAAGCACGCTGGTTTTGCTGTCCAGCGCGCCCGTCGGTTCGTCGGCGAGAATCATTTTCGGATCGTTGACGATAGCGCGCGCTATCGCAACCCTCTGCATTTCCCCGCCCGAGAGTTGCGACGGTTTTTTTCTGAGATGATCCGCAAGCCCCACCTTAACGAGGGCGGCTATGGCGCGTTTTCTCCTCTCCTCGCCCGAAACGCCGCTTATCGTGAGAGCCGTTTCCACGTTTTCGATAACCGTCTGGTGCGGAATAAGGTTATAACTCTGAAAAACGAAGCCGACGAGTTTAGATCTGTACGTATCCCAATCTTCGTCCGAAAAATCTCCGGTTGATTTTCCGCCGATGAAGAGGTTACCGTCGTCGTAACGGTCAAGCCCGCCGATTATGTTTAAAAGCGTGGTTTTTCCGCAACCGGAAGGGCCCAGCACGCAAACGAATTCGGCAGGTCGGAATTCGACCGAAACGCCTTTAAGCGCGTCCGTTTTTCTGTCGTCGAACCTGTATACTTTTTTTATGCCGAGTAATTTTATCATTCCGAAGGTTTCTCCGCTCGTTTATATTCCTCTCGTTTATATTCGTCGTAAAGTCCGGCGGCCGCGTTGATATCCGGCTCTGCGGACGAGAACAGGCTCACCGCGACGTACGTCTTATAAAACGCGAGTTCTTCGCCGTTTATCGTTTTTATCCCGTGAGAGGCGGCAAGTTTTTCCAATTCCGTTCCGCCTTCCGCCCGCGCGAAATCGGCAACGTTCCCCGCGTTCGCGATAATTTCGTCGTCTATCGGCGAAATTCCGGTTTTGCCGCCCGCGCCGAAAGCCGTGGTATTGACGATGAGATCGTATTTAACGTCTTTCGACAGTTCGCCGAGCGCGAACGCCTGCTCGTTCATTTTCTTTTTTAAATCCACGCCGCTTTTCTCCGGATCGTAAACGCTGACCGACGCTTTTTCGCCGATGAGCGTTTCCGCTATGTTTTTCGCCGCAATCCCCGAACCGAGAAGAAGAACTTTCGCCCCGTCGGTTGCGATCTGCGCTCTTTTAAGCGCGGCGGAAAGAGCAAAACCGTCGGTCGCGATCCCCGCGGAGCCTTTCACCGCGTCGGGCGATTTGGTGGTTTTCGCAACGCCTTTGTATTTAAGCGTCTTTTTCGCGGCTTCGCCTGCAAACTCGGGGCAGACCTCGAACCCGTCAAACTCCTTTATTTCCGAAGAAATTTTCTTCGTCGCGCGGATTTCTTTCACGCCGAAAGAATAATTGCTTAAACCCGACTTGCCGAAAAGAAAAGCGTGCGCTTCGGATATGTCGGACGAATGAACACGTTTGCATACGTAAGCGAAAGAATTTAAGCCGAGAGTTTCGGAAAACTGCGGATATTGAGCGTCGATCACATACTCGTCCTCTATTTCGCCGCCCTCTTCCGATACGGTGAGAGCGACAGCCGCCGCCATTCCGACAGAAGCGGAATATCCGCATTTCACGTTGCCGCCGCGGTATCTCTCCACTCCCTTTATCGCTATTCCCGCCGCGTCCGGCGAGGAAAATCTTCTGCAATTTCCGCCGACGGAACGTATCGCGCCGGAAATCTCGTCGAAAAGGTCGGCGTCGAGATCCTTAATCGCTTTATGTTCGGCGATGACGCTTTCGCCCCTCGCCATACCCATAACCACGGCGAGAGCGGGCAGTTCGTCGAAAACGGAATAAGCCTCTTCGTCGGTGACGAGAATGGCTTTGAGGTCGCTTTTTTCGGCGACGATATCCGCTATCGGTTCGCCGCAAAGCATTCTTCTGTTGGTAATCTTTATCTTTGCGCCCATTCTCCTGAAAAGTTGCAGAACGCGCGTCCTCGTGGGGTTCACGCCCACGTTTTTACATTCCGCTCTGCCGCTTAAAAGCCCTTGCGCGAGATAATAAACCGCCTCGGTGAAATCGCCGCAGACGTAAAGTTTTTTGCCCTTTATTTCGCTCTCTTTCATATCGACGGAATTGTTCTTTTCGTCGACGGTTATATCCGCGCCCATTTCCTTTAAAAGGATTTCCATATGGTTTCTCGAACGCGTACCTTCTTTGACGATAGCGCGGACTTTGCCCGTGAGCGCGCAGAGCAAAATGGACGATTTGACCTGCGAACTCCCGATCGGCAGGAAATAATCTATCGGTCTTACCGTTTCGCCCTCTACGAGAATAGGCGGCACGCTGTAATTTTTCAGCGCGACCGTCGCGCCCATCGCTTCGAGCGGTTCTTTTACGTTTCTCATCGAATGTTGGCAGAGCCGTCTGTCGCCCGTGAGTTCGAGTCTCATTCCGCTGCCCGCGGCGATTCCGCACAAAAATCTCATCACGGTTTCACTGCATTCGCAGTCGATTCTGCCGCCGCTCGAAAGCATTTTCGGCGGTTTTATTTCCACCACGCCGTTTTTTATCTTCACTTTCGCGCCTAATTTTTTTATACACGAAATAGCCGCGCGGGATTCATTGTTCAGGCACGGATTGATTACGTATGTTTTTCCTTTCGCGATGCAGCCGAGAATCAACGCCCTGTGAGTTATCGACGGATCGGGCGAAACCGAATATTGCGCGAATATTTTTTCTCTTGAATTTATTCTCATATGTCTATATTTTCACGGTCGGTTCCCGCTTTAATCCACGCCGAGAGCCGCTTTTATAAAATCCATTTTTTTTCTTGCTTCTTCGTAACCTATATCGTACATCTCGTCGAGCCGCGTTATGTCCGCGCCCGTGTAATTTCTCAGGTCGGGAGCAAGCACGAAATCCGAAAACTTGTAACACTGCTCGCTTCTTTTGCCGAGTTTAACGCCGTTCCCGGGATAAAGAGAATCGAGAGAACGCTTTATGACTTCGTTTGTACCGCTTTCCGCGCCGAGATTTATTGCGAGTATTTTATCCGCGCCGAGAGACTTAACCACGTCCGCGGGGACGCTGTTGACGTACGCGCCGTCCACAAGTCTGCGTCCGTCCCTTTCCACCGGGCGGAACGTTGGAGGAATCGCGCTCGACGCCGCTATCGCCGTGGACACGTCGCCCGCGCCGATATCGATTTCTTCGCCCGTTACGAGGTCGGTCGCAACAGCCCGGAAAGGCTTTATCAGGTCGTCGAAATACGCGCCGCCCGTAATGCGGCGCATAATGCCCGTAAGCCCCTGCCCGCCGAGGAAAAACATAATAACGTTCTGCGGATCTCTCACGCCCGACGAATCCTTTAATCTGAGCATATCGCCCACGGTATAACCTTTTGCGTATAACGCGCCGACAACGCTGCCTATGCTCGTGCCGGCAACCACGTCGAATTCTATTTTTTCTTCTTCGAGCGCCCTTAGCGCGCCTAAAAGGGCCATTCCCTTTGCGCCGCCGCTTCCGAGCGCGAGTCCGAGTTTTTTCTTTCTTCTTAATCTCATATATTCAGTATCGGAAAAATGCCGCCGTTTATGTTATGCCGCCGTTTATATTCCCATATCGGGTATATCGGTCAGAAGTTTCGTTATAAGCCCCGCGTATTGCCCCGCTGCTCTGCGCGCGAGTTTCACGTAGTCCTCCGCGCCGCCCTCGCCGTCCGAAACGGCTTTGACGATAAGACAAGGCACGCCTGCGTTTTTACACGTAAGCAGAACGCCCGCGCTTTCCATTTCGCACACGGACGCGCCGTAAGTTTCTCTCAGCGCGCGTTTTTCGTCGCTTTCCGCAACAAATTTATCCGCCGACGCGCATATAACTTCGGGTAATTCGCCCCCGGAGATTTTTCTCGCCGCGGCGAGAAGTTTTTCGTCGCAGGGGATTATCGGGCCGTCGAATTGCTCGTATCTGCCCGGTTCGATGTTATCCACGGCGGACGTATCGAACGCATAATGCACGACGCCTTTGACCAGCGCGACTTTTTCCACGCCGAGGTCCTTTGTTAAACTGCCGCAAATGCCGAAGTTGATTATCGCTTCGGGGTTATATACGGAAATAAGATATTGCGTTGCTGCCGCCGCGAAAATTTCGCCCACGCCCGACTTCACGCATACTACGTCGCACTCTCCGATTTTAAATTCAAGAACGTGAAACGCGCCCGATTTTTCCTCTTTTATTTCAACGGTCTGCTCTTTTAAAAAGGCTGTAAGTTCCTTTTCGAGAGCGACGACCATTCCTATTTTTTTCATAAACGTTTAAATCCTTTTCTTTGATTGCCGCATTAATTACCGCTTTAATTACCGCATTAATTGCCGCAAAGTCACATTTTTTCGTTGTTTTTTATAAAATATCGTATGATATCGGATTTATCAATTACAAGTCGAAACGAAAACCGCTCTTTACCGATTGTTCTCGTGGCGCATCCGCGTCCGCCGGAAACTTATCTCCGCGCGCTCGATCTCGTTTCGCTCGGTTACGATTGCTCTTTATCCCCGGGAAGCATTGACGCTTACGGCGGACTTCTGCTCGTCGGCGGCGGCGACGTTTTGCCTGCGTTTTATCGCGGCGACGTTCCCGCCCGCAACGTAAATTTCGTCAAAGACAAACTCGAATTTAATCTTTTGCACCGTTTTATCGGTGAAAACAAGCCCGTTCTCGCGATATGCAGGGGTTTTCAGCTCGTCAACGTGTTCTTCGGCGGATCGCTGAAAACCGTGAACGGGCATATGGGCAAACAAGACGTTTACCACCCCGTTTCCGCATGCGGAGAATTATTCGGTAAACTCGACCGGGTGAATTCCGCGCATCGTCAGGCCGTGGATATCGTTCCGGACAACGCGAAAATCGTCGCCGTCGCCCCCGACCTCACGATCGAAGCGGCGATTTACGGCGAAAATATTTTCTGCGCTCAGTTTCACCCCGAAAGAATGGAACAAAGCGTGACCGAAAAAATATTCGGAGCGTTCGCCGATGCAGTTGAATATCGAGCCTCGCGATAAAACGTAAAATCGCTTCAAGTAAAATCGCTTTACGGCGGGTTTTATCCGTTCGGGTACTCTTTCTTTCCTGCGAGTTTTATCCGTTCGGGTACTCTTTTGACTTTCTTGCGAGTTTTATCCGTTCGGATACTCTTTTGACTTTCTTGCGGGTTTTATCCGTTCGGGTACTCTTTTGACTTTCTTGCGAGTTTTATCCATTCGGGAACTCTTTTTACGAATTCCGCGTTGTCGCGGCATTTCGCCATCATATCGAGTACGTTTTCGCTCGCGTTTCTGTCCTCGGCGAGGAGTCTGCGCAAGGAATAAGCGCAATCGAGTTCGGCTTTCGTGAGCAACAACTCGTCCTTTCTCGTGCCGGACTTGTAAAGGTCTATCGCGGGGAAAATTCTGCGTTCGGAAAGCTGGCGGGATAACATAAGTTCCATGTTGCCCGTTCCTTTGAATTCCTCGTAAATAACGTCGTCCATTCTGCTGCCCGTTTCAACGAGAACGGTCGCGATTATCGTAAGGCTTCCGCCGTTGTCGATATTCCGAGCCGAACCGAAGAATTTTTTCGGCGGCTGGAGCGCGATCGGGTCGATACCGCCCGAAAGAATTTTGCCTGACGACGGCACGGTTGAGTTATACGCCCTCGCGAGTTTGGTGAGCGAATCGAGAAGGATAACCACGTCCTTGCCAAGTTCCGCAAGCCTCTTGGCTCGCCACATGACGAGTTCCGAAACTTTTATGTGATGCTCCGCCGTTTCGTCGAACGTGGAATAAACCACCTCGCCCTTCACGCTCTCTCTCATATCGGTGACTTCTTCCGGTCTTTCGTCGATAAGAAGGGTTATCAGATGAGCGGACGGATAATTGTCGCCTATGGAATTGGCTATTTTCTTCAGAAGCGTCGTCTTGCCGGCTTTCGGCGGCGCGACGATAAGCCCTCTTTGCCCTTTGCCTATCGGACAGAACAAATCCATCGACCTTATCGAAAGATCGAACTCCGAGTCCTTTTTCTCGAGAGTGAATCTCTCGCAAGGATATCTCGCCGTCAGATCGTCGAAATTGGGGCGGCGGAAAAGTTTTTCGGGGAAATATCCGTTCACCGAGTAAACCGTTCTGAGCGCGGCGGCGCCCGTTTCGCGGAGTTTCGCACTCGTTCCGACGATAAAATCGCCGCGACGTAATCCGTATTGCTTGACGAGCGGTCTTGCGACGAAAACGTCCTTCGTCGTACACTCGTAATTAGCCGCTCTTAAAAATCCGTAACCGTCGGGGTGAAGTTCCAGAACGCCCTCGGCTTTAACGTCCGTAGGCGCGCCTTCGTCCTTGGGTTCGGAATCGGAAAAATTCGCCACGGATAACCCGTCGGGCCGTTGCGCGCCGCGTTTTTCTCCGTTGCTTTGTTTTGTTTCGGAAAGTTCCTCCGGATTTCCGCCCGGAAGCAACCCGGGAAATCCGCCGTTAACCGGCTCTTCCTTTTCGCTCAAAACCTTCTTTTCAAAGTTTTCGGCGTATTCCTTCATTTCGAGCGGTTTTCTGCCCCTTGTGCTGCGATTTGGAACAACGGCGTTTTCCTGAATAGACAACACAGCCGCTATAAGATCGGCTTTGCCTTTTCCTCCCGGAACTCCGCCGAGTCCTCTTAAAATTTTCCTCAGATCGTAAATGCTCTTCGCTTTCAGGTATTCTTCGGTATACTTCGTCATCGTGCAATTGTCAGCCATTTCTAACCTCTCAAAATTTTTTATCGTCAAAGACGAACACGCTCTCGAACTTCGGAAGCGTTTCCTTGGTAAGTTCGATTTTTTCGGGAACTTTAATCACGTTCGGCATGCGCATCAGAAAATCTTCCGCGCCGTCGATATCGATTTCGCATCTCTTTGTTTTATAGTGCATAGGTACGGTTATTTTCGCTTTGATCGCCGCCGCGAACTTTGCCGCCTCTTTGCCGTCCGTCGTGTAATTCCCGCCGACGGGAATAAACAGCACGTCCGGCTCGCCGATTTCCTCTATGAGCCTGTCGGAATAATACTCGCCGATATCGCCCATATGACAAAATTTTATTCCGTCCACGGAGAAAAGGAAAATTCTGTTTTTCCCGCGAAGCGCGCCGAGATTGTGGTCGTGATAAGAATCGATTACGACGAAACCGTCTTCGCTGTTTCTGATTATTTTGCGGCACTTCACGCCGTCCGTGTAACAATGGTCGAAATGTTCGTGCGAAACGAGGCAATAATCGCACTCGACGCGTTTCATAGCGTAGCCCACGCCGTCGAACGGATCGGTTACGACGCTTTTCTCGTTACCTTTAAGAAAAAAAGACGAATGACCTAAATACTCGATTTCCATTTACTTCTTGTTTCTCCGAAAAATTTGAAAATTACTAAACAGTTAAAATTCAATAAACTTTACTTGATAAATTCTGCTATTTGATAAATTCTATTACTTGATAAACTCTATTTGATAAACTCTATTACTTGATAAATCCCGCGCGCAAATGCTTATATATAGTATTATATTATAAACATTCAAAAAAGTAAACAAAAAAAAGCCGGAAACCGAAACGAAAGATAAAAAGTTTTTCGCTCCGATTCCCGACGGTTTTCGTTTTTTTGTAATCGCTTTCAATTTGTTCGTCCGGAATTTATTTTGCCGATTTGTCCGCGCCGAACTTATCCGCAATGGCGATCGCCGTTTTGATTCCGTCCACCGCCGCGCTCATTATTCCGCCGGCATAACCGCAACCCTCGCCGCAAGGGAACAAATTTTCAACGGAAACGCTCTCCGCGTTATCGCCGCGCAGAATTCTCACCGGGCTGGACGACCTCGTTTCGTAACCCGTGAGAACCGCCTCGCCGCTGTCGAAACCTTTCAGTTTTGCTCCCATATCTTTTATGCCGGTTTTAAGGTTATCCGAGATAAAACGCGGAATGCCTTCGTTGAGGTCGGAAAGTTCAAATCCGCGGCTATAAGTCGGTTTAACGCCATAAAGCCGCTCCGAGCGCCTGCCGTCGAAGAAGTCCTTAACCGTCTGAACGGGGGCTTTGTAATCCCCGCCGCCGAGGCGGAACGCCGCTCTTTCGACGTCGCGCTGGAGTTCCGCTCCGCCGAGAATTCCGTCGTAAAAATCCGCAGGATAAACCTCGCACAAAACCGCGCTGTTGGAGTTTTCGCCGTCCCTTGCGTAAAGACTCATTCCGTTGGTGACGACCATTCCTTCTTCCGAAGCAGCGGGCATAACGTAGCCGCCCGGACACATACAGAACGTAAAAACGCCCCTGTTCCCCTTATGGCTGGCAAGCCTGTAATCCGCAGCGGGCAGAAGATCGGCGAATTTTTCACCGTACTGAGCCACGTCGATATCTCTTCTTTTATGCTCTATTCTCACGCCGACGGCAAAAGCCTTTCTTTCCATAGTCACGCCCGAGCCGAGCAAGGAATAAAACGTATCCCTCGCGCTGTGACCTATCGCCGTAACCACCGCGTCCGCTTTCATATCGTTACCGTTGACCGTTACTGAAGTCACCTTGCCGCCCGTGACGTTGATTTTTTCGAGTTTATGCGAAAACAAAACCTTACCGCCGAGGCGTTCTATTTCCTCGCGGATACTCTTCACCGCGGCGGGGAGTCTGTCGCTGCCGATATGCGGCTTGGCAAGATATTCGATATCTTCCGGCGCGCCGTGTTCCACGAAATCGCGCAGAACGGTTTTAATCAAAGGGTGATTCACACCCGTGTTGAGTTTGCCGTCCGAGAACGTTCCCGCGCCGCCCTCGCCGAACTGAATGTTGCTGTTTACGTCCAGAAAACCCTCGTTAACGAACTTATTGACCGACTTCTGCCTTTCGTCAACGTTCTTTCCGCGCTCTAAAACAACGGGCTTGAAACCGGCCCTCGCAAGATATAACGCGCAGAACATTCCCGCAGGACCGAACCCCGCGATGATTACGTCGACGCGTTTTTCCGCCTGCTTTAACCGCGGCTTTTCGGGTGGAAGCAACGGCTCGCGCGAAACTTCCGCGCTGTAAACGCATAATATATTATTTTTGTCGCGCGCGTCGACGGACTTTTTTAAAAGACTGAAATAAGGCGCGTTTTTTATCCCCGCGCGTTTTTCCGCAGCCCGACGGACGTCGTTTACGCTTGCCGTTACCGGCATTTTAAGATTATCTATCCTCATATTTCTTTTCGGCGTTATCGTTATTGTTCCGCTTCGGCGATTATCTTGTCGCAAACCGCGCGCGCCGACGAATACGCCCATTGCAGATTATATCCGCCGCAATCGCCGTCCACGTCCGTCGCTTCGCCCGCAACGTAAACCCCGGGCATCTTTTTCAATTCAAAACCGTCGCCGAGTTCTTCGGCGGCAACCCCGCCGCGCGTGACCTGAGCGTAATCGAAACCGAGCGTTCCGGCAACCTTCAATCTAAAATCTTTCGCGACGCGGGCAATTCTTTCCATAGAACGTTCGTCCGCGATTTTAACTCCGCTCCTTTTCACAATCGCTTTACCTATCTGTTTATTGATGACGCCCGAAAGAACGTCGTCTGCGGCGACGTAAGGAAGCGATGCGATTTTTTCCTTGAGAAAATCGGCGAGTTCCGTCTGTTCCATTCCCGTGAACGAAATCGAAATCTGCGGATCTTTTGCCCCGACGAGATAGGACGAAAGGTAAAACGCCGCGTTTCCGCTCACGCCGTAATCGGTGAAAAGGACGTCGCCGACAAAACTTTTAAGAGGTCTTTCGCCGTCGTAAGCGGTGACGAGAGCCTTTTCTTTCAGTCCTTTAAGCCCCTTGATCCACTCCGTTTCCGTTTTTAACTGAACGATTGCGGGAGAAAGCGGCGTGATTTTCACCCCGTGTTCTTTTAATATTTCAAACGCGCTGCCGTCGGTTCCGTATTGCTTTCCTGCTTTGCCGCCCGTTGCGAAAACCACTCTCTTCGCGGCAAATTCTCCGCTCGCCGTACGGATAACGTAACGTCCGCGTTCACAATCGATTTTCAAACCCTCGGCGTTTGTTTTTATATCCGTTTTAAGATATTCGAGTTTCGCGCGCATGGAATCGAGCAACGAATTAGCCTGCAAACTCGCGGGATAAATCCTGTCGCCGTCCGCCGTGACAGGCACGCCCAGCGAGCGAAAAAAGGCGATAATCGACTTATTGCCGTATTTTTCGAGAGTGTTCGCCACATCCGTCATCACCCCGGACGAGTGATAATTTTCCGCCGAAACGTCGCTGTTGGACACGTTGCCTCTGCCGTTGCCCGTGGCGAGAATTTTCTTCCCGACGCGGTCGTTTTTCTCGAGGACAAGAACGTTTTCCCCGCCGAAAAATTCGGACAGAATTATTGCGGAAACAAGTCCGGAAAAACCGCCGCCCAGAACGGCGACTTCGTAATTTTTCATTTTCACCTCAAAATCAGTCTGCGACGGCCGACGCCTGCCGCAAATTATACGCGAATTATACCACAATCACGTTTTTTTTCAAAATAATTTCAAGTGTTTTGCCAGAATTTCTCTTTTTTGGTTGACAATCGTTTTTTTTTACATTACAATGATAATAGTATATACTTAGTATTTAAGTATATTTTTTGTAAGAGGTTACGGATTATGGCAGAATTAAGGTATCCGATGGTATCGTTGAACAATTCACTTTTCGCTTTTTTCGGGCTTGAAATCGAGATGTGGCAGATAGCGATAATCGGCGTTCTCGTCGTCGCGCTCGTCGCCTGCATAATAGTTGCGGCGATAAAGTCGGGCAAAAAACGGAAAATCCGCATAAGAAAATACATCGAAAACGAAGAAAAGGCGATTTCGCTCAGAAAACGTCTGCGCGGTGTCAACGAGGATATATCGAGAATCAAATTCGATTACGTTTCAAAAAAGAACACGCTCAACGCGCAACTTAAAGTAATCAACGACGATTATCGCGCGGAGTACGGCAGGGACGACAGCGAGTATCTCGTCCAGAGCGATAAACTGCTTAAAACAAACGAAAAACTTCGCGACGTTTCTCTTCGCCTTAAAAAGAAAGGGCTGAAACCCGACGACGAAAAGGCTCTTAAAGCCGAACTCGCCGACACGGAAGCGGAACACGACGAACTTTCGGAAAAAATAGTCGCCATGCGCGAAGCCAAAACCGCCCGCGACTCCGAACTGAAAACCAAAACGGAAGCCGTGGAAAAGGAGCTTGCTCTCCGCAAGGAAAACTACGACGCCGACCTTGCCGAAAAGAACGGCGAAAAAAAGAAAATCGAGGACGATCTTGAAAAACTCGCTTCTTCGCAAGTTAAAATCAGCGTTAAGGACGCGGAAGCCATTCTGGAAGAATTCAGAGCCGCCGACGACGCCGACAGAGAAATTCGTCTGAATCAAGCCAAAGAAGACGTCGAAAGAGCCAAAAACGAATATCTCGAAGCCGTGGAACTCAGAGCGCAGTTCGAACGCGAACGCGACGACGCGGTAATCTCCGCAAAAGAGGACGCGAAGCGTAAACTCGCTCTCGAAAAGGCTCAGGCGGAAACGGAAGCGAAAGTCGGTTATATTACCGCCGAAACCGCTCAGACCGCTCAGGCCGCTCAATCCGTTCAGACTCCCGTCGACGAAACCGCAGAGGAAAAGACCGGAACGACGGAATACGTTTCAACGAAAGAAGTCGCGACGGAAGAAAAACCCGAAACGACGGAAGAAACTCCCGGAACGACGGAAGAAACTCCCGGAACGGAAACCGTGACGGAAGAACCCGTAACCGCGGAACCGGCGGAAGAAAAAGCCGAAGAACCCGACGAAACCGCAGTTACCGAAACCATAGCGGAAGAAAAAGCAGAAAAAACCGACGAAACCGCAACTGAAGAAACTGTCGCGGAAGAAACCGCATCTGCGGAAAACGACGCGTCCGTTGCTCTGGAAAGCCTGGAAACCGCTATAAGCGATGAAGATAAGAAACTCTCGGAAGAGGTTATCGCGGAAGTGGAAGAAGCCGAAGAAGCCGCCACCGTTTCCGAAGCAGAAGCAGAAGCAGAAGCAGAAGCGACAGACACGGCGAAAACAGAAGAAACCGCGGCAACGGAACCGGCTGAAACCGAAGAATCAATCGAAACAACCGAACCCGCCGAAGAAAGCGCGGGCGAAGAACCGACGGCAGACGAAGCAGTTGAAGAACCGACCGAAACAATAGCGGAACCGACACCCGAAGAAACACCCGAAGAAACACCCGAAGAAGTTACGGAAAAGGTTGCGACCGAACCTGCCAACGACGAAAAGGTCATTCGCATACCGAGAGATATTTATAACGACGGTATTCCGGCAACGCCTATTCATAAAAAGAGCAAATACGCGAAACCCGTCACCAAACTGCTCGTCAAAAAGCCCGTGGTTAAGGAAGAACCCGAACAAAACGTTCAGGCGAAAGAAGAAGCGAGAAAGAGCGCGTACCTCGGCAAATGGAAAGTTGAAAAGACCGAAGACGGAAAACTCTTCGCGAAACTGCGCGCGTCGAACGGCGGAATTCTTCTCACCACTCCCCTTTACACGTCCGAAATCGGGCTTAAAAACGGCATAACCGCGATAAAGAAGAGCCTTGCGGCGGACAACGTTACCGTAACCGCAAACAAATCGGGCAAGTTTGTTTTCAAGATTACCGCGCCTTCGGGCAGAACGATTGTCACGAGCGAGCAATACGCCGCCAGATTCCAGTGCGAAAAGGCGTTGGATTCCGCGAAGCGTTTTGCCGAAACCGCTGTAATTACGGAATAAAATCGCGCCTGAAATTTCAGTCGTATTCACAACAATTTAAAAACAAGGCTTGCCCGATTGATGATTGAAAATCGCTTGGCAAGCCTTTAAAATTCCTTTGATTAAAATATTCGGGCGGCTTGACGTTTCATCAAGCCGCCCGTTTTTATTTTTACGTTTTCAAAGCGGTTTTCGCTTTTTATTTCACCGCTTTTATCTCGGCAATCAAACTCTCGAACCCTGCTCCGTCCGCGCCGTTGCCGTTGTTTCTTCCGTTATAAACGATAAGCGCGTCGCCGAAATTCTGCGGCGGGAGAAAATTTACGTTTTTAACGTATTCGTCCCAGTGCGAAAGTTTCCATCTGTCTCTGTCCGAACCTCTGCGTTTCATATTCGCGTAGCAGGTTTCCGCGTCCGATTCGATCCATATCACCACGAGGTTTGCCCCCGCGGAATTCGCTCTCCTCTTCAGCCTGTTCATATAGTTTTCGTCGCGCAGTTCCGAAGTAAACGGCGCGTTGAGAATAACCGTATCGTTATATTTCAATGCCTCCGCCGCAATCGCTAAAATCGCTTCGTATTCATAGTCGCGTATTTCGCGTTTAAAAAACTCCGAACTGCGGTTATAAGGTTTTCTCGCAACGGCGAATATCTGTTTGGAAAGCGGAATAAGGCTGTCCTTGTCGAGATAAACCGAGCCGTAAAGTTCGGTTGCTATACGTCTTGACAGCCTTGTTTTGCCGCAAGCGGGCGGCGAAGTTACAAGCAATAGTTTTTTTGTCAAAATCAGACTCCGTATCGCGGAACGCCACAAGAATTTCAAATCCTGAACGGCACGTTATTCCGCCGATTGTTTATGTAAGTATTTTATCACATTCCGAATTTTTTTTCAAGAGTTTTACGATAGTGACGATAAACGGAATCCCCGGAATTTTGTTTGACAAATAAAAAGCGTATAAGCCGTGTTAATCGACTTATACGCGTGGATTTAACTTTTAATGCGACGCGGTTTCCGACGTTGTTGCCCGAACTTTAACAATCAGACTTACACAACGTCGATGCTTATCAGGCTGGAATTCCCGCCGTGATCGGTGGGCGTGCCGCCCGTTAAAACAACTCTTTCGCCTTTCTTCGCAAGCCCGCTGGTTTTTGCGGCTTGTTTCGCAAAATAGAAAAGTACGTCTACGGAATCGAATTTTTCCATCATCATAGGCACGACTCCCCAGGACAAAGCGAGTTTTCTGAACGCTTTTTCGCTTGTGGTGAGCCCGATTATAGGAATCGACGGACGAAAACGCGAAACCATTCTCGCCGTCAGCCCGGTGTGAGTGCAGACGACGATCGCCTTCGCGTTGAGATCGCGAGCCAAGGTACACGCCGAATGTGACAAAGCCTGAACGGGCGAGGAGATCACGAACTGATCGTCGGGAATAATCTGAAGATATTCATCGTTCTTCTCTGCCTGCTCTACGATTTTAGCCATCGCTCTCACGGCTTCGACGGGATATTCGCCCGCCGCAGTTTCACCCGAAAGCATAACCGCGCTCGTGCCGTCGTAAACGGCGTTCGCCACGTCGGAAATTTCCGCTCTCGTGGGGCGGGGGCTATGAATCATAGACTCGAGCATCTCGGTCGCCGTGATACATCTTTTGCCTAAAATACGGCAGACGTCTATCATCCTCTTCTGAACGTTGGGGATGGTTTCGTAAGGAAGTTCCACGCCGAGATCGCCTCTCGCAACCATAACTCCGTCCGAAGCCTTGACTATGCTCTCGAGATTTTTAACGCCCGAACTGTTTTCAATTTTGGCGATAAGATCGATTCCATCGCCGCCGTTCGCGTTCAAAAACTCTCTCACTTCGTCGATATTCGCTTTTTCCGAAACGAACGAAAGAGCGATGAAATCTATGCCCTGCTCTATCCCGAACAAAAGGTCGCTCTTGTCCTGCTCGGACAAAAAGTCAAGTTTAAGATCCTTATTCGGGAAGAACATACTCTTGTGGTCGCGGGTTTCTCCGCCGATTTTAACCACGGTTTTAACTTCCTTATCCGAAACCGAGAGAACCTCGAACTCCATAAGTCCGTTATTCAGCAAAATCGTGTCGCCCTTTTTGAGAACTTCACATAAGTAAGGGTAATTGACGGATACTTTTTTCTCGTTGCCGAGGATATTCTCGGTGGTGAAAGTGAATTCGTCGCCGGCGCTTAACGTAATTTTGCCGTTTTCGTATCTGCCGGTACGGAATTCCGGACCCTTCGTGTCGAGAAGAATGGGAAGCGGAATTCCCCTTTCTTCACGCAATTCTTTAATAATCTTTATTTTTGCGGCGTGTTCCTCGTGCGTTCCGTGCGAAAAATTAAGACGGCAAACGTTCATGCCCGCATCGTACATTGCCGAAATAACTTCTTTCGTGCAACTCGACGGGCCTAACGTACATACGATTTTTGTTTTTTTCATAATACCTCTTCAAAACTGATTGTACTGATTGTTGTGTCGACTTTAAATGATGGAAAATTTAACGAAAGAATAGTTTTCTCTGTAGAAATCGCTTTCGTAATTGTCTTTCCACGCGCCCGTGAGATCGAACGTCCAGGGCGAAACGCTGAGCGGCTCGTACTCATTTTTGAAGTGATGCGGACCGTAAATATTTCTGTTGCTGCCGTAAACCACGAGCGTTACGGTATGCTCCTTTCCGTCGGCAAACGCCGCAAGGTCGGCTACGTGGTCGAACATTGCGGTTTTAACGAATTTATCGTCGACATACACGTCGATTACCGTAAATCTTCCTGTAAATTTCAAAGCGGAAGCCCCGTTTTCGATAACGAGTTTCTTCTCTATTTTCAACTTGCCCATAAAGAACAGATAACCGTCCTTGGTGAAGTTCGCGGCGTTTATCGTGGTTTTGGGCTTAGCGATATAATACCCGCCGTCCGAAAGCATGATCATATCGTTTACGGTTTTTAACTCGTCATCCTTAACCGCGAAATTTCCGCGAATGTAAATACTTTCGAGTTCCGTATCGTAAGAAAGACAATTTTTGAGCGATTCTTTTTCGGGCGTAACGTCCGAAAGAACGAAATAAACGTGCTCGCTCTCATAAAAATCGATAGTAAAAATCACGACGTTTTCGCCGACGACGACTTTGTTTGCGATATCGCCGGTGAGAAAACTTCTGTCGAGCAAACCTTTTTTTTCGAGTTTGATCGCGTTGCCGTTGACCAAACACTCTTTAATGTCCATTCTCTCGCATTCGAGGAACATTTTATCGGTTTTTTCTTTTACCTCGAAAACGTATTTAAGGTAAATTTTTCCGACGTATTTTTTGGAAATAAGGTCGTTGAATATCGCCGGGATATACGCTTTTTTACCGTAATTCACCCCGTCGAAAGAAAGTTGCGCCTTGTCTATCGTGAGCGAATTCAAAGGCGTTTCCGCTATCTTCCATTCGCCTGACATATCGATATACTTGCCGTCGTAGAACTTCACGGGGGCGTAAGGCTCGTCGCTTTCAAAGATAATCGCCGAACCGCCCTCTTCGAGTTTGAGGCAGACTTTCCCGTTCTTCAAAACGAGCGGATATTTTTCGAGTTTTTCAAGGTCGTAACCGTAAGGATATTTCGAGTTGAGTTTCACCTCTATTTCCGCGTCCTTTTCGCCGATGTTTACCACGTAAAGAAATCTGCCGAATTCGCCGTCCCTGTAAGCCGACCTGATATTGCCGCCGTTCGTATCGATTTTATATTCGACCGATTTTTCGATATCCGCAAAACTGCAATTCGGTTTAAGTTCGTCAAACGCGTACTTTTCACCCTCGAGATATTGCGGAAGTCCGTTTTCGACGGCGAGTTTTCCGCCCTGCGCGGTGAACCTTGTCAGAAGGTCGAGCGTGGACTTATCCATAGATTTCATCTCGGGAATATAAACGTAATCATAAGCGTAATCACCGACGATGAATTTGCCGTTTTCGACTTTTCCGTGACGTCTGATTATATTTTCGTCGCCGTAGTGGTGCGGGATGTTTTCCGAACCGAATTTCTCCACCGTGCGGGTGAACGAATCTTCGACGTCCTTTATCGAAAGATAATCCACGTCCCTGTCATACGTAAGATACGCGGACTTTATCGGATGAAGAACGAGAACGTTCACTCTGTTTTTGCTTTCCGAAAGCATGTATCCGAGCGAGGCGAAATAGTCGTTGAATTCCCTGAATTTGTCGAACCACGCCATATGTTCGGAATAGGTGTTCGGGTAATCTCTCTTTCTCTGCCCTCTTATAGAATAAGCGGAAAGATGCTGACACATAAGATTTACGCCGTTCACGTACTGCCATTCGGCGATGCGTTTGAGTTCCTGCGGCGTAACGTCCCACCCGCAACACGCGAACGTTTCGGTTAAAACGTGCTTTTTGCCGAGTTGTTCCGCAACCGAGCCGATCTGCTTGGGTTCGAGTTCGGTACCGATATATCTGCCGAGCCAGTCGATTCCCGGAATATGCTCGTATTCGTAAAAATCCATCACGCCCGCGCAACACCACATCTGCGTGCACAAGCACGATTCTTCGACGGCATGCCCCGTAAGTTGACAGCCGTTTTCGTTACACCAGTCGTAAATCTGCTTGACGAAACTGTTGATGAAAAACTCGTGCATCGCGCTCCAGTATCTGTATCTGAACGCATACGCGCCGTCGCAATCGACGAAGAGTTTTCCGAGTTCCGACCACAAATCCACGCCGTATTTTTCCTTGAAATAAGGAATGAGAACGGGCGAATATGGAGTGGACCACCTGTAATATTGCGGTTCGTCCGTAAAAAATCCGAGCATATATTTGCCGAAATCTTCGCCGCATTCTTTTTTGTATCTTTCGTGAGTGAGGTCGATAAACTTCCTGACTATCGTTTTATCGAGAATATCGACGACGGACGGGTTCGTTTTAAGATAAACGTTGACGTATTTTCCCTCGCCGAGCGGCTTTTCCGTCCTGACGAGTTTATCGTCCGCGCCGAGAAAATAAACCGCGGTTGCGGAAGCGTCGAAAGAATCGTTCACTTTTTTTTCGAGATATTTCTCGTGATTAGCCTTATCTTCAAGAAGTTTCATTCCGGCAAACCCGCTCGGCCAGCCGTTTTCGTCGTAACTCCAGGCGTTCATGTTGACTTTTTTGCTTTCGTCAACGCAAGCCTTGATGCACTCGAACCATCTTTCGCTGAGATATTCGGTTTTCAGCCCGCCTCTCGCGTGCATAAAGAACCCCCCTATGCCTTTATCGCGCATTACGCCTATCTGACGCACGAGTTCTTCGGGCTGAAGGTCGTCGTTCCAACTCCAGAACGGAATCGGTCTGTAATCTCTGAGATCACCCTTTAATCTTTCGGTTATATTTTTCATTGTTCACCTTTTGGTATTTTAATGGTTGCCGACAGGGAATTTGCAATTTTTTCGCGCCTTTCCGCGTTGGTTGCGTCTTTCGCGGCAACGGCATTTTGCCTACTCCTCCATCATAAAAATTATACCATTAAATGAAAAAAAACGCAATAAAATTCTTGCGTTTTAATTCGTTTATTTTGATTATTCGTATATACTTAATTTCAAATCGTATATGCTTATTTTCAATTCGTATACGCTTATTTTCAATTCGCCAAACGTCCGTCACGCTTTTTCAAGACTGCGTTTATAGTAGAATACGTACTGCTGAACGTAACCCGAATCCTCGCCGAAAATCGAAAGGAAAAAGTCGGCTATTTTTTTGCGGTCGGTGAGCGTTCCGCCGAAATCTTCTTTGTAAAGTTTTTCAATCCAGGTATCGACGGGGAAACTGTCCGTGCGGTGATAACCGAAAAGCGCGACGCAATCGGCGACTTTCGGCCCGACGCCCTTCAGCGCGATGAGTTTTTTTCTGAGTTCCGCCGTGGAAAGCCCGTCTGCCGACAAATTCGTTTCGCCGGTCGTTATAGCCTTCGCGACGGACGGTATGTAGTCGGCTCTGTAACCGTAACCGAGTCCGGAATAGAAATCTCTGTCCTTTGCGGAAAGCGTTTTCGCCGTCGGAAAGGCGTGATATTCTTCACCGTTGAAAATATGTTTTTCTCCGAGAGCGTTCGCGGTGCGTTCGATTATCGCTTTGATCCTCGGTATCATATTATTTTGTGAAATGATAAAGGAAAACAGCATTTCTTCCGTGTTCTGGCGCAAAATCCTCACGCCGCGGGCGCGCCTCGCCGCCTCCCTCACAACCGCGTAACCGCTGTTTTCCGCGCGGCGGACTATCGCCGAATAATCGGTGTCCAGATCGAAGTAATTTCTGAAATAATCTTCGTCGCTCGCTTCGCATAAAATTCCGGCAACGCTCCCTTTGTTTTCAACCACGCAGCATTTATCGCCCGATTGAACTAAAAAACCGTCGTTAATCGGCTTATAGCGAAAGATTTGCCCACATTCGAGCGTATCCTTAGCGTTGAAAAATTCGCCGTCGGTTTCAATTTTTATCAATGACATAATTTTTCCTTTCGTATTTTAACTTCGGCGCTTGTCCCGCCGACACCCGGCTTATCGTCGCCGTTTCCGGACGAAAACATTAAGTCCGTTGCCGTACGATTCCGCTTTTCGGGCGAAAGACGTTAAGTCCGTTGCCGTACGATTCCGCTTTTCGGACAAAAAATATTAAGTCCGTTGCCGTCCGATTCTGCTTTTCGGGCAAAAAAAAGCAAACCCGAAAACGAGTTTGCCTTTCCGTCGAATAATTATTCGGCAGCGTAAACGCTGACCTGTTTCTTGTCTTTTCCGACTCTTTCAAATCTGACGACTCCGTCGACAAGAGCGTACAAAGTATCGTCGCTTCCGATTCCGACGTTGTTACCGGGATGGATTTTAGTTCCTCTCTGTCTTACGAGAATATTTCCCGCAAGAACTTCCTGACCGTCGGCACGTTTTGCTCCGAGACGTTTAGCGTTGCTGTCACGTCCGTTCTTCGTGCTTCCCATTCCTTTGTGGTGCGCAAATAATCTGAAAAACAACATATTACCGCCTCCCTTTATTACTTCGCAACGATCCCGACAATCTTCACCGAAGTGAACGGCTGTCTGTGACCCTGCTTTTTTCTCTCATTCTTCTTGGCTTTGTACTTAAAGACGATGACCTTTTTGTCCTTCGCCTGAGCGGTTACTTCGCCAACTGCCTTGAATCCTGCCGCGTCTTTCGCGACCTTGATTCCGTTTTCATCCGATACAAGCAAAACGTTGAATTCGACTTTATCGCCGACGTTAGCGTCGAGTTTTTCGAAGTTAACAACGTCGCCGTCAGAAACTCTGTACTGTTTGCTTCCGTTTTCGATGATTGCGTACATTGAAAAATAGACCTCCTGTCTAATCTCGCCGGAGCGCGGGGGCGTTAAAACGCAGCTTTCTTCCCTTTCCGAGCGGTTCTTTACGATTATATATCATAAAAATCTTTTTGTCAATTGTTTTTGCATTGTTTTTTTCATTTAAACCATACTGTTTTTAGCCGAAAGAGATTGCGTTCGGACAAATCTGCCGGCAAAAAGGAGTTATTCCAAAGGAGTTATTTATGGAACAAATCAACATCGACAAAGAGGTTCTCGTTTCGCTTTATAAAAACGCGCACATAGCGTTGCAGACGATTTCGGATATAGTGAACGAAGTGAGCGACGAAAATATGCGCAAGGAACTCGCCGACGAATACGACGGCTACGAAAAATATATCGGCAGACTTTCATCCTATATGAAAGAAACGTCCACCGAAACGAAGGACATCAACCCGCTTAAAAAGGCGGTTATGTTCGCATCGGTTAAAATGAACACGCTTACGGACGATTCGGCTTCGCACGTTGCCGAACTTATGATAAAAGGCACCGTTATGGGTATAACCGAACTTCACGAAATTTTAAACAACAACGATCCCGTTTCGGATACGGTTAAAGATTTCGCAAGAGAACTTACCGACCTCGAAGAAACTTACGAGGACCGTTTGAAGAAATTTTTATAAGCAGAAGATTTTTTATAATCAATCCGCAAAAAGTCGTCTATAAGTTGTTTAACGGCAGGTTTTCTCTTTATAATTTTTTATGCCGCGACTATGCCAGACAAGATTAAAACGAACCTTGCCAAAACGCCGCAATTTTCGCACTTTTTGCCAAATTCTCGCTTGAAGTACGGCAAGTACGTCTGCGTTCGCCTTTGTCAAAAATCATCGAAAATATCGGCGCTTTGGTCGGTTGCGAGTCTGACGGTGAGTTTTTAGGCTAAGACGAGGCACGCGAACGGGTTAATACTTGACGTATAAGCCGCGAGCGTAACGACGTATTAGTCAAAAACTCGCCGTCAGACCACGGTTCGTATTATTCTTGTCTGGCATGCAATCAAAGAATAATGGTTGACATAAAAAACATTTCGGTATATAATATCAACTATGAAAAAGAAAATCCGTACGTTATTGTTTTTTGGAATACTTTCCGCCATCCTTCTGGTCGGCGGCATACCGATGATTATTATCGGCGCGGGGAAAAACACGCTTATTCTCGTTATGGGAATCGTTTTCACCGCGTTCGATTTTTACGCTTGCCCGATTATCTTTTCCCTTTACGGCTCGGCGGTATCGCTGAATCACACCGTTCAATGCGTTATGTCCGAACATATTTATAGCGTTAAGGACATCGCCGTTCAGACCGGTAAGAACGAAGAAATCGTCAGAAACGATATCCGGACGGCAATCGAAAAAAGATATATAACGGGTTTGTTGTTCGACGGCGAAAAGTTGTTTTACAACAACAACGCCAAAGCCGCCAGAACCGCGCTCCGCGCGAAATGCCCGAGTTGCGGCGCTCCGGTCGATTATTTTTCCGACGAAGCCAACCCGACATGCCCTTATTGCGGCATGCCTATAGACGTTAAAACCGACAAATAACAAACAACGTAAAAACGCAGTTCCCATAGGGATTTTTTAGAGCATTATAAAAGACTAACGAAAATTTTCGTTAGTCTTTTCATTTTTGCTTTGAAAAACACACAACTTTGCTTGCAAAGTATAGCGTGCTACACTTTATAAAAAATTATCCATAAAAGAAATATAGGTTTGTAATTAAAAGATTACCAGTTTGTTTCTATATCCACAGATTTGCTCCACACACTAATAAAAGGGTGAGCATGGTCATCTTGTCTAAAAAATACCCATTGTTCATTTTCATCATCAAAATGGTTATAACCATTTTTAACAAACAATTCGATTTTTATACCATTATCCATAACAATTTCAACGTCGTATAAAGGGGGAACACTTACCGAAATTACAACACCACCTTCAATCTTATCGCGGTGTTTTTTTACAAAATACGATTCGTCGTTATTCTCATCATTTTCCCTATCCCAATTTTGATAATCAAGAGTCGTTACAAGGATATCATTATCTTGAATAATTCTTGTTAAGCCTAATGCGTGAAAAGCATAGTCTTCAAATGAGAACATCATCATTTCACAAGCAAGGTTCAACTTTTCTAATTTTTTTCCAACGATTACTTGAAGATATTCGTTCAATGTAGACTGATAAGACATATTTTCCCCGTAACTATTTATCTTTTATTTAAATTATTATATCAAATATCAAATAAAAAATCAAATTGTTATATATAAAAAAAGAAACTCGACTTTAAAAAGTCGAGTTTAATAAAATCTCTATGGGAAGAGCGATAACTCCGCCCCGTTTTTTTGCCGTTAAATTCCGCCGTAAAATATCCGTCGCAGAACCTCGCCTGTCCTTTTTACGATAAAATTTTCAGGAATCGATTTTCTCTTCGTTCTTTCCGTCAGACCAAAGCCTTTCAAGATGATAGAAAAGACGAGTTTCGTCGTTGAAAACGTGCAGAATAACGTCGCCGAAATCGACGACTACCCACCTGCCCTCGTCCATACCTTCTTTTCTGCGGACTTCGCCGCCGTTCTTTTCGACCTCGTCGATAGCGTAATCAGCCAAAGCGCGCACCTGCGTTGAAGATTTTCCGCTACAGATAACGAAATAATCGGCAAGAACGGTTTTTTCCTTAACGTCCAACCTGATTATGTCGTAAGCCTTTTTCGACGAAAGTACGTCGCAGATTATTTTTGCTTTTTCAATTGCTTCCATTTTGTTTCTCCTGTTTGAAATAATAGTCATAGGCCTCTTTCGTAAGCCCGCAAACCGGTCTGCCCGATTCGGTGACGAATTCGAGCGAGCGGCGAAGAGCCGCTTTAAAACCGTTTTCAAAATTCTCTTTTGTTGCTTGTCTTAAATTTTCCACGCCGTCATAATTTCTGCCGCGTTCGATCATATCGGCGGTGAAAATTATCTTTCCCAAAAGCGTCATATCCGGTTTGCCCGTCGTGTGGTAACGAATTGCGTCGATAATCTCTTCGTCCTCCACGCCGAGAACTTTTTCCGCGATATACGCGCCGAGATATTGATGAATCACAGGTTCGGGCGTACCGTCGGGAATCTCGCATCCGGGATAATCTTCGGGACTTAAATATTTGCCGCAATCGTGCAGAAGAGCGGCGAGAAGAGCCTTGCTTTGCGAAACGCCCTCGCGCGCGGCGATTTCCTTTGCCATGAGCATAACGCCGAGCGTATGCTCAACCCTTTTCGGCTTTTCGTTCTCTTTGACGAAAGCGAAAAACTTGTCCGCTTTATACACCGAATGTCTGCCTATATATTCGTTAACGGCATTTTTCAGCATACCATCGGTCGGCAGACCAAGCATAATTCCGAACTTGATTTCGCTGCTCGAAACCTCTTTTCCGACGTAACTTAAAGAGCATGCTTCAACGCCGAATTTCTCTTTGAACCGCCGCAACGTCATCTCTTTCGTTTCCCCGTCGCCCGTTCTTTCGCAAAGCAGCGGCGTGGCAAGCGAGAGTATTTTTTCGGGATATTTCCACTTATCGAACGATGCGAGCATATCCGTTCCCATTAAAAACAGGATTTTATAATCCGGATATTTTTTCTTCAAATAATCGAGCGTGACGTAAGAATAACTCTTCCCGCCGGCGTTAATTTCAAAATCCGAAACCTCGGCGCCGTTGATATCGCCGAAAGCGAGGCGGCACATCTCGAGCCTGTCCGCGTCGGTCGCCTTGAAAAACGTTTCCTTGTGCGGCGGCGAGGACGTGGGCATGATAATCGCTTTTTCCGCGCCCGTTTCTTCTATCGCCGCTTTCAGTTCGGCTATATGCTCGTTATGCGGCGGATCGAACGTTCCGCCGAAAAAAATCAGTTTTTTCATATATATCGCGTTATCATCGTTTGATTTTCTGTCGATAATAGTAATATGAGTAAATTCAAAATATCCTATATATCCGATTGTGTTTTCGTGTTCTTTTTGTCTTTCATTCTGTTTTACGCGCCGCTTTCGTATCTTCTCAAAAGACGAATCCCCTCGCTTATCGCTTCGTTTTTCGGGGCAATTATCGCGCTGACCGTTTTTATCTTCGTTTCAGGAAAGAAAACAGGCGCGCTCGCCGTTAAAAAAAGCGAAGAGGAAGAATATATGAAATGCAAAAACGCGTTTCTGCTCTCGGACGACAAAATCGTGGAACAGACGATGCTTCGTTTTCTGAAGAAAACAAAAAATCAGGCTCAGGCGACGAAACACGGATTCGCTTTGCCCGACAACACGCGCGCTTTTTATAAATTCTCGTCAAGACCGATCGGCGCGGACGAAATAATCGAAGCCTATAAATTTTCGCCGAAAGGCTGTTCGATAATTTTTTACGCCGTTTCTTTTGACGAAAAAGCCGTCGGTTTCGCTAAAAATCTCGGCATGAGAATTACTCTCGTCGATTTTCCGAGTCTTTTTCCCCTGCTGAAAGAAAACAACTGCGCGCTTCTCCCGCCGGACGACGATCTTGCCGGACCGAGCGAATACAAACCGAAAATTCCCGCGATTTTAATTTCCGCTTTCGACCGGAAAAAGGCAAAAAAGTTCGCCTTTTACGGCGCGCTCACGCTTATTCTCGGCAGATTCGCGGTGTTTAAAATCTATTACACCATCGCGGGCTGTCTTTTACTGCTCTTTGCCGTTATTCTGATAATTTTCGCGCCGAAAACGTCCGGCGGAAACATTTAAAAGACACTCACGGTAGTATAATCCACTATCAGAACTCGATGTGTTTAACGTTTTCCTTATGGCTTAATCTGTAAAGCACCACTTTATGCCCGATAACGCACACGACTTCCGCGCCGAGTTTTTCGGCGAGTTCCGCCGCGATATCCGAAATATCGTCCTCGGCATTGTTGAGAACGGTTATTTTTACGAGTTCTCTTTTTTCGAGCGCGTCCGAAAGACCGCTTATCATATTTTCGCTCAATCCGCCCTTGCCGACCTGTCCTACCGGCTCTATGTTCTGCGCGAGCGATCTGAGTTTACTTCTCTGTTTTGTTGTCATTGTTTCTCCTTTAATCTATATAATCGAACGCGATGTCGCCTATAAGCACCGTGTCGCCGTCCTTCGCGCCTTTTTTGCGGAGCGCGTCTATAACGCCGTATCTGCGCAGGGTTTTCTGCATGTACGCTATCGAATCCATATCGTCTAAAACGACGTTTCTCTCGAGAAGTTTAACGATAGGCCCTTCTATGGCGTAAACGTTGTCCTCCGCGTCGTAAGTGACGGTGAACTTTCTCGGATCGTCCTTTTCGTAACTGAACTCCTCGAATTCGAGGGGTTTGGGCGCGGGCAATTCCGAAAGAATTTCCACTATTCTTTTAACGACTTCTTTAAGCCCTTCTCCCGTCACCGCCGTTACGGGGAAAACCTCGCGACGATAATTGAGTTTCTTTTTGAACGCCTTTATGTTCTCTTCCGCGCCGTAAACGTCGCACTTGTTCAGAAGCACGATCTGCGGACGTTTGGCAAGTTCCTTGCTGTATTTTCTGAGTTCGACGTTGATTTTTTTATAATCCTCGTAAGGATCTCTCCCCTCGCTTCCGGATATATCCACAACGTGGACGAGAACGCGGGTTCTTTCGATATGCCTTAAAAATTCCGTACCAAGCCCCGTCCCCTCGGACGCGCCCTCGATAAGCCCGGGAATATCCGCGCAGACGAAGTTGTCGTCATAATACTTAACCACGCCGAGATTGGGCGTAAGGGTTGTGAAATGATAGTTGGCAATCTTCGGTTTAGCAGCAGAAATCTTCGATAATATCGTGGATTTTCCCACGTTGGGAAAACCTATAAGCCCTACGTCGGCAATCGTTTTGAGTTCGAGAATCACTTTTCTCATCTCGGTTTTTTCGCCCGTCTGAGAAAAATGCGGAGCGCGGCGTCTGCTCGTGCAGAAATGCACGTTGCCCTTGCCGCCGTTGCCGCCCTCCAGAACCATATGCTTCTGCCCGTCGTAATAAATATCGCAGATTATTCTGCCCGTTTCTCTGTCCTTGACGACCGTTCCGAGCGGAACGCCAATGTAAACGTCCTCGCCGTTTTTGCCGTGGCAGTTGTTGGGTTCGCCCTTGCCGCCGTTTTCCGCGACGAATTTTCTCTTATACATAAAGTCTATAAGACTGCTCTTGTGGCGATCGCCCACAAAATAAATGCTCCCGCCTTTTCCGCCGTCACCGCCGTCCGGACCGCCGTTGGAAACGCCTTTATACCTCAGAAACGAGGTCATCCCGTCGCCGCCGTCGCCCGATTTTAAAAACAAACTCTCTTTATCTACAAACATAATTTTACCTTTATTCTTCCCTTTTATTGTTGCGTTCCGCCGTTATTCAACGGTTCCGATTTTCGCGTTTTCCTTTTTGTTTTCGCGTTTCGCCGCTTCGCAAATATCTTTTATAACGCACCTTTCACATTCGGGATTACGTGCCTTGCACGTTTGCCTGCCGTGATAAATAAGCGCGTGGTGCATTCTGCTCCACAGATTTTTCGGCAGAATTTTCATCAGTTTCAACTCCGTTTCGAGCGGAGTTTTTCCTTTTGCAAGCCCGATTCTCGCCGAAACTCTGAAAACGTGCGTGTCCACCGCTATCGCGTCCTGCCCGAACGCGACGCTCGCAACGACGTTAGCCGTTTTTCTGCCCACGCCGCCGAGTTTCCTTAAATCCTCGATGTTTTCGGGAACTTTTCCGCCGTAATCGCGGACTATCGACTCCGACGCGGAGATGATATGCTCGGCTTTGGAATGGTAAAGTCCGCAGGAAAAAATATATTTTTCCAACTCTTCCGCTCCGAGCGCGACCATCTTTTCGGGCGTGTCGGCAACCTTGAAAAGTTCGGCGGTGACTTTATTCACCCGCTCGTCCGTACATTGAGCCGAAAGAATTACCGCCACGAGCAATTCGTAAGGCGTATTGAATTTTAACGCGGGTTTCGGATTCGGATATTCTTCTATCAGTCGTTCCGAAACCTCGAGCGCAATTTTCTTGGTCATAACGCAATCTTAAAGCGGCAAGCGAAAAATCTGCTTGCCGCTTAATTTCCGCTTGCCGCTTATATGATAGCACAAAAAAGTGTTTTTTACAATCAAATCCGTGGGATTTCGTTTATTTTTTACTCAAATTCTTCTCACGCTCGTCCTGCCGCCGTTTATTTTCAGTTCGTAAAACCCCGTGAACGAAACAAGCGACAACCTTCGGACGATTTCTTTTGCGTAATTAAGGTAAATTTTAGGGAATTTAGCCGATATTCCGCAACCGACGTGAGCCTCCGCGGGAGTATTTATCGCCGAACTGTCTATCCCGCGCGATTGCATATATTCGATAAATTCCATCACCTGAGTTCTCGAACGGAACACCGCTATACAAAACGTCATTCGTTTTCTCCTTCGTTGGCATTATATGCTGATATTTTTAATATATATTTAACAAAAACTGCAATACGTCGCAAGTTCGTAGTTTTCGATTCCGAACTTCGGCGAACGGAGATTTATGATTTATTTCGACAATGCCGCAACCGGCGGCTTTAAACCTTCCGGATGTTACGAAGCGGCGATAAACGCGCTTAAAAACCTGAACGCCAACCCCGGAAGAAGCGGACACAGATTATCTCTGGCGGCTTCTTCCGCTCTTTTTGCGGCGCGCAAATCTCTCGCGAAGTTTTTCGGAGCGACGTCGCCCGAGCGCGTGGTTTTCACGCCGTCCTGCACTTACGCTCTCAACGCCGCGATTTTCGGGCTTTATAAAAAGGGCGGCAGAGTCATCGCGACGGTAACCGAACACAATTCCGTTCTCCGCCCGCTTTACGAGCTGGAACGGCGGGGCGAAATAACCCTGACGATCGTTACGCCCGAATCTTCCGCCGTGACCGCGGCGGACATCGAGAAAAATCTTTCGGACGACGTTTGCCTCGTGTGCGTGAACGGCGTTTCAAACGTAACCGGTACTGAAAACGATATCGACGGCATAGGCAGATTGCTCAAAAAGACTAACGCTCTTTTCCTTGTGGACGGCGCGCAGATGTCCGGTCACGCGCCGATAAACGTTGAAAAGCAGGCTATCGACGCGCTCTGCGTTCCGTCGCACAAAGGCATGCTCGGCATTGTCGGCGCGGGCGCGCTTATTCTCAGCAACAAAGCGCGGATTCGTCCGTTCGCTTTCGGCGGAACGGGTTTCGACACTTTTTCAAAAACCATGCCCGAAGATCTGCCCGAATCGCTCGAAGCGGGAACTTTGAATCTCCCCGCCTGCCTTTCGATGAAAGAAGGCGCGGACTATCTTTCCGACAACGTAAATTACGTTTCAAATCAACTGAAAAATATGACCGAATACCTGATATCGGAACTCTCCGTAAGACCTTACGTGAAGTTATACTCCATTCCGAACAGAAGCGGAATAGTCGCGTTTTCGCATAACGACGTTTCTTCGCAAACCCTTTCCGAAATTCTCTCCGAAAGGTACGACATCGCGACGCGCGGCGGTTTTCACTGCGCGCCGCTTATGCACAGGTTTTTAAAAACCGAAAAACTCGGTCTTGTGCGGGTAAGTTTAAGCCCGCAGAACACGAGAAAGGAAATGAACGCTTTTCTGTTCGCCCTGGGCGAAATTTCGCAATCGGTTTAATCGGTTTGTTTTTATCCGCCCGCCCCGCTTTCAACTCCGCGGCTTTGCGTTATGATTTCAAACGCTTCACGACTTTGTCGAGCGTTTTGCGTTGACCGTCCGTCAGCATCGGCGAAATCATATCCGAAAAATCGTCGATATCCTTGTCGGACAGCGTGCCGTTTTTTCTGCCCTTTTCGGCCTCTTTAAGAATGGCTCTCATAATTTCATCCGCGTTCTTCCCTTCGTACTCCGACGCAAGCGCCGAGAATTGTCCGGCGATATCAGCCGTGTTCCGGTTATTCTTCTGCCCCGCCTGCTCTCCGCCTGCCGTTTGCCCGCCCGGGACGTCGCCTTTATTGAAGTCGTTGAAATCTTTCATAAAAAATCCTCCGTCAAAATCATTTTATGATTATAACGGAAAAAAATGTTAACGAGGAAAACAAAATGAATTTTGCGCCCCTGCTTCTGATATTGCTCTATTTTTGGAAAAACAACCCGTCGTGGCTGAAAAACGTGTTGCCGCGGCTCGATTTGCCGTCCTTCGCGCCGCTTTTTAAAATTCTCGGTTTAAACGATAAAACCGTGTCGTTTCTGACATCGGAAAAATTCGCCGCCGCGCTTTCCGCGGTATTCGATAACGACTCCGCCGATCTTAAAAGCATACTGCCCGCGCTTATAGGGTTGCTTTCTTCTCAAAGTAAAGCCGATGAAGAAAAAAAGGCGGCTTCGGAAGAAAAATCTTCCGAAGCCGCCGACGTAAACGCCGCGTATTTCACGCCGGTTAAAGATATTATGCCAGAAGACGTTTCCGAAAGCCTTTCGGAATATCTCCACTAAATCTCGCCAAAGCGACTTATGTAGTCCTCGCGAAATTCAGCCGATTATCGACAAAAATCGGCATTAATCGACTTATAGACCGATTTATATCTCTACCCTGTTTTTACTCGACACCACTTCGCAAATCGCGCGCGACACCTCGCGGGGAATCATATCGATCACTCTGCCGCTCTCTATCGCCTTGATGAACGCGACGATTTCGTATCTTATCCCCTCGCCGTTGAGTTGATAAAAGTATCTTTTTTTGTCGGCGGGGTTCTCGTAACGGATCTCGAAATAATCGGTTTTCCACCAGGGCGCGGGAACGTAAACGTAGCCTTTAGTGCCCGAAACCACGAGTTCGCCCTCCGACTTGACGCCCTTGCCGACCTTTACCGTCGCGACGGCGGAATCGTAAGTGAAATCGAATTTCGAGAACAAATCATAATCCTTATCCTCGTCCGCAAAAGAGGAAATTATGCGTATATCTTTATATTTCGTACCGAGAAGTTGAAACACGGGAAGAATGGCGTTAGGCCCCCAATCGCAACTGCTGTTCCAATTCGTTTTGTAATAATCGGGATCGCCGTTCTCGTTCACGCGCAAACTCGTACAGGTTGCGTCGACGGAAACGACCTTGCCGATCGCGCCGCTTTCGATCAAAAGAAGCATTCTCGCATATGCGGTGGAATACGCCGTTTTGATCGCGTCCATAAGGATAAGCCCGCTCTTCCCGGCTATTTCGTAAAGTTCGTCGCACTCCTCGCCGCTCAGCGCGACGGGGCTTTCGCAAATAACGTGCTTGCCGTTTTTCAAAGCCTTTTTTATCTGCTTATAGTGCAAAGTCGGATGCGACGCGATATAGAGCGCGTCCGACGCTTCCAGAATTTTATCGAAATCGTCCGTTATGAGTTCAAGGTCGCCGTATTCTTCGGCGTCCTTTTTGTTTTGCGAGCATAAACCCGAAATTTTGCAGCCGTTAACGAATCTGCTTTCGTTAACGAATTTTCGGAGCAGCGGAATTTCTCCCACCACGCCGAGCCGTATCATTCTGCTTTCCGTTCTTATGTCCGTACTCGAAACGCCCGTCGTCCGCGGCAGATAAACGACCTTGCAAAAATTGTTCAGATAATCGAATTTACCCTCCCAATCCGAACCGACGGCGAAAATATCCACGCCGTATTTTCTGATATCGTCTATTTTCTGCCCGTCGTATTCCTCGACGATAACTTCGTCTGCAATGCCGAGCGAACGAACCGCCTTGATTCTTTCGCCGAGCGTTTGCTGATTGTTTATTTTGCCCCTCGTGCGGTCGTAATCGTCGCTCGTTACGCCGACGATCAGTTCGTCGCCGAGCGCTTTTGCCCTTTCGAGAAGTCTGATATGTCCGTAATGAAGAACGTCGAACGTTCCGTAAGTGATAACTTTTATCATCCGATGACCTTTGTTAAAATATTTTTCTTGCGCGCATATCTTCGAGCGCGTTGAGAAGCGTGTCGTAATCGGCTTTCGTAAGCGCGCCGATATGCCCGACTCTGAAAATCTTGTCTTTCAGTTCGCCGCCGTTCGGACAAATCCAGATGCCGTACTCGTCCTTCAGAACGGTGAAAATCGTATATGCGCTTAAGTTGCCTTCCGGCGCGAGCGAGGTGACCGCGTTCGACGGAGATTCCGAAACCGTTTTAAACGGAAACGCTTTGATTTTTTCTCTGAAATAAGCGGCGAGTTCGCCGACGCGCTTAACTTCCGCGTCCGCTCCGCCCGTTTCGTCTATCTTGCGCAATCTCGCGTTTATTTGCAAAAGCGTTCCGACGGCGGGAGTGAAAGGAGTCTGACCTCTTTCGCCGTTTTCAAGCGCGCGCTTCAGATCGAGATACATACAACCCGAATCGGTGTTTTCCACCCTCTTCAAAGCCCTCGGCGACAAAACGATTATCGAAACGCCCGGCGGGCATGCGAGAGCCTTTTGCGAACCCGTCATCAGAACGTCCGCGCCGATCTTCTCCATGTCCGACTCGTCCGCAAGAAACGCGCTCACCGCGTCGGCAATGAGGAAAATGCCGTTCCTTTTGCAGAACTCGCCGATGAGATCCATATCGTAACGAACGCCCGTAGAAGTTTCGCAAACGTTGACGAGAAACGCGGTGTAACCCTTGTTTTCAAACGGCAGAAGATGCTCTTTCGTCAATGCTTTACCCGTTTCGAGAACGATATCGTCGTGAGAAATTTTGTGAATATCGAGTATTTCCGCAAAACGATGTCCGAACGAACCGCCGTTTACGACTATCGCTTTATCGTTTTTCGTGAGAGTGTTGATAACGGAAGCCTCCATCGACGCCGTGCCGGAACCGGTTATGAAAACCGCCCGCGAGCCTTTCGGGGCTTTGGCGAATTTTAAAACGAGTTTTTCGTTTTCAAACATTACTTCGGAAAACTCCGGAGTTCTGAAATAAGGCACCTGGCAAGAGCCTATTTCCCTTACGTAATTATCGGACTGCACCGGTCCGACGCAGAAATTCAACATTTTGTTTTCTCCTTTTCTGTTTGAGATACTCTTTTTCTTTTTATCAATTCGATGCTCTTTTTGAAATATTTGCTTCTGAAAGTAAACAACGCTATCATAGCGCAGGAAATCGCTACGGAAACGACGCCTTTAACGATAAAATCCCACGCGCCGCCGACAGATATCAGATTGCAGACGAAGAACGAAACCGCGCAGACGACAGCCGTCAGAAGCATCTTCGCCAACATCGCCGGCAGATAACCGCGCGCCGAAACGCCGAACGCTTCCCTGCAAATGATAACGCCCTTGAAAATCAAAGTGAAAACCAGAACCGGCAACGTCAAGCCGGCGACGATTCCTTCCATTCCCCACAAAATGCCGCCGATAAATCCGAAAGCAATGGCTAAAACAGCCTGAATCACCATTAGAATATCGTCTTTTTTGTGTAAGCCCATCGCATTCTGCACGGATATAACGGGTACGCCGAACAGATAAAACGCCAGCGAACAAACGATCGCGATAACGGAACCCATGCTCAGCAAAAAGCCGTTTCCGAAACACAACGCTATAAAACTCTGAACGCAGGATAAAAATCCCGCGCAGCAGACTATCGACACGCAACAAGCCAGATAATCGAAAAATCTGTACGTTTCGTACATTCTTTCCTTGTCTTTTTCGACGGCAAGGTTCGCAAAACTCGTCGTAAACGCGCTTCCGAACTGACTGAAAATAAGTTGAATGGTGCTTACGACAAGTTGATAGTTGCCGTAATAACCGACGATCGCCACGTTGCCGAGCAAAATACTTATGATTATGCTGTTCGCGGACGTTTGTATGGTTGACGAAAACTGATTGACGAAAAGAGGGCGCATGGTCGCGTAAATACTCTTTTTTGTTTCCTTGTCTATCGGATTTCCGCGTATTTTCTTCAAAAACGGATATCGTTTGTTTACGCTGAGAATACAAAGCAGATTGCCGAACAGTTTTTCCGCAACGATAAACAACAGAAAATAAAGATATTCTTTCGTAAGACAAGCGAACAGCACCGCAAGTCCGCGGAATACAATCTCGCTGACGGTTGTCGCCGCCATGCTGATTCTGTTTCTTTGTTCGGCAAACAGGATACTTCTTTTGTAATACGTCAGATAATTAAAGAAGAAAGACGCCGCAAACACCCCGAAATACAATCTGACCGACGAAGCCGGGATCGAGGAATGTACGATCAGATTTATAAAGAAAACGTCGATTATTATCCCGAGCAGAAGGAAAACAAGCGCAATAACGAGATATACCCGCCTGTAAAACGACATGAGCGCGGTTATGCGAGCCTCGTCGCGTTCTTTCACGGGCGCGTAAAGGTGTATTATAAGCGCGGAACCTATGCTCGTTTCGATAACCGCCATAGCGTTTATCGTGCTTTGAAAGAGGTTATGAAGCCCGTTGATTTCCTCGCCGAGAGCGCGTATAATAACGATTCTTACCGCAAAATTGAGCGCGACGGATATCAGCGCCGAAATAATGCCGTAAAAACTGTTGGCTATTGAGTTGAATGTTCTCGATCTTTCTTTCATTATTTTTTCTTGGCGCGCGCGGCGTTTAAGAGTACGCTGTTTTTTATCGTCGCGTACAAAACAATCAATATATACGGCGCGATAACGCAAAGGGCGATATAGTTCGACAAAAATACGATATCTCTTCTCGGAATGGTTATAAGCATTGAAAACAACGCTATGGGAACGTATTTTTTCCAACTGCCGGTACAAGCGGAGTCAAGATTGAAAAGTTTGCCGAAAAGCAAACCTTCGAGAAACAAAACGACAAGCCCGAACCATCTGAAATTGTAATAAGATTCCGCAAACAGACTGTAACCCACACCGAAATCGAAGGAATAGTAATTCGTCAGAAAATCCTCCAACTGAGTAAACTCGTTCCAGTAATCCTGAATATGTAACACGTCCAGACTGCTCGGAAGAATACCGATAACCGCGCCGATATACGTTTTGCCGTTTATCGGATTCACCCCTCGCGATTCCATGGCGTGCATCATCCAGGTGAGCGACGATCCGCTGAAACCGGTTTCGCCCAGAAAGAGCGAAAACGCCTTGCCGCCGAACGCGTTTTCCATAAATATCCTGATAAAACCGCCGCCGTTGTTGTTTCTTGCTTCCGATATGACCGAACTCAGCACAATGAACAGATATCCGCCGAGCAATATGACGACTATAGCGGAAACGGAATTTTTCCTTTCGCTCAGAAAAACTACCGCAAGCCCGAACAAAAGCCCCATCGCAAGCGATCTTCCGCCAACGATAAAACTCATCGCGCAGTATGCGGCCGAGCAAGCCGCGACGACTAACCTTGCGCGGGGTTTGTTTTTGTTGCATATAAACGAACCTATCGCGGACGGTATAAAGAACGTTCCGAGATATCTGACGATTGCGGGAGTAGGAATCAACCTTGCGTTCGCGTATCCTGCGGCAAGCGAATAAACGGCAAGATAAGCGTTGAACGCTATCGTCGGGACGGCAGACAGACAAAACAGAACGATAAAAACCTTCCTCATCGCGTCGTCGTCGACGCGGAACACGGACGGTCCGGGTTTTTCCGCGGTTTGCCAAGGTCGATTTTTTCTGACCGCCGCCATTATCGCAAGGCAAAACAATTCCAGCCCGATAAGCGTATATTGAACCGACGCCGTCAGGAGAGCCTTGTTGTTATTGTATAACCCGGCATAATAAGAATTCAGAAAATAGTAATCATACTTCGCCCCTAAGCCGTACAAAAGATACTGTCCGTAACCGAAAGCGAACATCGACAACACGAAAACAGACGCGAGCGTAATGAATTTTCCGGTAACGTATTTATAAGCCGCGAAAAAAACAAACAATACAAACCAGCCGAGCAACCCTAAAACACGAACTTTATCCGTGTCGGGAATCAGATCGCATAAAATCCGGCATAACAAAGTTATAACAAACGTTGTCGTGACGTAACACAATATGCCGACTAATTTTCTTGTATTGTTTATTCTGCTCGTATCTATCGTTATCATTTCTAAAATCCCGACAATTTTTTTGCAAAGTCCGTTTTACGAATTGTACAAATACTCCGATAACCGCTCTTCGATTATTTTTATGTTCTCTTTTTCCTGAGGATATTTCAAATATAACTTAGTGTTCTTTTTTGAAATTTCCGGATTGAATTTTGAAAGCGGATTTACATGACGTTCTTCGTCTATCCCCGCAAACCGGACGATTTTGCGTTTCGTGTTTTCGTAATCGTAAATCATATCCTCGAAACGCAAAAAACACACGTTTTCGTTTTCGATATACCGTTTCTGATCTTTACGGCAATATTTATACCATTCGACAAATTCTTCGGGCGACGCGGGAACAACCCCCTCGCGCCAGACGTATTTTTCGGACAAGTACAGATCGCGCGGATCTCTGTCCACAAGAAAAATCTTGATATCGTTGAAATACGGCAGGAAATCCTCGATATTGGAGGACGGAACGATCTGATCTACCATCAGAAAATTATCCGGTGAAGTCAGCGCGTTTTTAAAAATCCCCTCCGCGTATTCCTTTGTCCGTTCGATAAAATAGTCCTTATCTACGTTGCAGACGTAAGTTTTTATATTCTTCACGAACAAATCCTTACGGAAAATTTTATAAAACAACCTCGAGAAAAAATAATATGTTTTCCCGCGTTCCAGAAGATCATACTGCCAATACGCGTTGAACGAAGTCGTTATAAGCGAATCGACGTATTTTTTCGTTTCGGTCGCGAACGCGTCGCCGAGAAAATGGCGATAGCGTTTGAACAACGCGTTTCCTTCCAGAAACTTTGTATATTTTATAAATTTTTTCAGCCCGAACCCCGAATTATGCCTGTTCGGATTGTCTATAAGATAGTACTGCAAATCTCTCACGCCGTACGGGTCGTGCAAAAATCTGAATTCGTAATCCGTTAAATTGTCTACGCCGTCGTATTCGCTGATAAGATCGGTCACAGCCGAAGAACCTGTTCCGTAATAACTTGCGCAAGTCAGAAACTTAATCATTTTTATCTCCGATCGTTATATGCTTTTATAAGGCAAAACATTTTGTTTTTCAATGCTTTTCGGGCGAGCCAGCCTTTCGATAAAAAAGCAAACCTGCTTTCTTTCAACGCTTTTTTATAGTACTCGTCGCTTAACGTTTGCCTGATGATTCGTCTGATTTCTTTTTCGTCGCGCTTTGCGTTGAACTGCGAAGCAACGGCGTTGAACAAATCGTGAACGGCGTGACGATATATCTGCGCCTGAAAATCGAACGACGAAACGTCGATTTCTTTTTCGAAGTGATTCGCGATGAGTTTAGGAACGGACAAATCGAAAACGCCTTTGCTCTTCGTCATCGATTCGTCGTTTTGCCTGTAATAATACAGACATTCGTCGATGACGTAAAGGCTTTCGGCGCGGAACACGCACGGCTTAACCACGCACTGATCTTCTCCGATTTTTATCCTTGAATCCACACTCGTCTGATATTCCGTATAGATTTCCCGTCTGAAGGCTTTCGCCCAGATCGACGCAGAAAAATATCTGCCGTATTTATTTTCTATAAGATAAGGGTAAATATGTTTCTCGATTGTTTCCTTATCGTAAAACCCCGCATTTTCAAAGGGCAGACACTTGACTTCGTTTTCCGAATACGCTTTATAAAAGCCGCAAAGACAAATATCAGGAGAATACGCGTCGATTGCTTTTGCAAAAGAATCCAAACAATTCGGAGCGATATAATCGTCCCCGTCGAGACAAACGACGTATTCCCCGACAGCAACCACGCAGCCCGCTTTTCTTGCAGAGACCAAGCCGCCGTTCGTTTTATGGATAACTTTCACTCTTCCGTCTTTTAGCGCATACTCGTCGCATATCCGCGGACAATTATCCGGCGAACCGTCGTCTACGAGAATAAGTTCAAAATCCCCGCAACTCTGATTCAGCACGCTTTCCACGCACTGCCTTAAAAATCGTTCCACGTTATAAACAGGTACAATAACCGAAAATTTCATATCTTATCCCTACGTTTTATTCCGACGTTTCAAAAAAACCGACGATTTTATTCACTCTTGAATCGTAAAGCAACTCGTCGTTATCTCCGATATGAGATTTATAATTCTCTAAGAGATCGCTGTTTTCATAAACGTTCAGCAAACTTTTTTCAAATTCTTCGTCGCTCCGCGCGACAACGCCGCAACCGTATTTTTCTATAAGTTCCTCGCTCCCGCCGACAAGTGTGGAAACGCAAGGCACTCCGAGCATCAACGCTTCGGTGCAAACCGTACTCATCCCCTCGCTGTACGACGAGCAGACGAACACGTCGAATTGTTTCATAAAATTATAAGGATTGGTCTGCCGCCCGAACAGTTTTACCCGTCCGTCCGTTCCCGTTTCCTTTACGAGCGATTTCAGTTTTTCTTCTTCCGGGCCGTTTCCTATAATCCAGAGTTCCGAATTTTCGACTTTATCGGCTATCTTCGCGTAAATTTTTATCAATCTGTCGTAACCCTTTTCCGGAGAAAGGCGACCGACCGAGCCGAAAATAAATTTTCCGTTTTCCTTTTTGACGGCGCACTCTCTTTCGCTTTTTTCGATAACGATTTTCTCGTCTACCGGATTATACAGATAAGTAACTCTTTCGGGGTATCTGAACGCTTTTTTATATCTCTCCGCAGCATCAGCCGCGCAGGTGACTATCTTAGCAAATTTTTCGTGTTGCTTTAAATGGTATTCGTCATAAGTATGTATCCAGGCAACCTTGTTCGGATTTTTACTCGCGCTCAGAATTTTCGTCGGCATACCGAATTGGAAAGCAACCTCGACGTCGTATTTCTCTTTGACTATCTTACGATAAAGAACCGAATCGGGAATCATATCGACCAGACGGGCAAACCCTCTGAAGTATTTTTTGAAAACGCGTTTCACTTTCACCCTCTCGTCGAGTTCGTTTTTCACCCATTCGTCCTCGCACAAAAAAAGACAGACGATATCGACCTCGAAGCCGCGGCGAACAAGTTCGTTTGCGTAGCCTTTCAAAACGGTTGCAACCCCGTTGGAATATTGCAAATGGTTTGTCATAAAAAGTATTTTCTTCATGCCTGTTCCTCTGATATTTTCTCCGATATCGCCAACACTCTTTCGTTGATTTTTTTCCGGTCGAAGTTTTCTTCGGCGAACAACCTCGCGTTTTCGCCCATTTTCCTCGTTTCTTCGGGGTGTTCTATCATAAATATCGCCTTTTCCGCCAAAGCGTCGGCGTTCGCCGCGGGCACGATAAAGCCGTTATAACCGTCGCGCGCGGTTTCCCTGCACCCCGCAACGTTTGTAACGATAACCGCTCTGCCCGTCGCCTGCGCTTCCATAACGGAAACAGGCATTCCCTCGCGGTAAGACGGCAGAATAAGAGCCGTACATTCCTCGTAATAGGGGCGCGCGTCGCTCGTCACGCCGAGATAATTAACGCTTCCGTCGTCGAGATATTCTTTTATATCCGCAACCTTTACGTTGCCCTCCCAGCCGAGATAATCAAACACGGCGTCGGGGTGTTTTTCTTTAACTTTTCTCGCGCACTCGCAGAACTCGAAAACGCCTTTGTTCCTGATCATTCTTGCGACCATTAAAAACGATTTTTTCGCTTTAATCGGCTTATAGGCGAACTTTTCAAGGTCTACGCCTATCCCGAAAATAATTTCGCACTGCTCTTCGCGAACGAGTTTCCGCTTTATAAACTCCGCTTTGTCGTCGCCGTTCAGAAAGAAAACTTTACGACAATTTTTAAAGGATTTTTTGTAAAGAAAACACGCGGCGCGGCGAATCAATTTCCATTTCAATCCGTTGTTGATAAAGACGTCGCCAAGCCCCTCGACCATCGAAAAGATATTTTTAACCCCCGCTTTTTTCGCCGCAAGCGCGCCGAAAGTGTTGGGTTTTATCATAAAGGTGAAAACCGTATCGGGGCGGAATTCTCTTATTATCCGAAGATAATTCTTCTTCAATTTTAAAAGTTTAAAGGGCGAAACGTCCCTGTTTTTGTTTTCGCCGCAAACGAAAACCTTAACGCCGAGTTTTTCGATTTCGTCTTTTTTTTCGGAATCGAGCGCAACCACCGCGACCTCGCAATTATTCTCTATGAGCGCGGAAACAAGGCTGCTTCTGAAATTCAACACGGTGTGCGACGCGCCGCAGATAAGCATTATTTTTTTCATATCACGTTTCCGAAAGGACTATCGATTCTTCAAGCCCGAACTCCGGTTTGAAATCGGGATAAGAAAGCGATTTGTCGTAAGTAAGGTTGCCGAACGCTTTGTTTACAAGCCCCGTAAACAAGCCGAGAAATCTGATGAGCGGCGTGAAACCTTTAACGAGCCGCATTTTTCTGCCGCGCGCGGCGGCGATGCTCTTAACCATAAGAGAAGTGTTCGTGTATTCGTCGTTTTGCGGGAAGAACACGCCTGATTCGTCTTTGTCTATCATGAGTTTTACGAAAGCCGCAAGATTGTCGACGTAAAGCATCGATCTTTCGTTGGCGACGTACGGGAAGAAATGCAATTTCCCCGCAAACTTCTCCAAAGCCCGATAATTTCCTTTGCAACCTTTTCCGTAAATCATCGGCGGGCGCAACACGCATACCTTAAAAGCGTCGTCGTTCATCGGTAAAAGTTTCTGTTCCGCCTGCAATTTCGATTTTCCGTAATGGCTCTTCGGCTTCGGCTCGGTAACAGCCGCGATTTTTCCCGTAACGATTCCGTAAACGCTCATCGAACTGAGAAAAATGAATTGCTTCACACCGTCCGATTTCGCTTTTTCGGCAACTTCTGCCGCCAGATCCCTGTTTACTGCGTAATACTGCGAAACAAGGTCTTTCGTTTCTTTTTTGTGAACGACCGCCGCAACGTGAAAAACCACGCTATAAGTCGAAAAATCTTTGTTTTTCCATTCGTCGCCGATCATATCCGCCGTGTCCACCGAATATTCGTCGCCGAATTTTTCCATATATTTTTCAAACGAAACGCCTATATAACTGTTCGCGCCCGTTATTAAAATCTTCTTCATTTTTCCTCCGCGACGTTCCCGGCTTTTTCATTTTCGCTTTCGGCTTTCGCATTTTCGCTTTCGGCTTTCTCTTTTTCGGCTTTCGCATTTTCGCTTTCGGCTTTTTCTTTTTCGGCTTTCTCTTTGTGAAGTTCACCCGTGCCGCCCTCGACAACCCCGTCGTGTTTAAGAACGGATTTTATCGTTCCGAAAAAGCACTTTACGTCGAACGCGAAACTCAGTTTCTCGACGTATTCGCCGTCCAGTTTAGCCTTTACCGGGATTTCGAGTTCGTCCCTGCCGTTTATCTGCGCCCAGCCGGTAAGCCCGGGGCGTATAGAATTCGCGCCGTATTTGTCGCGTTCGGCAATGAGATCGTCCTGATTCCAGAGAGCGGGGCGAGGTCCGATAATCGCCATCTGTCCGAACAAAATGTTGAAAAGTTGCGGCAACTCGTCGAGGCTCGTCTTTCTCAGAAACTTCCCTATCGGCGTGAAATATTGATCGGGATTTTCGAGCATATGAGTGGGAACGTCCCTCGGCGTTGACATTTTCATTGTTCTGAACTTAAGAATTTTGAAAATTTTTTTATTTTTGCCCACACGGTTTTGCTTGAAAACAATCGTCCCCGGATCGGTGACGAAAATCGCTATCGTTAAAATTATCCACACCGGAATAAGAACGATTATCGCGACGAACGAAATCAAAAAATCAAAAAGTCTTTTCAAAAAATGCTTATACATACGCAAAAACCCGCAAATATACTAAATATCTTTTTTATTATACCATTTATCCGCATTTTTTGCAATCGTATTGTAATATAATATAAAATAATTATATACGATAAGACGCTTCGCGCGTATCAGTGCGGCAAACGGATAAGTCGCGCGTAACAGTAAAGCGCCCCGCGGTTGTTTCTGACAACCGCGGGGCGCAATGAATAAAACAAATTATGAGTAAATTATTTCTGCTTGTAAACTGTAAGTTCTTCTCCGTCGTAATCGACGACAGCCGTATCTCCCGGTTCGAAGAATCCGCCGATAATCTTTTTCGCGATGAGCGTTTCAACCGTGTGCGAAATAAATCTCTTGAGCGGACGCGCGCCGTAAACGGGATCGTAACCGCTCTTAACGATATAATCCTTTGCCGCTTCGGTTACGGTGAGCGAAATATTTTTCTCGGCAAGTCTGCCCGAAAGTCCTTTAAGGAACAAATCGATAATCTTGCCTATTTCCTCTCTCGTGAGCGGCTTGTAGAATACTATCTCGTCGAGTCTGTTTAAAAATTCGGGGCGGAACGACTTTTTAAGAAGGGCGTTCACCTCGTTTTTCGCATCCTCGGTTATCTCGCCTTTTTCGTCGATACCGTCGAGAATAATCGACGAACCGAGGTTGGACGTGAGGATAATGACCGTGTTTTTAAAGTCGACCGTTCTGCCTTGCGAGTCGGTAATTCTGCCGTCGTCAAGCACCTGCAAAAGAATGTTGAAAACGTCCGGATGAGCCTTTTCGATTTCATCGAACAAAACCACGGAGTAAGGTTTTCTTCTCACCGCTTCGGTAAGTTGTCCGCCGTCCTCGAATCCGACGTATCCCGGGGGAGCGCCGATGAGCCTTGAAACCGAGAACTTTTCCATATACTCGCTCATATCGATTCTGATCATATTTTTCTCGTCGTCGAAAAGCGCTCTCGCAAGAGTTTTTGCAAGTTCCGTCTTGCCGACGCCTGTAGGACCGAGGAACAAAAACGAGCCTATAGGTCGATTAACGTCAGAAATTCCCGCTCTCGAACGAAGAATTGCCTCGGCCACGCTTCTCACCGCTTCGTCCTGTCCGATAACTCTTTCGTGCAGAATATCTTCGAGTCTTAAAAGTTTTTCACGCTCGCCTTCCATAAGTTTTGCGACGGGTATTCCCGTCCATCTGCAAATGATTCTCGCAACGTCCTCTTCGGTTACTTTGTCGTGCAAAAGTTCGTTTTCGTCGCCGCGGGTTTTGTTTTCCGCTTCCGCAAGTTCCTTTTTGAGTTCGGGAAGTTTGCCGTAACGCAGTTCCGCAGCCTTATTAAGGTCATACGACCTTTCGGCTTTGTCGATTTCCGCTCCGAGCGATTCTATCTCTTCTCTCAGTTTCTGCACTTTGTTGATATTCGCCTTTTCGTTGATGAGTTTTGCGTTCATCGCGGAATATTTTTCTCTGAGCGAAGTCAACTCTTCTCTTATATCCGAAAGACGCTTTTTGGAGAGTTCGTCCGTTTCTTTTTTGAGCGAAGTTTCCTCGATTTCGAGTTTCATTATCTTTCTCGAAACGTCCTCCATTTCGGACGGCATCGAGTTCATTTCGGTTTTTATCATCGCGCAGGCTTCGTCCACAAGGTCGATAGCCTTATCGGGCAAAAATCTGTCAGTGATATATCTGTTGGATAAAACAGCCGCCGAAACGAGCGCGTTATCCTGAATTTTAACGCCGTGGAAAACTTCGTATCTTTCCTTAAGACCTCTCAAAATCGCGATCGTATCTTCGACCGTCGGCTCGTTGACCATAACCGGCTGAAAACGACGCTCCAGAGCGGGATCTTTTTCGATATATTTTCTGTACTCGTCGAGCGTGGTCGCGCCGATGCAATGCAGTTCGCCCCTCGCAAGCATAGGCTTCAAGAGGTTGCCCGCGTCCATAGCGCCGTCCGATTTGCCCGCGCCGACTATGGTGTGGAGTTCGTCGATGAACAAAATGATTTTGCCTTCGCTTTTCCTCACTTCGTTAAGCACGGCTTTGAGCCTTTCCTCGAACTCGCCGCGGAATTTCGCGCCGGCGATAAGCGCGCCGATATCCAGCGAGAACAATTTTCTGTCCTTAAGGTTTTCCGGAACGTCGCCTTTCATTATTCTTATGGCAAGTCCCTCGGCGATTGCCGTTTTACCGACGCCCGCCTCACCGATAAGCACGGGATTGTTCTTCGTTTTTCTCGAAAGGATACGGATGACGTTTCTTATTTCGTCGTCTCTGCCGATAACGGGATCGAGTTTTCCGCTACGCGCCTTTTCCACGAGTTCCGTGCCGTATTTGTTAAGCACGTCGTAAGTTTCCTCGGGGTTGTCGCTCGTCACTCTCGAACTGCCTCTCACCTCCGCGAGAACCTTAAGATAATCGTTTGACGTTATCCCGTAACTGCGGAAAAGAGATTTAAGTCCGTCGGACGGCTTTTCTATAATACCGTAAAGAATATGTTCGACGGAAATGAAATCGTCGCGCATTTCTTTCGCCTTTCTCTCGGCGACGGAAAACGCGTCCGAAAGAGTTGCAGAAAGCGTTTCACCCGCCTTAGACGACCTGTTAAGTCCGCCTATAAGCCGATTAACATCATCTTTCAACCCTTCAACGGAAACATTCATCCGTTTGAAAATCTGCGGAATCAACCCGTCGGCATCGTTTAAAAGAGCCGAAAGAACATGTTCCTCGGAAACCTCCGCCGAGCCGTATTCCTTGGCGACGTTAACCGCCTCGTTGATCGCTTCGGCAGATTTTTGAGTTAAGTTCTGCATATTCATAATATCACCTTCTTTGTTTTTAAGTTTTTCACAAACGCCTTTTCGACAACCGCGGCGGCAACCGCTTCGTCGCAGGATAAATAGCAATTCAGATATTCGTCGAATTCTCTAACGAATTCGCCTATAGCCTCGCCGAGTTCTTCCGCGCCGGCATTCTCGGGGCGGACGAACACTCTTACGAACCTGCCGTCCTGATAAAAATACGCGCGCTCGCCGATATACTTCTTTTCGAGAGAAATAAACAACGAATAAAACCCTTCCATCGCGCGGAAAAGTTCCTTGCTTTGCGAGCGGAGCGAAATTTTCAGTTGCCCGAGATCGCCCGCGGGAAACAACTCAACCTGATAACGAAGCGTGGGATTATATCTGTAATGCAACGCGCTCTGTACCTGCGCCATCGCAAGCGACGCGTTGTTGATAAATCTCAGCCCGCTCACCGCGCCGATGAACTGTTCCATTTTAAGAAACATTCTCTCCATTTGCGCCTCGGGCGTTTCCACGTCGAGATACTCCGAGAGAATTTTGTTGAGCATGACCGAACGGCTCACTCCGTTTTTAAAAGCAAGCCTATCGAGTTCTCCGACAAGGTCGTCCCTTAAAATCACGCTGTACATCGATTTTTCCATCTGCGTTCGTCCTCTGCGTTTATTTTCGACAATATTGTAACACACGCTTTGTAATTTGTCAAGCGTTTTATATAACTTTATTTGCAAAATATTTTTGTCGTTCGTTTTACTTTTCTCTCGCGATGTGCTAAAATATAATTATGAACAATATAGAATACGTTGAAAACAAGTTGAAAAAATACGGCGCGGAAATTTACGAATATCGCGGCGTGAAATTTATAGGAATAAAAAACCCTTATTCGGATAACAATATGGCAATAACGTTCGGCAACGAGGAAAACGTTATGGAATTCACCTATCAGACGGCGAGATTCGCCGCAAGCGACCTCGACGGACTTATCGCCCACGCGGAGAAATTTTTGAAAAACGAACTGTGCGCGGCAGAATTTTTTCTCGGCGGAAAAAGACTTTTCGGCGGCTCGAGAACGGTCGCAGGGGCGGATTTTAATTCACTCGACGAACTGCTCGCGTGGTACTGCGGCGGAAACGAAAAAATCGCGGAAAACCTGCGCGGATTTTTCAAAAACGACGGAATAACGCTCGCCGCGCTCTGCTGGAACGGAAAAGCCGATCGCCACGTCAGAATTCTTCCCGACGGGAAAATCGAAAACATTTAAACAAAAATCGAAAATACTTAAACAAAAATATATAAGAGGTTGATAAAATGAAAAACGTTATAGTAATCACGGGCGCAAGCAGCGGTATCGGCAAGGAGTTTGCGGAACTTCTTGACAAGAAAATAAGCGCGGACGAAATCTGGGCGATCGCGCGCAGAAAAGAAAAACTCGAAGAACTCGGCAACATTTTAAAAACGCCGGTAAAGCCCGTTTCTCTCGACCTTTCCGACGTTTCCAACGTTAAAATATATAAGGACATGCTCGAAGCGGAAGAGGCGAACGTGAAAATGCTCGTGAATTGCTCGGGCTACGGAAAGTTCAATCATTACGAGAACATTTCGCCCGAAGTAAATCAGAATATGATAGACCTTAACGTAAAAGCCGTCGTCGCGATGACCGACGCGACCTTGCCGCATATGGAAAAGGGCGGCAAAATAATCAACATCGCGAGTTGCGCGGCGTTTCAGCCTATTCCCTATATCAATATTTACGCGGCGACGAAAGCGTTCGTTTTAAGTTATACGAGGGCTTTGAACGTAGAACTTAAATACAAAAACATCACCGCGACGGCGGTTTGCCCCTACTGGACGAAAACGGAATTTTTCGACCGCGCCGTGGTTAAAGACGAAAAAACGGTTATCATAAATTACGGCGTTATGTACGACCCGAAAAAAGTCGTTCTCAAGGCTTTTAACGACGCGATGAAAGGTAAAGACGTTTCCGTTTACGGCGGAACGAACAACTTTCAGCGTTTTTTAACGAAGATTCTGCCGCACAAACTCGTTATGAAAGTGTGGTGTCGCCGTCAGAAATTCAACGGTACGCCAGACATAAGATAATCGATAAACAGATAAAACGACGCGGGCTTCGGCGGCGAAAATTCGCCGCCGAAGCCCGCGTTTTAAATTTCTTAAATCAAAATTCATTACGACTTAATATAATTTGGTATAAATTCCCTGCTCTTCGAGCCATTCGAGAGCAAGTCTTACCCATTCCGGCGCGGAAACCGACATATTGTCAACGGCGTCGGAATTTTTATAAACGGTGGCGTCGGCAACGGACAAGCCGTGCTGACCTTTCCCGAAAACGTGAACGGACACGGGAACTTTGCGTTCCTTATATTTAAGAGCGGCGAGCAAGGCGTTATCGCACGGCACGGCCCCGTCGTTGAAGGTTGACCATATGAACGCCGGCGCGGAATTTTCGTCGATAAGATTGAGAATATCCACCTTATCATACAAGTCCTTTCTACCCTCTCCGCAAAGGAATTTGAAACTGTCGAGATGTCCGCATTCCGGATTGCACGTGATGACGGGATAACTCAGCACTACGGCGTTGGGCTTTACGCATACCGGCGGTTTGAAAACTTCGCCGACCGACGGACAATTGTGGCAACTGCCGAGCATCGCGCAGAGATGCCCGCCGGCAGAAAAGCCGACGGCGGCTATTTTTTCCGCGTCGATATGCAATTTTTCGGTGTTCAACCTGAGATAAGCGACCGCCATTTCCGCTTCCGCGATCTGATAAGGATATTTCACCGCCGAATCGCCCGCGACGGAGTAATTCAGAACGAACGCGTTGAACCCCGCGGCAAAAAACTTTAACGCGACGGGTTCGGCTTCTCTGTCGCTCACCATATAATAAGCCCCGCCCGGAATAACGAGCATTGCGGGCAATTTCCTTCCGGGATCTATCTCTGGGGAAAGCGCGGCAACGTAAGTCGCGAGATATCCCCTCGCACCTTCGGGCTTTTTCACGTTAAAATATTCGTACAAATCAATAATTTCCGTTTTCATATGTTTCCTTTTTCTCCTTGCGGACTATATTTCAATTATATCATCAGCCGCAAAAAAAGAAAAGAAAATCAACGCAAAAAAATCAAAGAATATTTTACCTTTCGTTTGCTTTTATCGTTTCGATTTGTTATAATTGATTATATGCGGCCGACAGGCGATCGAACGCCTTGCGGTAAGCCACGGGAGAAATTTACACTTATGAAAAAAATCGGCTTCGACAGCGAAAAATACCTTACCCTACAATCCGAAAAAATACTTGAAAGAATCGACGAGTTCGGCGGTAAACTCTACATAGAATTCGGCGGCAAACTCTTCGACGATTTCCACGCGGCGAGAGTTCTCCCGGGTTTCGCGCCCGACAATAAGATAAAAATGCTCGGCAAACTGAAAGACAGAGCCGAAATCGTAATCGTCATCAACAGCCACGATATAGAGAGAAATAAAGTGAGAGCCGACCTCGGCATCACTTACGATCTCGACGTTTTAAGGCTCATAGACGTTTTCAAGAGTTACGGACTTTACGTGGGAAGCGTAGTTCTCGCTCAGTTCACCGAGGAAAACGATCCGGCGAAGGCTTTTGAAGCAAAACTCGCCTCTCTCGGCATAAAAACTTATCGGCATTATCCGATAAAGGGCTACCCGAACAACATTCCGCTCATCGTCAGCGAAGATGGTTACGGAAAGAACGACTTTATCGAAACGACGAAAGATCTCGTGATAATAACCGCGCCCGGTCCGGGTTCGGGAAAAATGGCGACCTGCCTTTCCCAACTTTATCAGGAACACAAACGCGGACATAAGGTCGGTTACGCGAAATACGAAACATTCCCGATCTGGAATCTGCCGCTTAACCACATGGTAAATCTCGCCTACGAGGCGGCGACCGCCGACCTTAACGACGTGAACATGATCGACCCGTGGCACCTCGCCGCTTACGGAAAACAAGCCGTGAACTATAACCGCGACGTTGAAATTTTCCCTGTGTTAAACGCGATTTTCGAGCAGATTATGGGCAAATCGCCCTATAAATCTCCCACGGATATGGGCGTGAATATGGCGGGCTACGCAATTTCGGACGACGAAGTTTGCGTTGAAGCCGCAAAACAGGAAATAATAAGAAGATATTTCAACGCTCTCGCGCGCGAAAGAAGAAACGACCTCGACTCTTCGGAATCGGATAAAATCGCGCTGATTATGAAGGGCAACAACATAGACGTTAACGAACGCAAGGTGTATGAAATCGCCAACCGCATTTCACTCGAACGCGACTGTCCCGTCGCCGCGATGGAACTTGACGACGGAACGATAATCACAGGCAAAACAAACGATCTTTTCGGCTGTTCTTCGAGTATGATTCTCAACGCGCTTAAACATCTTGCGGGAATAAGCGACGACGTTGATCTTATATCGAAAAATTCGATTATTCCCATTCAGGATCTGAAAATAAAATATCTCGGCAGTAAAAACCCGAGACTCCACGTGGACGAAATGCTCATCGCGCTTTCCTCTTCCGCCGAACACGACGAAAACGCCGCGCTTGCAATAAAACAGTTGCCGAAACTGCGCGACTGCGAAGTGCATACGACCGTTCTGCTCGCGCATAACGACGAGAAGTTTTACAGAAAACTCGGCATCAGGCTTACTTCAAACCCGATTTTCAAGGACAGAAGAAACGCCCACTGACAGTTACGTGAATTTAAACGACGTAAATCGGCGGCGGCTCCGCCGCCTTTAACGTTCATCGAAAAGCCTTTCACCTTTCAAGATATTTCTTCATTTTTTCTTCCAGATCGCCCGCTCCGAGAACGAGAACGACGTCGCCGCGCTTTACCTTTGCGTAAATATACGCAAGCAACCCTCTCACGTCCTCGAAGTATTCCGCGTCAGGCAAAAGCGAAGCAAGTTCCTTCGCGCTCCCTCCTTTCATATATTCTTCCCTCGCCGGATAAGTTTTGAATAAAACGAGATTTTCCGTTCCGGAAAGCACTTTGACGAACTTATCCTTTAAAAAAATCGTCCTGCTGAACGTGTGCGGCTGAAAAACGGTGTAAATCTTCCCTTTTTTCGCCTCTTTCATCGTTTTTATCGATTCGGCGATTTCCGTCGGGTGGTGCGCGTAATCGGCGAAAACCTCCGCGCCGGCAAGATTGCCGATATGCTCGAACCGCCTTTCGACGCCCCTGAAACTTTCAAGTCCTTTCTTTATTTTCTTAGGGTTTATTCCGCACAAAAAAGCGCACGCGGCTGCCGCCAGAGCGTTATAAACGTTATGCCCGCCGAACGTTTTCAGCGTAATTCTTTCGCTTTTCGCTCCGTAAATATAAAGGTCGAAAGAATATTTTCCTCCCCTTTGCGTTACGTCGGCGGCGTAAAAATCGCATTTGTCGCTCAAGCCGAAAGTCACGGCGTTACTTCCGTCGTAAGTCGCGAGAGAACCGTCGTCCGCGTTGACAATCGCTTTGAACGCCCTTTTAAGATAATCGAAATAGGTTGTTTTAAGTTCGTCGCGATCCTTATAACAGTCCAGATGATCGGCTTCGGCGTTCAGACACACGGCGTAATCCGCGTCGAAAAAATTGAGATTCTTTTTATACTCGCACACTTCGCTTATGAAATATTTCGCTCCTTTCACCGCGCAGTTGCCGTATTTCAGATCGAATCCGCCTATATGCGCCGTGAAACGCTCGTTTGCTTCGTCGAACACGTGAGCAAGCATACACGTGACGGTCGTTTTTCCGTGGCAACCGCACACGCCTATCTTTTTGGAGAAATTTTCGGAAACTATTTTCAGAAGTTCGGCGCGTTTCAGAACGTAAGACTTATTTTCGACGGCTCTTTTCAGTTCGGGATTTTCCTCTTTTATCGCGTCGCTATACACAACGACGTCTTTCCCCTCGACGTTTTCCGCCGATTGCCCGATATAAATCGTAACGCCCTCTTCGGCGAGTTTTTCAAGATTTTCGCCCGGCGCGATATCGCTTCCGCTCACGTTGAACCCTACCGACAAAAGATAACGGGCGAGCGAACTCATGCTCACCCCGCCCACGCCGATAAAATGCACGTTTAAATTTTTTTTGTCCGTTTTTTTATCCGTTTTCATACCAAAATATATGCCGAAAATCGTGGGTATATTTATTTTTCGGACAAAAAACGGCAAAATTTATGAAATTTTTATTTTTTTGTTGAAAATCATGTTAAAATATGGTATAATCCGATACGAAACAAGGTTTTATAAAAAAACAACGTAGTTTCACAAAAAATACGACAGGCGGAAAATTTATGAACATCACAGACGTAAGAATCAGACTCGTCGCGAAAGACGATTCAAAACTCAGGGCGGTCGCGTCCGTAACCATCGACGAATGTATTGCGATTCACGACATTAAAATCATCGACGGCAACGACGGATATTTCGTATCCATGCCGGCAAAAAAGAACAGCAAGGGCGAATATAAGGATATCGTTCACCCCATAAACAACGAAGCGCGCGCCGAAATGCTGAAGGCTATTATGGAAGCCTACAAAACCGAACTCGCAAAAGAGGAAGCGTAAAAACGTAAAATTAAAAAGCCGCGGAACGATCTCCGCGGTCTTTTTTTCGGTAGGGATTCCATTCGTTATCACTAACTATTTTTGCGGTGATAAACCGATTTATGCGGATGCCTTGCCTAAACGAGCCGCGATGCGGTCGGTTTCTCATCCGCAAAAATGCTTCGCACCGAAAAGAGCGCATTTTTTGATGATTTTTTGCGAGCGTGAGGGTTGCTGTACTTGACGTACTGCGCCCGAACGGTCGCGGAAAATGGCGAAAAAGACGCCTTTTCGGTAATTAGTGATGACGAATGGAATCCCTATGATTTTTCATTAACTTACTCCGTGACGGAGAACACGTAATCGCCGACGACGAAACTTTTCGTTTCGTTTCCCGGCGTTATTTTTTTCGGTGAAAAAACCCCCTCGCCCGTCATTTTATAAAGGCTTTCCTTTTTTGTCCAGAGCGACAAAATCTCTTCGGCGGAAATCGTCCCGAAATCGCTCGCCGATTCGCCTATTCGATTCAAAAAAGCCTCGATAAACGACTTATCGGCGGACTTTTTTAAAAAATCGACCTTATATTCAACGTCTATCCCGCAAGGTTTGTCGGACACGATCACCGCCGACGCGCCGTGAGAATGACTGAGCGAAAACCATAATTTATCGCAAATCCACTTCCCGTTTTCCGTTTTTGAAAACTTCAATTCTTCGGGCTTATAACCGAATTTTCTCTCTATGGCGACAAACAGAAGTTTCCACACGGCGAGTTTTTCCTGCCTTACCTTTTCGCTCCCCGTTTTTTCTATCTCTTCCGCTCTTTGCGGCGGATAAACCTCATCGTATATTTTTTCGCTTGCGGCAAACGCCTCCGCACAATCGGGCGAACAATCTGCGATCTCAAAAAAATCATACCCCGAAAAACCGCTCGGAATTCCGTTTTCAAAAGCAACGTAAACGCCGCTCGTATTTTTTTCGCTTAATATCACGACAAACATTTTTTCGCTCGCTTTTAGTCGCGGTTTACCCGCGAACAGACCTGAATATATTTTAGCACACACTTGCGAAAAAAGCAACGTTTTACCCTAAAACCACGTCCATAATCATCATAAGAATAAATCCTGCTATCCCTCCGACGGCGAGTTTCGGTCCGTCGTTTTTCTCGTCGGCGTTCAGTTCGGAGAATACCACGAAGAGCATCGCCCCCGCGGCGAACGCCATGAGATATGGCATAAGGACCGATATAAACCCGACAGCAATAAAGCCGATCGCGCCGCTTATCGGCTCGACCGCGCCGCTTATTACACCCTTGAAAAAAGCCGTCTTTTTGCTGTAAATTTTCCTCGCGGGAAGAGTTATAGCCGCGCCCTCGGGGAGATTCTGCAAACCTATTCCGAGCGCGACGGAAATACCCGCAATCACGCCTGCGCCGGAGAGAATTCCGCTGCCGAGAGCAAACCCGACGGCTATCCCCTCGGGGATATTGTGCGCCGTCATCGCAACGAAAAGCCGATTGAATTCTGCTTTTTCGTCCTCGGGAAAAATAAACGCGAAAACGAAAATAAACGCGCCGCCTAAGGCTATGCCGAGCGCGACTTTAAGCGCGGCGTGTTCCCCTGCCGAACCGAGCGCGGGCAAAACGAGCGACCAGAGCGACGCCGCCACCATTACCCCGCCCGAAAAACCGTTGAGATACGGAAAACATTTTCCGAAACTGTTTTCCGGAATAAAACACGCGAGCAAAGCCCCGATCACCGTCATTGCGAAAATAAAAGACAAGCCGAAAATTACGGCAAAAGCGTTCCCCATCTTTTCTCCTTTGTTAAAACAAGCGGCATAAAATTCGTTGATTGTCACAAGCCTTGCGGAAAACACCCGCGTTGCCTGCCCTGATACTATTTTATGCCGCAGGAACGATTTGCGTCACTATCTAACCAAGAACAAAATAAGCATCGTAAACCGCAAACTATTCTCTATTTTCTCAGTTTTTCCGAATCGAGGCTTAAAACGTTGCTCGAATAAGTGTAAACGTTGTTTTCTCTGTCGGACTCCTCTTCCTCGGCGAGTTCAATCGAACGGAGAAGCAGTTCGCGGAACTCGCCTATCGAATCCACGAAAAGATAGTAGGCAAGCGAACCCGGCACGGAATTTATTTCGTTTACGTAAATTTTTTCGCCGTCGAGAAGATAATCTATTCTCACCGCGCCCGAAAATTCAAGTTTACGATATATATAAGAGGTGAGGTCCTTTATCTTCGATGCGGTTTTGCCGTCGAGTTCGGCGGGGAAAACAGCCTTTCTTTCGCCGGAATACTTATCGGAAAAACTGAGAATTTCGCCGCTCGTCATCGGCTCTTCGCATTCCGAAACGAGGTATTTGTCGCCGAGTTTTATGCACGCGCAGTTAATCTCCCGAAAGTCTGTGAGAGCCTTCTCCACGATCACCTTATCGTCGTATCTGAACGCGTTATCGAGCGCGGCGTTGAGCGTTAAACCGTTTTTCGCCATGCTTATTCCTATGCTGCTCCCGAGATTGGCGGGCTTAACGATTACGGGATAACTCAGCCGTTTTGAAACGTACTTCGCGGCGAACTCGCGTTTTTTTACGTAATTTATCCTGTTCATTTTTACGTAAGGCAGAGTTTCAACGCCTATTCCTTTAAGCGTGAGTTTTGTAAAATACTTATCCATTGCCGCGCTCGACGGGAACAAACCGGGCGAAGCGAACGCGATTTTGCTCAGTCTCATAACTCCCGCGAGCGTTCCGTCCTCGCCGTTAAGCCCGTGGGTGCAGTTTATCGCCGCGTCTGCACGACATATTTCTTTGATTTTATTTTTCTTTATTGCGTAAAGGCGATTATCTCCCGCGAAAACGCTCACAGGCGTGACCTCGGAAAAATCGCGGGTTTTATACCAGGAAAGATCCTTCAATTTCTCACCCGTATGCCATTTACCCTCGGTGTCGATGTAAACGGGATAAACGTTCGCCTCGCCCGAAAGGCAATTCGCCGTCATAACGCCCGTGATAACCGAAACTTCGTGTTCGCAGGAAACCCCTCCGAAAAATACAAGAACGTTCTTCATTTAACCCTCCTTAATATGTTTTTTTGAAAGTCGCGACAAGATTCGGAATTTTTACGTCGGTTTACGCGCCGTATCTTGTTTGTTTATCGATTCCGATACGCCGTAATTCACGCGCCGTATCTTGTTTATTTATCGATTCCGATACGCCGTAATTCACGCGCCGTATCTGTCGGGAATATCGTTAAGAAACAGTACCGCGTCTCCTTTTTTCAGTTTCGCGTTGAGAATCGTTTTCGCCTCTTCGATATTGTTCGCCTCGACGACCGCCGTTCTCTTATGCGTTCCCTTATCCGCTCCCTTATCCGCTCCCTCCGCGATGTCGGCAGAATTAAACCCGACGGCGATTATTTCGTCCGCCACGCGCGAAAGAATTTCCCCAACGTCCGCGTTGATTTTTTCCGCCGACGCTCCCCCTTCGACGACACCCGGCGTGACGACGTATTTTTTTCCTTTGAAACACCCGAGTACTTCCGCGGCGGCTTTCACGCTCTCCACGTTGGCATTGTAACTGTCGTCGATTATGATCACGCCGTTCGCTCTGATAACTTCGAGCCTGTGCGGCGATGGTTTCAGTCTTTCCGCCGCAACGACGATCCTTTCGGGCGAAACTCCGGTTTTGAGAGCGACTGCCGCCGCAAGGCATATATTCCCCGCGTTAGCCCGTCCCCGAAGTTCGGTCGTGAACGAATACGCTTTGCCGCCGATATTCATCGCGATATGCGTCCCGTCTTCCCGCTCTTCGACCGATTCGACGAACACTTCGCCGCCGCTCGCCCCGGCAAGACACTTGCTTAAACCGCACTTTTCAAAAAGTTCGCGGCTGCCCGCGCTGTCGGCGGAGAAAAACGCATAGCCGTCGAGCGGAAGCGCGGCTATAAGTTCGTTTTTGGTCGATTTTACGTTTTCGACAGATAAAAAAGTTTCCAGATGCTGACCGCAAATTCCCGTTATAATCCCCACGTCCGGGCGGACGATATTGCAAAGTTCCTTTATGTCGCCCGGCTTTCTCGCGCCCATTTCCGCAATAAAAATTTCCGTTTCGGCGTTTATTTTCTCCGCGGCTTTACAAATCCCGAGCGGAGTGTTGTAAGAAAGTGGCGTCGCCACTACCCGATATTTTACCGAAAGCATCTTTTCGAGAATGTTTTTGACGGAAGTTTTACCGTAACTGCCCGTTATGCCGATTCTGATAAGACCCGGTAAACCGTCGAGTTTACGCTTGCACCTTTTTACGGATTTTGCAAACGTTAACCTGTCGTACGGCAGCCACGCGCCGCACCCCGCGCAGATAAAAAACGGCAACGTCAGCGCGTCGACCGTTATCGACGCCGAAAGGATAAGGCAAAGCGGAATATCATAACCGACGACAAGATAACCGACGTAACAAAAGCCGACTGTCGACAAAACAAAGAGCAAAACCGAAACAAAAGTCATCCTTGCGAATCTTGCGGTTATTCTCACCTTTTTCACCGGACGGTTTTTCAGGAAAACGCCGAGCGCGAACGCAAACGTTCCGAGAAAAAACACCGTTGAAAACAAAACGTCGTCAAGCGCGAAAAGCGGCGAAAAAACAAGCGAATAAACGAAAAAAGTCAGGCTATAAGTCGATAAATACTCGATTTCGTTTTTACACTCCTTTTTAAGCGCGCCGAAAAATTCACCGCATCGATAAGCGCATTGCTGAAAAACGGCGAAGAATTTTCTGCCGAAGCAGACGTAAACGCATACCGCCGAAAGACAGGCGGCGACAAAAAAATAAATCATTTCCGCAATTTCACCCCTCCGCTAAAAACGAAAACGCCGCAGCGTTGAACTTTGACGAATTATCCGCAAAACAGAAATGTCCCCCGCCGATAAAAACAAGGCGCGACCCCTTTATCAGCCTGTGAAGCTTTTTTTGCGAATAAGGCGGCGTTTCCGTATCTTTTTTTCCGCTTAAAATAAGCGTTCTTGCAGTTATTTTTTTTGCGTAAGACTCCAGATTTTCCGAAACGATCTTTTTAAAACTCTCTTTCATCACGGGCGACAAGGCGCGATAATCGGACGAATAAAATCTCTCGAGTTTTTCTTTTCGGACAAGCCTTCTGAGCATTAAAAAAGACGCCCTATTGAAAAAGTATTTCAAACTTCTTCTCGGCTTCAAGCCGGCAGCGCCCGTAAAAATTATTCTGTTTATCCGTTTATCTTCGGCGGCGAGTTTAATCGCCACCCTCGCCCCGAAAGAATGAGCGAGAATATTATACTTTTCAACCCCGAGTTCGTCGACGACGCGTCTGATTTCGTTTTTATAATCGTCCACGGAATAAGGTTTTTCCATTCCCGGCGACTCGCCGAATCCCGTCATATCGACGGCGACGACCTTATAAAACGCCGAAAAAAATCGTATCTGTTTTAAAAAACTCTCCTTGCTTGCCAGGTAGCCGTGAAGCGCCAAAAGGACTTCGCCACGCCCCTCAACGATAGCGGAAAGTCCGCCTATAAGTCGTTTAATAACATTTTCTCCATAATAAAAGCGTCTTTCCCCGCTCCGTAATAGTTCTTTCTTTCGGCTACTTTTTTAAACCCGGAACAAAGATAACACCCGATTGCCGCCGCGTTTTTAACGTCCACTTCGAGCATCGCGCGTTCCGCGCCGTTTTCCCTCGCTTCTTCGAAAGCGCGTGCGAGAAGAGTTTTCGCAACGCCGCGCCTGCGATATTTCTCAATCACGGCGACGAGAAGAACGTCGGCGGTGTCGAAAACGACCGACAAACCGATGTAGCCGATAATTTTCCCCTCGGTTTCGGCAACGTAGCCGAGAAAATAGTCGTCCGAAAAAGAACCGATAACCATTTCTTCCGTCCACGGATCGGAAAAACAATGTTTTTCGATCTCCGAAACCGCGAAACAGTCCTCTCTTACCCACTTGCGGACGGTTATTTCTTCTCCTTTCTCGCTTACGTTTTTGTGTCCGCTTCGGTTTTCGCGCTTGTCGGCGTTCTCGCTTACGTTTTTGTGTCCGCTTCGGTTTTCGCGTTTGTCGGCGTTCGCGTTACCGTTCGCGCCCCCTATCACGCTTCTTCCTCCGCCTGACTTTTCTTGACGTAAAGCGGAACAAGCGTTTCCGCGTCCTCCGACGCCTTGCCGAGATTCGCCTCCACGGCTTTTATAAATCCGTCTTTGACGTCGGCAACCGAATAAGAAAACCCGTCGGAATTTTCGATTTTTTCGTCCGAAATTATCTCGTATTCCCGAGCCAGCCCGCAAAGCGCGGCGGTATCGATAAACCGCGGCGAAAGGTCGATTTGCCCGTCGGCGGCGTATCCGCACGCGTAAAAATTACCGTGCCTTGCGTCTATTACGGCGAGTTTTTTACGCCCGTCTGATACATTATACGCAAGAGAATCGAAAGAGGTTACGCCGAGAACCTTTTTCCCGAGCGCGTAAGCGAGTGCCTTGACCGTGGCAACGCCTATTCTTATCCCCGTGAAAGATCCCGGACCTACGGCGCACGCGAAAACGTCGATATCCTTTTTGTCGATTTCCGCTTCGGCGAGCGCGTTTTCGATTTCGCCCATCAGAACGACCGAATGCGTAAGCGCGCAATCGGGCAAAAATTTCACCGCTTTGTTTTTTCCGCCAACGGCAACCGTAAGGCTGCTTCTGCTCGTATCTATGGCAAGATAGTTCATTTCATCCTCTTTAATAAGTAATTTTTCGTGTATTTAAGTCGATTTTTTCTATTTTCACTCTTTTGCAATTATCCGGCAGAACGTCGGCGATGTTCTCGCTCCATTCCACCACGCAAACGCCGTTGCCGTAAAAATACTCCGTAAGCCCCAAAGCCTCGGCGTCCTCGCCGGACGAAAGCCTGTAGCAATCGTAATGATAAAGTTTTCCGTCGTAATCGTTGAGATAAGCGTAAGTGGGGCTTGTTATTTCCGCATTGATTCCGAGAGCGAGGGCTATCCCCTTTGTGAAAACGGTTTTGCCCGCTCCCATTTCCCCGTCAAGCAGAAGCACGTCGCCGCCGCGCAGAGTTTTGCCGTATTCTTCGGCGAATTTTATCGTTTCTTCGCGTGATTTCGTAATTTTTACCATATACCGATTATATACCATTTACAGGAATTTGTGAAGTATTTTTTTCAGTCTTTTATATAATAACACGGTTATGACGGCGTTTGACGCGCCTTTTATCAAGTTGAAAAGAATGATCAGATACCACACGTCGGCAAAAAAAGCCGCCGCTCCGTCCTGCATATAAAACGGAAAAAGGAGATATCTGTTTATGAGAAGCGACACCGCGGAAATAATCAGAGTTGCGGCGGTGAGAGTTATCGCCACGACCGAAAATTTTCTTTTACGCTCGTAAATAAGCGACGGAACAACCACGAAAAACTGCGCCATTATGAAGTTTGCGAGTTCGCCTATCATTCCCGTCTGACTGGGCGGCAGACGGAACAGCGTGAACGCGATAACCGTTATTTCGCCCGGCAACGCGCCGAGCATGTAAGCGCCGATAAGCATAATCGCGAACGAAAAATCGAGTTTTAAAAATGGCGCGGCGGGGAAAACGGGAAAATCAAGAAAAGACGCGCCGAACGCGAGCGCGGTGAATGCCGCTATAAGCGCAAGTTTTTTCGCCGTGAACGGGCCTGATTTTTTTTCGCTTGCCGTTTCCTCTTTTTTTTCGCTTGCCGTTTCCTCTTTTTTTTCGCTTGCCGCTTCATCTTTTTTTTCGTCGGCAACGCTTTCTTCTGCGACTTCCCGTTCCGTTGTTTGCTCTTTTTTTTGCTCCATGATAATTTTAACCTCCGAAAAGCCCCGTCCGAAATCGGACGGGGCAAATAATAAACTTCTTTGATTCGCAGTTTATGAATCTTTTCTTATCCGGACTTTACCGTAGAGATTCGTCGTTGCCGACATACGGTTTACCGTCGGTCGGGGAATTTCACCCCGTCAAAGCGCGTGTTTTCAGCCCGACCGTTTTGGTTGCCAGCAAGTCTTGCCTTGCGTTTTTAGGCTAAGACAAGGCGCGTGAGCGCGTTAATACTATACGTATAACACGCGAAACGCAACGATGTATTAGTCAAAAACACATGGCAAGACCGAGTCCGAACACAATCACCTGTGGCTAGGTTGCAGACAAAACCGTTGTCCGCCGCCGAAAAAAGGGAACTTCACTGCCGGTGGAGATTTTCACTCCGCCCCAAAGATTTCGGCTACATTCTACAACTTATCCCGCAGCTTGTCAAGCGTATCAGACTCAAAAAAATCAAGCAACGCGGTAATGTTTAATATTTCAGGTTGGCTTTTATGTCTGCGGCGAGTTCGGCGGCGTTTTTGACGAAAAGTCTGTCGGCAACGGACATAAGCCCCACCGCTTCGTCGCTTTTTCTGCTCGCGGTGAATCCGCAGATTTCGCTTCCGCCGGCAAGATAATATCTTATACTCTTGACAGCCGAAACGCTCTCGCCCGAGCCGAAAAAGCCCGAAGACGAAACAAACGACCTTACGCCCGCGACGTTAAGAACCTTAACCGCTTTTTCGATTTCCGCAGAAGTCATTATTCCGCTTTCGAGAACGGCGGAAACCTTTCTCTTTTTGGCGGCTCTGATAATTTTCTTAAATTCGCGTTTCATAACGTCCGTCGCGTTGAATTTAACCGTGGAAATTCCGACGGGAACGTAAACTCTGTCCGCGCCTTTTTCAAAAGCCTTTTTAATGGCGTACTTCTTTACCCCGAACGCTTCCTCGCCGAGCGGAAAACAAACTGCCGCAACGATTTCGATGCCCGTGCCTGCAAGTTTTTCTTTGGCGATTTTTATTTTCTGCGGGGTTATGACGACTCCGCCGAATCCGTAATTTTTTACCTCGATAAGTTTCTGATCGAGAACTTCGGGACTGACGATATCGGTGAGATCGCAATCGAATTTTTTGAAGAGTTTCGCGGCTTTGAACGCCTTGAACTCGCGGCGCATTTCATCTTCGCTCTGCCCGAAGATAACCGACGCCTTATCGGTTGTATCATTGCCGAAACGCGGCTCCTGCGAAAACGTTTCGTCGTCGTTTTTGTTTCCGTTGCCGGGATTTTTAAATTCTTCATACGCGTTCGCATTGTTTTTTGACGAATACGAAAAATCATCGGAACGAACGTCGTCTTTTTCCGTCGACTTGGTATCGTAAGCCTGCGCCGCGTCGGTATAAACCGTTTCGTTATGATTTTCTTTTTCGACCACTACAACCGGAGATGCTCCCGTGTCCGGGGCGACGTTTTCGGGATTTTTAACGTCTGTGGTTTTTACGTCTGTGGTTTTTACGTCCGCGGTTTTTTCCCGGATCTTCAATTCTTTACCTTTCATAATCACAACCTCGCTTTTAATTTATAATAATTATCCACTTTTATTATCGGTTTTATACGCCTGCGGAATCAATGCGACACATTCCGACGATTTCCGACAATAATTGTCTTTTTAACTTCATCCCGACGCGCTATACTATATTCAGCCGCCGGCAACTATATTTTACCACAATTCCGACGGAAAGTAAAACAAAAAGAGGAATAAATTTATGCCCGAAGCATATCAGATAATCTTGCTTTTCGTCACGGTGTTCGGCGCGGCGTTCGGATTCGCCTGTCTTATTAAATTCGGCGGAAACTACGTTAAAGAAAAAATGAGCGACGCCGGACGGAAAAAGGACGATATTCCCGCGCCCGCCTATGAACCCGACCCTAAAATTTACTATATCCGCAACGCCGACTGCAAGCCCGCCGCCCCGAAAAAGCCGAGGAAAAAGGCGAAACGGAAACCCGACCTCGCCTTCAAAAACATAAAGGGAATCGTTATAAAACCCGAAGAATTCTGCGAGAAAAAATATCGTTAAAACACGCGGCTCGCCCTTTGCTTAAACAAAGGGCGAGCCGCGCCGTCAATATTACGAATGTTAGTGATAACGAATGAAATCCCTACGCATTAAATATCCTTGTTCAAAACCCTGAACAGAAATTCCTTCGTTCTCGGATTTTTCGGCTCTCCGAAAATAACTTCGGGCGCGTCGTCCTCGGCGATAAACCCTCCATCCATAAACACCACTCTCGAAGAAACGTCTTTGGCAAACTGCATTTCGTGAGTTACGACTATCATCGTAAGTCCGGTGTTTGCAAGGGCTTTCATTACGGAAAGAACTTCGCCGACCATTTCCGGGTCCAGCGCCGAAGTCGGTTCGTCGAACAAAAGAACGTCGGGATTCATAGCCAGCGCGCGGGCGATGGCGACTCTTTGCTTCTGACCTCCCGAAAGTTGAGCGGGGCGGGCTTTGATAAACGCGCTCATTCCCACTTTTCCGAGATATTCCAACGCGATTTTTTCCGCTTCTTCCCTGCTTCTCTTTAAAACCTTCATTTGCCCTATTACGCAGTTTTTCATCACATCCATGTTGTTGAACAGATTGAACTGCTGAAAGACCATTCCCACTTTCGCTCTGTATTCCGCAACGTCGAAATCGGCGGATTGAATATTCCGTCCGTTATAAAGTATCTCCCCGTCCGACGGCGTTTCGAGCAGATTTATGCAGCGAAGCATGGTGCTTTTGCCCGAGCCGGACGCGCCTATTACGGAAACGACTTCGCCTTTTTTTACGTCGAGATCGACGCCTTTTAAAACTTCGTGTTCTCCGAACGATTTTTTAAGATTTTTGATGCTTATGATATTCTCAGTCATTGGGAATTCCCTCCTTGGTAACTTTTATCATCGCGGCGGCGTCCGTCTGCGAACCGCAGATCGTGTAATTATCCTTACCGGCGAGAAGTTTTTCCACGAGCCTTAAAATTCTCGTGATCGTGAACGTCATTATGAAGTAAATCACACAACATATGAAGTAAATCGGGAAGTTTTTATACGTCTGCTTCACTATCACGTTCGTGAAGAAATAAAGTTCGGTTACGCCTATCACGTTAAGGACGGAAGTATCTTTGATATTGATGACGAATTCGTTGGAAACGGCGGGGAGAATATTCCTTATAACCTGCGGCAGAATAACGTGAATCATCGTCTGAACATGCCCCATTCCGAGCGCCCTCGCGCCTTCGAACTGACCTTTGTCTATCGAAATTATTCCGCCTCTCACGATTTCCGCGATATACGCGCCGGTGTTAATCGAAACTATGACGAGCGCAGAGAAAAACAGATTGAGCGTGTTGCCGCCCGTAGCGAATGCGTAACCCCAGTAAATAACCATCGACTGCACCATCATCGGCGTGCCTCTGAACACTTCGATATAAACGGACAATATCACGTCAACGACTTTCTGAATAACCGCCACCCACTTCTTTTTCGAGCGCGGAATCGTTCTCACGATGCCTATAATCAAGCCGATTAAAAGCCCCGCGACCGTGGATATCAACGCTATCGAAAGGGTGTAACCTATACCTTTCAGAAAGTCTTTCCAATACGTTTTCAGAATGTTTCCGACCGAAACGAAAAAACCTTCTTCTTCGCCGTTTTTTGCGTTGCATACGGCGTTCGCGGTGGGGCGTTCGGCGACGTAACCGTCTATAGTTCCCGCTTCGAGCGCGATTCTCATATCGACGAAGTTCGCAAGGCTGTCTATAACGGTAAGATTGCTCGTCTGAGATTTAAGCGCGGAAAGGTGGAAAGTTCCCGGTTGCCCCGCGACTTTAACCCCCTCTTTATCGATTTCCTCAAGACTCTTCGCGTCGGCGATAACCGAACCTTCTCTCGTCACAACGACGAGCGTGGAACGATAATAAGGCGTGGTGAAATCGACTTCCTTTTTTCGCTCTTCCGTGGGGCTCATACCCGCGACGATAGCGTCGAGTTTTCCGCTCTGAACCGCCGGGATAAGGCTCTCCCACTCGTATTGATAAATTTCGATTGTCATATTCATCGAAGCGGCGACCATAGCGGCTATCTGAACGTCGTAACCGTTGGCGTATTTTCCGCTCAGGTTTTTTATCGGGAGCGCGCCGTTTCTGTCGTCGTCCTGAGTCCAGTTATACGGTTCGTAAGCGCACTCCATTCCGACTTTCAGAACTCCGCCCGTAACGGACGAAAAATCGTAACGCGGCGTGAAAGTCGCGGTTTCGTCGTTTAAAATCCCGATAATCCCGCCCATGATCTCTTCCTGCTTTTCGGCGGTGAGTTTATCGAGAAACTGATTCATTTTGTCTTTATACGCGTCGCCTTTCTTAAGCCCTATGGCTATGGCGACGTCCGCGTCGGTGGCGGCAAACCCCGTGTCGTTGTTTACAAGGTCGACGTAAGTGAGTTTCGCGTTATTTCTTCCGCCGCAACCGCTGCAGGCAAAAATAAGAAAAACGCTTATCAGTACTAAAAATATCGAGCGTCTGTTTTTCATTTATGCTCCTCCTGAAAGAAAATAAAAACCCGTGAGTAGAGCCGCATAGCAATACTCACGGGAAAATCCGCTGATATCACGATAGCCCTCCGCAAAAAGCGACAGTCGCCGATATGTTTTATCGACGCCCAACCTGCCGCGCGGTGCGAACGCGCAACGGTTTCGGCAAGACTTCCTTTCGCATCGTTCCCCTTCGACGGGTTATGAACGAGGTTACTTTTAAGCCCTGCGCCTCTATCTCTACTGTTAAGTTGGTTCGATTGTAATACATTATCCCGAAAAACGCAAGCGTTTTAACGCCGTTTTCCGATTTTATTTTTTTTCGGGATTATCGTTTGTTTGTTCGTCCGTGTTGTCGTCCGCGTCGTTTTTATCCTTATTCTTTAACGTTATCGCGGCGGAAACCGAACTGAAAACCGCGCCGATCGCAAGCGAAATCACGGCGAAGGTCATATAACCGTTCTCTTCGGTTCGCATAAAAAACAACAGAGCCGCAAGCACGTAAAAAACTATCGAAATAACTCTGAATAACGTCGATTTATTCTGCATTTTCTTCCTCCTCGTCCTCTTCATCGTCCTCATTCCGACCGCTGCCCGGGCCGTAAAGAGCGACGTTTTCGAGAATTTCGTCGAGTCTGGCAAGCACTTCGTCCTTCCCCTGACGGGTTTCCGACGAAACGGCAATCACGTTCTGCTTCGTCACCGCGAAAAAGCGGGCGATATCCTCCACGTTCTTTTTAACCTGCATTCTCGAAAGTTTATCCGCTTTTGTAGCGATGAAACTGAACGAAAACGCGCACGAATGAAGAAAATTAACCATCGTTACGTCGTCCGCCGTGGGTTTGTGGCGAATATCGACGAGCGAAAAAACGTAATTCGCGTTCGATTTGTCCGCAAAAAACTTCTGCATCGTAACGCCCCACTTCTCTTTTTCCGCTTTGGAAACCTTCGCATAGCCGTAACCCGGCAGGTCGGCGAGAACGAATTCGCCGAAGTCGAAATAATTGACGAGCCGCGTTCTGCCCGGCGTGTCGGACGTTTTCGCGAGTTTTTTCTGATTCGCGAGCATATTTATGAACGAACTTTTGCCCACGTTCGATTTGCCTACCACCGCTATTATCGGTTTGTCCGGCTTTATGAACTGCGACGGCGACGCCGCTGACGTTATGAACGTTGCGTTTTTGATAATCATCGTTGAAATCCCCCGATTACTGCTTTTTACTTTGTTGGAAAACCGCTTGAACCACGCCCGTAATCCGTTTAGAATTCGCGGACGGCGACTTTAAGGACTTCGCCTACGGACGAAACGGGAATGAAATTCATTTCGTTTCTTATGTTGTCGGGTATTTCCTCGAGGTCTTTTTTGTTGCGGTCGGGAATAATCACGTTTCTTATCCCCAGTCTGAACGCCGCGAGCGCCTTTTCTTTAAGCCCGCCGATAGGCAGAACTTTTCCGCGCAAGGTAATTTCGCCCGTCATCGCCACGTCGCCGCGAACTTTTTTGCCCGTGAACGCCGAAGTTATCGCCGTTGCGAGCGTTACGCCCGCGCTCGGTCCGTCCTTGGGCGTCGCGCCCTCGGGAACGTGGATATGAACGTCGTAGTCCTCGAATTTCTTTCCGTCAACGCCTATTTCTTCGGCGTGAAGTTTAACGTAAGTCAAAGCGATTTTCGCGCTTTCCTGCATCACTTCGCCGAGTTTTCCGGTGAGATAAAGGTTGCCCTTTCCCTTGAAAAGAGCGACTTCTACGGGGAGCGTCGTTCCGCCGACCTGCGTCCAGGCAAGTCCCGTTGCGCAACCCACTTCGTCGTTTCTCAGTTCGTCCGTATAGGAGAATCTGTCCGCGCCGAGATATTTTTCAATCGATTTATCGTCGATATCGAATTTCTTTTTCGTCTTTCCGCTCGCCACTTCCGTTGCGATTTTTCTGCACACCGAGCCTATCTCCCTTTCGAGATTTCTCACGCCCGCTTCACGCGTAAACCCGTCTATAAGTCGATAAACGGCGCTTTCTTCAAACTTAACGCGTTTAACGTCAAGCCCATTTTTAACCGTTTCTTTCGGCACGAGATAACGTTTTGCGATCTCGCATTTTTCGTTTCTCGTGTAACCGCTCAGTTCCAGAACCTCCATTCTGTCGAGAAGGGGCGATGGGATAGTTTCGAGCGAGTTTGCCGTGGTGATGAAAATAACCTTGGACAAATCGTAAGGTATTTCGAGATAACGGTCGCGGAAAGCGACGTTTTGTTCGGGGTCTAAAACCTCGAGAAGCGCGCTCGCGGGATCGCCGCGAAGGTCGCTGGAAAGTTTATCTATTTCGTCGAGCAGAATAACGGGGTTGACCGTTCCCGCCTCTTTCATCGCGTACATAATTCTGCCGGGCATCGCGCCGACGTAAGTTTTTCTGTGACCGCGAATTTCGGCTTCGTCCTTAACGCCGCCGAGACTCATTCTCACGAATTTTCTGTCAAGCGCCCGCGCCACCGATTTGGCGATTGACGTTTTGCCCACGCCCGGAGGACCGTAAAGGCAAAGAATAGAACCGCCCGTTTTGCCGGTGAGTTTAAGCACGGCAAGATATTCGATAATTCTCTCTTTGATTTTTTCAAGCCCGTAATGGTCGGCTTCGAGAATCTTTTTAGCCTCCGCAATACTCTCTCTGTCCTTGCTCGCCTCATTGAAAGGAAGATCTAAAAGCCAGTCGAGATAAGTGGAAAGCACTGTGTAATCGGGCGAGGACGGATTCATTTTATCCATTCTCGAAAACTCTTTGAGAGCCTTCTCCTCCACCTCTTTCGGCATCTTTTTAGCCAGAATACGCTCTTTGAGTTCGTCTTTTTCGTTCTCATCGTCGCCGAGTTCGCTATGAATCGCTTTCAGGCGTTCTCTGAGATAATACTCGCGCTGGCTTTTTTCAACGCTCGACTTAACTTTATCCGAAATTTCTTTTTCGGTTTTGATTATCTCCTTTTCGTGAACGAGGAAATTGAAAAAAGCGTAGAGTTTCTCCTTAATGGCAGAATACTCGAGAATCTGCTGTTTGTCGCCCTCTTTGAAATTCATATTATATGAAGCGGCGTTGACGAACTCCTCGGGTTTTTCGAGCGCAAGCACGTTCGCGAAAACGTCCTTGTTGACCTTAACTTCGGGCATATTCAGAAATTCCGCGAGTTCGGTTCTCACCACGCGGAAATAAGCCTCCGTTTCGGCGTCGTCGCAGTCGTCCGGGATTCTCTCCTTGACCGTTACGAGAAAATAATTGTCGTTCGGCTCGAAAGAAACTATCTCCGCGGCGAAAAGCGCGTTTACGTTGACTTTTATGTTGTCGCCCGGCATGCGGGTTATGTGTTTTATTCTGCAAACCGTGCCGACGTTGCAAACGTCTTTTTCGGAAGGTTCTTCCACCTTGGCATCGCGCTGAGCGGAAACAAAAATCAACGCTTCGTCCGTATCTACCGAAGCGTTTATCGCGGCGAGCGATTTGAGCCTGCCCACGTCGAACGACGTGAAAACGTTCGGCAAAATAACCTTACCGCGAAGCGCGACCATCGGTATGGTTTTTATTTCGGGACTGACTATGATATTTTCCGGATTTACGAGTCCGTCGTCCCTTAATTCTTTATACGAGTCCATAATATAACTCCTTGTTTCGCGGATATCCCCTACCCGCATTCCTCTGTTTGTGAATTATTATATATCGGTTAATTAAAAATTGCGAGATATAAACCGAAAAAATCAGTGAAAAACTTTTCCGGCGCAACCGGCTGCTCCGGTATGCCCGGCTACTCCGGTATATCCGTTGCGACAGCCGCCTATTCGGGTATATCCGTTGCTATAACGGTTGCTTTTCCCGTTAAAGTCGCCGTCGCGGCGCAGGATATGAAATAACTGTCGCCCTTTCCGAAGTTTTCCTCAAAATTTTCGCCCGAGATTTTTCCCTCGCCCGAAACGACCGTTATCGCGGTGAAACTCCTGTCGTTATCTATCTTCGTTTCGCCGTGGAGTTTAATCTCTCTCACTCGGAAATATTTACATTCCGCAATAATTTTTTCGTCTTTATTGTCGTCGTGTTCGCCGCTTTTATTTTTATCGTCGAAAACCGCGGGCGAATACTTGCCGAAGTTTATTACGTTAACCGCCTTATCAACGTGAAGTTCTCTCGGTTTTCCGTCCGCGCCGCGGCGATTGTAATCGTAAACCCTGTAAGTTAAATTGCTGTTCTGCTGAATTTCGCAGATAAGGCACCCCGCGCCGATCGCATGCACCGTTCCCGACGCAATGAAATAACTCTCCCCCTTTTTCACCGGGATAAAATTGAGCAACTCTTCGACTTTTCCCTCGTCGAGATAACGCAAAAACTCCTCTTTCGAGGTATCGCGTCTGAATCCGCAATAAATTCCCGCGCCCTCCGCCGCGTCCGCAATATACCACATTTCCGTTTTGCCGTAAGAATTTTCGTTCTTCAAAGCGTATTCGTCGGACGGGTGAACCTGCACGGACAAATTCTGCTTTGCATCGATGAGTTTAATAAGTACGGGGAAAAACTCAAACTTTTTGCAGTTCGCTCCGAGATCCTCTTCGGTGAGAACGTCTTTGAGATATCTTCCGTCGACGATTTTCGTCGGTCCGTCTTTGTGATAAGAAAGTTCCCAACTTTCGGCGCAAGGCGTTTTGTCGGTAATTTTTCCGTATTCGGTTTTCAGTCTTTCTCCGCCCCAGAGATAATCCTTGCACTCGGGGTATAGTTTATAAATTTTTTCGGACATTTCCGTTTTCTCCGTTCCGCGCCGAAAATATCGGGCGCGGGATTAATCGCGTTACGCGCCGAAAATCGTCAAGCGCGGGATTAATCGCGTTACGCGCCGAAAAATCGTCAAGCGTATAACTTTACGTATATCATTATATATGATTTTCGCGTGTTTGTAAACTTTTTTCCGCGAAAAAGGCGACGTTTTGGCGTTTGTTGTCCAAAATTTAAAAAATCGGACGGCAACTCCCCTCAATCGATTGCAGACGACAAAAAAAAAGTGTATAATGATACCGAAAAAAATTATTCACGGAGGACGAATCATGCCACTTGTCAACTCTAAGAAAATGTTTGAAATGGCTTATAAAGGCGGTTACGCCATAGGCGCATTCAACGTAAACAACATGGAAACCATTCAGGGAATAGTAAACGCCGGTAAGGCGCAGAACGCTCCGCTTATTCTTCAGGTTTCATCCGGCGCGAGAAAATACGCTAATCCCATTTATCTTAAACACCTCGTTCTCGCCGCGGAAGAAGACTCCGGTCTTCCCATCGTGCTTCACCTCGACCACGGCGACTGCTTCGACCTTTGCAAGAGTTGTATCGACAACGGTTTCACTTCCGTTATGATCGACGCTTCCAAATACGAATTCGCGAAGAATATCGAGATAACCAAAGAAGTGGTCGCTTACGCTCACGACAGAAACGTTACCGTAGAAGCGGAACTCGGCAAACTTGCAGGCATCGAGGACGACGTTAAAGTTCATTCCGACGACGCCATGTTCACCGATCCCGACGAAGTTTACGAATTTGCGACCAAAACGGGTATCGACTCGCTTGCAATCGCCATCGGAACTTCGCACGGCGCGTATAAGTTCAAACCCGGTCAGAAACCGCAACTTCGTTTCGATATTCTCGAAGAAGTCGGCAAACGCCTGCCCGGCTTCCCCATCGTTCTGCACGGAGCATCGTCCGTTCCGCAGGAATTTGTCAAAACGATTAACGAATTCGGCGGCAAAATGCCCGACGCGATCGGTATCCCCGAAGAAATGCTTCGCAAAGCCGCTACGATGGCTGTCTGCAAAATCAACATCGATTCGGACCTTCGTATGGCTTGCACTGCGGCTGTTCGTCAGCATATGGTTGAACATCCCGACCATTTCGATCCCAGACAATACCTCGGCGACGCGAGAACGAACGTTCAGAAGATCGTAGAACACAAACTCGTCGACGTTCTCGGCTGCGCGGGAAAAGCGGACGAATGCAGATAATTCAATAAGTCCACATATTAAAAAAAGCGTTGAACAAACGCTTTTTTTATTGTCGTTTTTATTGATTTTTCTTGTTGTATCGTCGTTGTGAATTATCGTGTGAAATTTTATCTGCTTAAAAAATCCATACCTTTAAAAACGACGTCGTTTATCACTTCGTCTTTTATTCCGTAATAGATGATTTTCCCCTCTCTTCTCACGCTCACCGCGCCGACCGAACGCAAAATTCTGAGTTGATGGCTGAGCGTGGTCTGGTTCAGCCCGATCGTGAGCGCGAGATCGGTCACGCACATTTCCGAAATCGCCAGCGCGCAAAGAATTTTCAGCCGCGTTTTATCCGAAAACAGCGAAAAGAACCCGACGAGATCGTCTAAAACTTCTTCGCAAGGAAGATAATCTCCCACCATGTCGAACGTCTTTTTATCAATTACAAGCGTTGCGCAACCCATTTTTCCACCTCTCAATTTTTTTTGCCATATTATGCAGGAGCGTTCATATAAACTATTCATCATTTATCGCCCGCGTTTTATTGTCTTAATTATACTATTTAACGATCGTTACAGTCAACGGAACATAAAATCGAATTTTGTCGCATAAGGTATAATAAAAGAGAATTTTGTTTTTTCGGAGGTATTATGAATTCCAACATAGTTCTTTTAGGTTTGCTTTATCTTTTGTATGCGGACGGATATATCAACCTTACGCAGGTTTTGCTTCTTCTCGCGCTTTTATCCTCCACGGCTTATAATTGCAACAACAATTCATCGACAAACACGAATAACGTTTTTAACAACTAAACATATGCGCAAACATATGCTCACGCGATGAAAAACAAGCCTATAAGTCGATTATTCGCCATTTTTCGACAGTATTAAAGCAGAAAAACCGCCCGCGGATTTCCGCGGGCGGCGATAAAACAATATTCAAAGCAGGACAAGCCCGATCTTTTACTTTTCGTAAACTTCTTTTTTAAGCACACCGATAAACGGAATGTTGCGATAAAGCCCGTCGTAGTCAAGACCGTAACCGACAACGAATTCGTTTGCGACCTGGAATCCCGTATAATCGATTTTCACGGGGATTTCTCTTCTCGACGGCTTATCTAAAAGCGCGCACACCTTAACGCTTTTAGGCGAGCGTGTTCCGAAAAGTTTCAAAAGACAGTTCATGGAATAGCCGCTGTCAACGATATCCTCGACGATTATTACGTCTTTTCCGCCGATTTTTCCGTCGATATCCTTGATAATCTTAACTTCGCCCGAAGAATTCACGCCCGCGCCGTAACTGGAAATGGACATAAAATCAACGGTCAACGGCAAATCGATTTGTCTTATAAGATCGGTATAAAACAGAACGCTGCCCTTAAGAACACCGACGATCACCGGCGCTTTGCCGGCATAATCATTTTCAATCTGTTTAGCGAGTTCGGTCACTCTCTTTTGTATCTGTTCTTCGGTGATAAGCGTTTTTTCCAAAACTTCGTTGTACATCTCTCTTGCTTCTCCTTAGTGCCTGTTGTCGTATATGCTACATTGTAACACATTTTTTGTGGCTTTGTCTACTTTAATAGCGTCGGAAATTTCAATTCCGCAAATAATAAATACCTTTTTGTCTTTCGCAAGGAGTAAAATTTTATCTCTCTCCCTTTCCGGTATCTTCTTATCGATAAAGTACTCTTTCAGTTTTTTCGCGCCGCCGCCGAACTTTTCAAACGTATCGCCGGGCTTTCTCGTTCTTAAAACCGCGCCCTGCGGAATCTTAACAAAGTCGGCTATAAGTCGATTATCAACCCTTTTTGCATTGCAATCGTCAACAATTTCAAACCGGTACGTCTTGCCTTGAAAATCAAAATCACCGAGCGAAAACGGCTTTTCGAAATCTTGTTTTTCCTCTTTTTTATAAAAAGTTATCTTTCCGTAATCCCTCACCGCAACGACGCCTTTCGGAAGCGTTACCGACTTTCCGTTCTCGGCGTTTTTCAGCGAATACGCCGATTCGAGATGAATTTTTTCGTAATCCTTTTTTATCCCGAGTTTTTTCATGGCGAGCGTGGCGGAACGCATAAAAATCGGCTTTGGCAAATCAATCGGAAAAGACACTTCCCCGTTTTTCTCCGTCAACGATTTTTCGGCAAGACTTCGCAGGTAGTTTTCGTCGTCCTTTACGGTGTCGGCGAAACGCAGAATACTCTTCTCGGCCTCCGGAAACCTCTGTTTTATAAGCGGCAGAACTTCAAGCCTGACGAAATTACGCGTGTAATCGGTCATAAAATTCGTTTCATCGACCACGTAATCGAGTTTACGCTCTTTTACGTAAGCGTCTATCTGTTCCCGCCCGACACCGAGAATGGGGCGGATTATTCTTCCGTCCGGCGTGACGTCGTTTATTCCGACGATACCGAGCGGCGACGTACCGCGAAATAAATTGAAAAGAACGGTTTCGGCGCGGTCGCCCGCATGATGCGCGGTCGCCACCCTATCGCAAAAACCGCCGTCAATCGCTTCGTTAAACACCTTATATCTTAACGCGCGCGCCCCCTCTTCCGCCGACAAACCGTTTGCCGCGGAATATCCGGGACAATCTACTTTGCGGAAAAAAAGCGGAATACCCTTCTTCTCGCAAAGATTCTTCACAAACAAACTGTCCCTCCCGGAAGTTTCGCCGCGTATTCCGTGGTCGACGTTGATTGCTTTGACGGTTATTCCGAATTCTTCGCACTTCGAAAGCAGCAAATCGAAAAGACAGACGGAATCTTTCCCGCCCGACAATGCGACCGCAATCGTTTCTCCTTTTATGAATAAATCGGAATTCAACATCGATTAATACGCTCCTCTGCCACGTTTTTTTGTAATACAGGCTGAATTTTAAAACGTTCAGCCGTAATCGACCGTCATATTAACATTATAACAATAATGCGTTTTTTAAACAAGAAAACAAGCAAAAAAGAAAAAAATATTTTTTAAAAAAATCCCTTTAAAACCCTTGACAAATGTTTTTTTATATAGTATTATTAACAAGCAATTTGACGGCGCGGAGTAGAGCAGCTTGGTAGCTCGTCGGGCTCATAACCCGGAGGTCATAGGTTCGAATCCTGTCTCCGCAACCACTGTAGTAAGCAAGCGACATGTTTGCTTGCTTACGAATTTTTATGGCGGCGTAGCTTAGTTGGTTATAGCGGCCGGTTCATACCCGGCAGGTCGTTGGTTCGAATCTGACCGCCGCTACCAGATGATAACAACTGCTCTTTTTTTTAAAGCGCATTGCGATATACAACTGAATAAGGCCCCTTGGTCAAGCGGTTAAGACATCGCCCTTTCACGGCGGTATCATGGGTTCGAATCCCGTAGGGGTCACCAAACAAGTTAAAGGCGAACCCGTTTCCATTAGGAGACGGATTCGCCTTTATCATACACTTTAAAAAGACTTATTAAACGAAAAGCGGCGTGCGAGAATTTACCTCACACGCCGTTTTTGTTTTGTTACCACCGTTTTTCAAATACGGCGATTTTGTCGCCTATGTATTAGCGACATCCTTTTGTTCGTCAAAAGAATTATTCATTAGTAATTTTTTATTATTAAGTTGTAATTTTTGCCTTTCGGCTTGCCATATTTTAAACGCTTTTATATTCTCTTCCTTTTCATAAAATTTGCGGATCGCGTTTAACAATGTTCGCGAAACATTATTAAAGTCGCTTTCCGTCATACCCGTAGTGTTCTTTCGCTTTCTCGTGCTTTTCCCCTCCGATAGAGTTATTCGTTAAATTTCATATTCAGTTTTCTTTTCATTTTTATGGCTCCTTTTTCTAAATTTTTTCTCAGCCTCGCATGAATGCGATTTGAAAACAGGTCGGGCTTACTTTTTACTTACTTTCATCTCGGTATCATACCTTCTCTTAAAATGCCGACACTTATGTTTCCGTTCGGCAAGATTCACTTACTTGCCTTTAAATTTGTTGTTTGAATTTCCGCGAGAGCGATTTTTCTCCCGCTCTTGTTCTTGGCGACGATTTGCCGCCTGCTTTGCCGTAGCGAGTTCTTCGGGCGCGTATTCGAGCAATGTTTTTAACAGCCTTACCGCGCCGTCGTTTGTTGTTGCCGTTTTTTCGTGTTTTTTAAGTTCCGCATATAAATCGCTGTTATCTTTTGCGAGAATATCGTTTTTGCGTTGTAATTCTCCGTTTTTCGTGCGTAACGCAATAATTTCCGTTTCTTTTTTCTTTCCGGAAAACGGAATCTTTTCAGACTTTGCCGATTCGTAACTTTCAAGCAGTTCCTTTGCCAGTTTCGCGGCGGCTTGCGTTTCTTCCGCTTCTTGAATCTTCGCTTCGGCGGCTTCGGTCATCTTTTTAGTCTTGTAAGCAACCGTATCCAAGTGTTTCGCCGTGCTTCCTTCTTTACCGCGCTCCAAACCGTATTTCTTTCCGACGGTTTCGTAAAAATCCGTCTGCAAATCGCGTAATGCGGTTCGGTCGAAAAGTTTTTTCGCGCATAATCTGCCGTCCGTTACGGGCATAAGATTTAAATGTAAATGCGGCGTGCTTTCGTCCAAATGAACGACTGCCGATACAACGTTTTCTTTGCCGTACCGTTCAGAGAAAAAATCCGTGTAATCGGCAAAAAATTGTTTCTGTTGTTCTGCCGTAATCCGGTCGAAAAATTCTTTATCTGAACCTAAAATAAACGACGTTATAAGCACCGCATCGTCTTTAATTTTACGTTTCGGAGCAAGTTCTTTTATGCGCTCGTCGATGAATGCAAGATACTTCTTCTCATGAGGTAAAGTATGATAATTCAGGTGCGTTCTCGATTTGTCGATTTGCGGATTTCGCGTGGACTTATAATTCTCGTCGCGTTCGTTTTCCCGTTCAATTCCGACAACGTCGGCATGTTTATATTTCTCCATGTGGCATACTAAATACGACGTAATTCATCACCTCCGTGGACTCTGTTTTCGATACCTTTTCTAAAAAGGTATAACTCACTTCGTCGCCGCAAACTTTGCTTTTCGTCAACCGCTTTTGCCGTTGACGGTATTCGCCGTTGCGGCTCCTCTTCCCGCAAAAATACTTCGTCTTTTTGCGGGAGCCCTTGTCTTTTTGGATAGTTCGCATGCCTACCGAAAAACGGTAGGTATAACTCACTATACCAAACCGCTTCGCGTTTGGTTCCGTTCGCCCTTGCAGGGAGCTTGCGTCCGTTGAAAAAATAACGGCTTCGCCGTTGCAAAACGAACGAGAATTGAAATGTTTTTAATGTAGTTTTTATAACTGTTCTCTCCTTTGAAAATATTTTTGTCGTGAAAATTTTATATGGCTCACGGCGGGCGATATTGATTGTAATTTGTCATTGTTCTACCTCCTTAAAGACGACAAAAAGCCGCTGATATTTTTTCTATCACCGACTTAAAACACAAGTATTAAATTTTAATTTTCGTTACATAATGCACCTCCGATTTTGTATTTATGGATAAAAAAATCCGTGCGGTTTCGGTTGCCTTTTCAGGCTCGTTCTTCGCACGGATTTCAATCCTAATTATTAAATTTTTAGGCGATTTTATCTAAAAAATCGTACAACAACAAAACCCACGTCGAAATCTCTCTTTTTTAACGATTTCAACGCCCGTCGCGGTAGTTGCTATGTTTTTTAGCAACCCTATGGCAAACGACGGTAATTCTTCTCTCGGACAAGCGATAGCAAAACACCTATCCGCGTTCGTTCCTTCGGCAAAGGGGAACGAACGGTCGGGCAATTTCTCCACGCCCGATACAACGAGAGATTAAACGATGTCAAACACCAAACTCTCGTATTTAGTATTATACCGGGAATCAAACCCGTTGTCAAGCAAATGCGAACAAATGTTCTTATTTTTATTTTCGCTAAAGCAATAGTTTCTTCTTGACTGAAAGGCAAGAAAATGTTAAAATAAAGATAAGCAAATGTTAGACGGAGTGCAAGTATGACTTATTCAGAAAAAATCAAGTCGGCAAGAGAAAATTTATTGATGACGCAAGAAGAAATTGCCGCAGAACTCGGCGTTACACCCATTACCGTTTGTAGATGGGAGACCGGCAAAACCGAGCCGAGCATAAAAGCAAAAAAGGCTTTTCGCGATTTATGCGAACGGAAAGGCTTAACTTTCGGCAAAAATAATGGCTAACACGAAAGAACAGATTTCCCGAAACATGAAAAGCAACAAAGGCAAAGACACTAAACCCGAATTGTTGCTTAGAAAGGAATTGTGGCGGCGCGGACTTCGCTACCGTAAAAACTATAAAGAGTTGTACGGCAAACCCGATATTGTATTCCTTGGAGCAAGAATTGCTGTTTTCGTTGACGGGAAAATGTGGCACGGTTATGATTGGGAACACCAAAAAGATGATTTTAAAAGTCGTCGCGATTATTGGATTCCTAAAATCGAGCGTAATATCGAACATGACTACGAGGTCACGCAGGAACTTATTTCCCTTGATTGGCTCGTAATGCGCTTTTGGGATTTCGAAATCAAAAAGAATCTTCAAGAATGCGCAGATAAAATCGAACGTGCTTATAACAACAGAAAAAACGGTTGACTCAACTTACAAAAAAACGGAGAATAAAAAATGTTAAAAAGTATTGATTTATTCGCAGGTATCGGCGGCATTCGGCTCGGGTTCGAAAAAGCTTTCGGCGACGAATTGAAAACGGTATTCGTCAGCGAATGGGACGAATACGCTCAAAAAACATATAAGGCGAATTTTCACGACGATTTCGAAATCGCCGGCGATATAACTAAAATAAAGGAAACGGATATTCCCGACTTCGATATATGTCTTGCGGGATTCCCTTGTCAAGCGTTCAGTTTGGCAGGACAACGCAAGGGATTTAAAGACGATTATAAAGGAATGTCGCGCGGCACGTTGTTTTTCGATGTCGCGAGGATTTGCGCCGAGAAAAAACCGAAAGTAATTTTCTGCGAAAACGTAAAGGGATTGACGATACACGACAAAGGAAGAACATTTGAAATTATTACCGAAACACTCAAAGAAATCGGCTACACTCCGTTCGAACAAATATTAAATAGTCGCAATTTCGGCGTTCCGCAAAACAGAGAACGTATTTATATCGTTGCGTTCAGAAACGATATTGCGCCGAAAGAATTTACCTTCCCGACTAAAACCGACGATACTAAACGTATTCGCGATATTATGGAAGAAAACCCCGTTCCCGCGAAATATTATCTCAGCACCTGCTATATGGATACGCTTATCAGACATAAAGAACGTCATGCGGCGAAAGGTCACGGATTCGGATACGAAATTCGAGATCTCGACGACGTATCGGGTGCAATCGTTTGCGGCGGTATGGGCAGAGAAAGAAATTTGATCATAGATAAAAGACAGACGAATTTAACGCCTACCACCCACATTAAGGGAGAAATCAACAAAGACGGCATCCGAAAAATGACTCCGAGAGAATGGGCAAGACTGCAAGGTTTTCCGGACGATTACAAATTCGTTTTGGCGGACGTTCACCTTTACAAACAATTCGGAAACAGCGTAACGGTTCCCGTAATACAAACAATAGCGGAAAAAATCAAAGAGGTACTCGATAAAAATGACTGAATCGATAAAGGGAAAGAAACTGAATAAAGGCGAATGGGCGGAATTTTACGTTATGTTGAAATTGCTTGGCGAAGGCAAATTATATACCGCAGACAAGTTACTGCAAAAAAATTATAAGAGTTATCTCGATATTTTAAAAGTAATTCGCCAAGAATGCGCGAGTCAAGTTTTAGAATATATCATCGACGAAGAAAAATCTACGGTTACAATTAAACCGCAAGATTCCAAAGAAGTATTTGCCGTTATTCCCACAAGCGAATTTAACGAAAATGCCACAACTTTATTCGATAATATCAAAAAAGCACGCGGCAATTCCGTTCCCGCTCCCGATTCGGTATGCGATTTTGCAAGCGTAATATATGTAAGCAAACCGAAAGCACCCGCCGTTCAGGCATTGAAAAAACAATTTGGCGGCAAAAATGATATATTTATCGAAGTAAGAGACGGACAAACCGCCATCGTGTCCATATTGGGCTTTTCGATTAAATCGAAATTCGGACAAAACCCTACTCTTTTTAATGCCGGTTCTTCTTCTCAATATCTTTATAAACTTACCGGTTGCAACGACGCAATGATGGAAGAATTTAACGCGATATCGGAAAAAGACGGTCGCGGTTGGTCAAAATGCAAGGAATATTTATCAAGTCATTTAGTATCGACCGAGTTCGCAAAAACGCAAAATCCCATTTATGCAAACAATTTATTTCTTATCAGAGAATCGATGGCTAAAATTATGGCTTGGTGCGTAAAAGACAGATTGCTTTCCGCCAACGACAACCATAACGTAAAAGAAACGGTAGAAAGAATGGCGGAAGAAAATCCGCTTAACGTTACGAACCCGCAAGTTTATTACGAAAAGGCGTTAAAAGACTTTTTAATCGCAGGCTTTACGGGAATGACCGCGGGAAAAGTTTGGGACGGAAAAGAACAAGTCAACGGCGGATACATAGTCGTAATGGACGACGGCGACATTCTCTGCTATCACTCTAACGACAGAGAATCTTTCAGAGATTATTTGTACAGAAACACATTTTTTGAATATGTTAGCGCCGACAAATACGCGTGGAGTCGAATTCAGAAAATCGGCGGAGAATATTATTTACCGCTTAACGTGTCGGTCAGATTCAACTCAAAAACAAGATAATGCGAGTATGCAGTTTATTTTGCGGGATCGGCGGAATAGACCTTGCCTTTACGCAAGCCGGGCATGAAATTGTATGGGCTAACGATATAGATAAATACGCTTGTATGACCTATCGGCACAATTTCCCCGATGCGGTTTTGGTCGAAGGCGATATTCGCGCAATCGATAAACGCGATATTCCCGATTTCGATATACTTGCGGCAGGCTTTCCTTGCCAACCGTTTTCGGTTTGCGGAAAACAAAAAGGATTTTCGGACGAACGCGGAAATTTGTTCTTTGAAATCGGAAAAGTAATCGATGCGAAACACCCGTCCATCGTATTTTTGGAGAATGTGGCAAATCTTACCGAACACGATCACGGTAAAACATTCAACGTTATTCATAACGAACTTGCGGGGCGCGGATATTTTATTCGCTACCTGATTGCAGACGCTTGCGATTACGGCATTCCCCAACATAGAACGAGAACCTATATCGTTGCATTTTCGGACAGAACCGCCTGTGAAATATTTGCGTTTCCGGAAAAAGTTCCGCTCGAAAAACGAATAACAGATATTATCGACGTAACCGTAAAAGCTGACGATAAATATTACTATTCGCCCGTTTCGGCAAAGTATCAACGTTTAGGTCGATATATTGCCGACGAAAAGCAGTTGTATCGATTTGCGGATTACGGTATTCAATCGAGTAAAGACGGCATATCGTTTACGCTCAAAGCGAATATGGGAACGTATTATGACCGTGTACCGATTATAAAGGATAATTTCGGCATACGAAATATCACGCCGGCGGAATGTCTTGCTTTGCAAGGTTTCCCGAAAAACTTCTCTTTTCCCCTTATCGTTCCCGAGAAAGAACAATACAAACAAGCGGGAAATACAGTGTGCGTAGAAATAATACAACAATTTTTAATAAAACAAACTAATCAATGATTGACAAAAAGGAGATAGATAATCATGTCAATGAATCCAATTTTTTCGCAAAAACTGAAACTTATAGGCGTTGTGATAACAAAGGAAAACATATGTGATCTTATTTCTACGTTATCAAAATACTACGGCGAACACAAAATCAAAGTTTCTTATAAAAACGGGTTGATTATTGATGACTTGTCGATGGATACATTTAAAAATTATGATTTTAAAAATGCAAAACTAGAAACGATAGAAGTTTCCGGTCAAGATAAAGACTTTGAGTCGCGTTATTCGATAGAAAAAAATTTTGACGATTTTTATGAAATTAAATTTAGTCATACAGAAAAAGATAAACACACTTTAATAGAAAAAGATATTAGTGATTGGCTTCACAAAACGGAAGACAAGCGTTTCTTGCGAGTGTTTTGCAACAGTTGGATCGCGTCTTTATTTTACGGTCTAGTTATTGCAATAGCTTTTCTTTTATCGGTTTGGAAAGCGGATGTTTCTTTTAATGACAAAACGATTCTTTCGGCATCGTTAATTCCAATTCCGTTTTTTATCGGTTGGTTTATAAAAATATTTGTTAAAAAATTTTTCCCTATTACTGAAATCGATATAGGAATAAATAACGCAAAAAAATATAGAGGTTTAGGGTGGAGCGTTATTAGCCTTATAATTATTCCATTACTTTTATCAATTATTTTATGACATACAATACAAACGCTTAATACAAAGTTTTGAATTGTTAATAATATAGGAGAATATCGATGAAAGCGGTAATATATGCGCGGTTTAGTTCGGACAAGCAGAACGAAGCAAGTATCGAAGGTCAGCTTCGCGAGTGTATGCAGTATGCCGAATATAACGGCATGCAAGTCATCGGCAATTACATAGATCGCGCATTTTCTGCTAAAACAGATCACCGCCCCGAATTTCAGCACATGATTAAGGACAGTTATAAAAATCTGTTCGATATCGTTCTTGTGTGGAAATTAGATAGATTTTCGCGCGACCGTTACGATTCCGCTCATTATAAGCGAATATTAAAAAAGAACGGCGTGCGCGTCATCTCGGCGACGGAAGCTATATCCGAAAGTCCGGAAGGAATTTTGCTTGAATCGCTGCTTGAGGGCTGTGCCGAATACTACTCTGCCGAACTTGCTGTAAAAGTCAGACGCGGCATGACCGAAAATGCGTTAAAAGCCAAAGCAAACGGCGTCCGCGCCCCGTTCGGTTATTATATCGACGGCGACGATAAATATCAAATAGACGAAACTCTCGCACCTATCGTAAAAGAAATTTATTCGCTTTACCTTGAAGGAAAACGCGTAAAAGACATTGCGAAGTTGATGAACGCCCGCGGAATAAAAAATCGCGGCTACGATATGAATTACAATTCGGTATTTCGCATACTTACAAACCGAAAATATATCGGCGAATATAAATTCGGCGATATCCTTCTCCCCGACGCTATTCCCGCGATTATTGATAAAGATGCATTCGAGGACGTCCAGCAAAGGCTTAAAAAAAACAAAAAAGCCCCCGCAATGCACAGAAGCGAGGACGATTATCTGCTGACTACTCGGTTATTTTGCGGTAAATGCGGCGCAATGATGGTCGGTGAAATCGGTACGAGTCATACGCAATCGAAATACCGTTATTATAAGTGCAATCAGGCAAAAAAGCATAAATGCGATAAAAAAGCCGTAAAAAAAGATTGGATAGAAGATTTGGTTATCGAAGAAATCCTTTCCCTGATTTCCAACGATGAGGTTATCGAAGAACTTTCCGACCGCATATATGAAATGCAGACGGAAGAAAATGCGGCGGTAGCGGTCGTGAAAAATCAACTGTCGGAAGTCGAAAAGAAATTAAATAACCTTGCCGAAGCAATTGCTCAGGGCGTGTTTTCTTCGACAACGAAAAAACTGCTCGACGATTTGGAAGAACAAAAAAGCAATCTCGAGGTGGAATTATTTAAAACGCAAATCAATCACCCCGTACTAACGAAAGAACAGATTCAATTTGCCTTGTATAGTTATCGCAAACTCGATTTATCTTCGCAAGAAGGAAAACAACAACTGATTGACGGTTTCGTGAACAGCATTTTCCTTTACGACGACCGCTTTCTTATCACCTTCAATTATAAAGGACAAAGCAAAACCGTTACGTTTGAACAAGTAAATAGTTCGTCTTTAACTTCAAAGGGGTCACCAACACGAGGCGCGTCCGTTCCTGAATTTCAGGAACAGACGCGTTTTTTCTATGCTCTTTAATGCTGTTTATCCGCCCTTGTCGTCTACACCGAAGCCCTGAACGTTCAGAGGTTTATCCATATCACCCCGACTTTTCGCATATCCGCAAAGTCGGGGTTTTGCATATACTCTTTCAGTATATCATATTCTCCCCGAAACAAAATCGGGGAATCGGGGAGAAAACGGGAAAACTCCCGATTTTCGCCCGACCCTTGACATCAAGCATAAGTCCGATTTCGCGATTTTTCGCAAAAAATGCCACTTAGCCTGTATATTAAGGGCTGTTTCGTCGCGATTTTTACTAAATCGGCGACAATCAATCGCCGCCCGTTTTCCCCGATTCGGATAAAAACCGTTTCGGGGTTCTTCCCGTTTTGCCCCGAAAGGGGGCGGTTGAAGTTCCGCGCAAAACTTCTTTTCGGGGGTGGGCGGGACTAAAACAAGACAAAAAGGAATTTTTACAATGAGAACAACTAACATATATATCCTCGCCGACCTTTCATACGGTTCGGCGAGATTCACAAAGCAAATGCAACAATTCATCATCAAAGCAAACCGAGCCTGCCAGACAGAGCCGAGCGTTCAACTGCATATTATCGGATTCAACGATAAAGCGAAAATCTTATCCCCGTTTGAACCTTTGAGACCGCAAGGAAACCCGAATTTTTCCTCTGCCCTGGAACTGCTTTCGTCGATAATGAATTACAACAAAAAATACAGTCCTTTTATAACTCGTTCAATCATTATATGGCTTTCGTCATTTAATGTAATGCGCGGTTATGAAGGGGCTTTTTACAAACTGAACAATAAAGCGGAATTTTCAAGGGCAATTCGATATACAATCGCTTATGGACTGCCTGATGAATACACTCAGACGGCACAATACACTTTCGCTTCAAACCTGAGCGGCGTTCTCGATTACTTCTCCGAAAACAGGCTTAAACGACTGATTAAACAACTAAAAGGCAATTTTTAATCGGTTACAATATAAAAGACTTGCGAAAATAACAATAAAGTACTATAATAACGATGTCATATAATGCAATTATAATTTACAGCCTCTTTGAAGATATTTAAAATGACATATCAGTCTTTACCTTGAAAGTAATTTTTTTCCGACGGATATCTCGAAGAATGAGTTTATAACAACAAAGCGAATTAAAATGTATTTAAGGAGATTAAAGATGAAAAAAAACATCGTTTTATTCTTAGCAGTCGTTTTTGTCGTTGCCGTTTGCATAACGACAACATTCGGCTTGACCGGTTGCTCTAAAAACAACCCTACTTCCGAACCGACGCAATCGTCCACTCAAAACCCCGAGCATTCGGACAATACCGACAAAAGCGACTCGGCTACAGATTCAACCGACGAGGCATCAGAAAATATTGGGAGTTTATTATTCAATACTCTGTCTGTAAATAAAGATAAAGTCTATGGCAAAGTGAGCAACGGAACAGATACATTTTCGTTTATCAATGAAATCAAAACGGAAGGACTCACTAAATACATTGTGTCTTTGGATATTTATGGCAATCAGAAGGTTGCAACGAAAACTATACCCTTAAACGAGGGAGATAATACCGTTTACGTTATAGAAATGTTAGACGATGAACCTCAGGCAATCTATGAAGTAACGATTCGCCGCAGGCTTATATATAAAGTTTCTTTTTACACAAATAACGGAACAAGAATCTTTGACCAACAAGTCGAAGAAGATTCTTGCGCTACAATGCCGAAATCTCCCGAAAGAAGAGGTTATACTTTTGATAAATGGAATTATGATTTTTCCACGCCCATCACAAAAGATACAATTATTAACGCAAAATGGAATATTATCACTTACAATATTTCCTATAATTTAAATGGCGGAACAATTGACGGCAAAAACCCGACTACTTACACCGTCGAAGACGAAATAACGCTCATTAAGCCTACAAAACGCGGTTATAATGCAAATTGGGATAACGGCGGCAAAATATCAAAAGGCAGTATCGGAGATAAAACCTTTAATGCAAATTGGGAAGCCGTAGTTTATAAAATCTCATACAACCTAAATGGCGGTGCAATAGACGGCGAAAACCCAACCACCTATACTATCGAAGACGAAATAACGCTCATAAACCCCACAAAACGCGGTTACGATTTTGCGAATTGGGACAACGACGGAAAAATAGCAAAAGGCAGTATCGGAGATAAAACGTTTAGCGCTACGTATACACCGATAGTTTATAAAATTACTTACAAATGCGGAAAAGGCGTAAACAATACGCTTAATCCGCTCGAATATACAATCGAAAGCGAAACCATTATTCTAAATGACGCTTATTACATAAACGCCGATTTTGTTGAATGGCAACAAAACAGTGTTAAAATATCCGAAATCACAAAAGGCTCTATCGGTGACGTAACGTTGACTGCAGTTTGGGATGAATACGACGTAAAATTGCAAGAAAATGGCGATTGTTATACTGTAATCGGTTTAAACACAAACAAAACGGACATTGAAATAAAACCTTCATATAAAGGCAAAAAAGTAACGTCAATAACTGATAATGCGTTTAAAAATTGTAGTCAAATCACAAGTATTACAATTCCCGACAGTGTAACCTCTATCGGTTCTTCCGCGTTCAGTGGGTGTTCGGCTTTAGAAAGTATGACTTTACCTTTTGTCGGCAACAAAGCAGGATTGACAAGCGAAGACACATATCAATATCCGTTTGGATATATATTTGGTACAGATAGTTATGACGGCGGAATTGCAACGTCACAATATTATTACAGTGATTCCACAAGTTCAAAAACAGATAGCACATATTATATACCATCCTCATTAAAAAATGTAACAATTACAGGCAACAATATACTGTATGGCGCATTCTATAATTGCAGTAGTCTAACGAGTGTAACATTGGGCAATAGCGTGGCATCAATCGGAGATTTTGCATTCTTCAATTGTAATCACCTTACAAGTATAGCAATAGGCAGTAGTGTAGCATCAATCGGAGATTTTGCATTCAAATTGTGTAAACTTACAGACATAACAATTCCAAACAATGTAACCTCTATCGGTGATACTGCATTCGCTTGTTGTGAAAGTCTTACGAGTGTAACAATAGGCAATAGTGTAGAATCAATCGGTAATTATGCATTCGGTAGTTGTGAAAGTCTTTCAAGTGTAACAATAGGCAATAGTGTAAAATCAATCGGTAATTCTGCATTCGGTAGTTGTGAAAGTCTTTCAAGTATAACAATTCCCGACAGTGTTACTTCTATCGGTGATTCTGCATTCAATGGTTGTAAAAGTCTTTCAAGTATAACAATCCCCGACAGTATTACTTCTATCGGTGATTCTGTATTCAGAAGCTGTAGCGGGCTTACAAGCATAACAATACCAAACAGCGTAACTTCTATCGGTGATCGGGCGTTCATCGGCTGTGACAAACTTGTGGAAGTAATAAATAAAAGTAGCCTAAATATATCAAAAGGAAGTTATGATTACGGACAGATTGCATATTATGCGCTTAACGTTAAAACAGACGGCGAAAGTGATATTATGGATGAAGACAACTATTTATTCTACACATACGATAACATCAATTATCTTCTCGGTTATTCAGGTGCAGATAAGGAATTGACTTTACCCACCAACTATAATGGTAAACCATATGAAATATATGCCTTTGCGTTCTATGAATGTAACAGACTTGTAAACGTTACAATACCCGACAGCGTAACTTCTATCGGAGATTATGCGTTTGAGTATTGTAGCGAACTTGCAGTGGTAACAATAGGCAACGGCGTTACTTCTATCGGCGATTTGGTGTTCAGTGATTGTAGCGGTCTTACAAGCATAACAATACCAAACAGTGTTACTTCTATCGGTGATTCTGCATTCAGTTTCTGTAGCGGTCTTACAAGCGTGACAATAGGCAACGGCGTTACTTCTATCGGTAATTGGGCGTTCAATTATTGTGATAAACTTAAAACAGTATTCTATACCGGAACAGTTGAACAATGGAATAAAATATCAATTAGTTCAAAAAACAACTATAATTTATCAGACGCGACGCGGTATTATTACAGCGAGAACGAGCCTGCGCTCAATTCCGATGGCACGGCTTATGACGGAAACTATTGGCATTACGATTCAGACGGAATTACGCCCGTTATATGGAAAAAAGAAAATTAATAATTCCGTTCGTCATCAATTTTATACATATCCCCATAATACAACCGCCCGGGCATAAAAACCACGGGCGGTTATTTATAAATATTACAAGTTAATCGACTTATAGACGCTTGTTTGTCGTTCGATTTGAAAATTTTGACTTCAAAGCATCCGCTTTACACACAAAATATTTCAGACTATTTTGCCTCTTAAATCAATCTGCGTGGAGGAGTCGCAAGTCATCGCGCCGAGGTATTTTTTCGCAAAGAAATCGGCAACCTCTTCGGAAAGCATAACGTCGGTAAGCGCGTCTATCTTCGCTTTGTAATCGGCGTTGTTTTTGTAATCGTTCAGCCTTGCCGCGATAACGTTAGCCTTGCCGGCAACCTGCTCGGGATCGTCCTCAACGGCGGCGCGTTTATCCGACGAAATTTTGCCCGTGTACGCGGTGTTGCACGGAAGCAACGCGAAATCATAATCGCCCATGGACGAAACGAGGAGATTTTCGGCAACGAGCGTTACCTTAACGTTACCGTTTACGCTCGTCCACGTTTTGCTCGCCGAGCCCATATTAAGCCCGTCGCCCGCGTCGTTTACGGGATAATTTTCACCCTCGGTCGCTTTACTTATGATGCCTTTCCGTTCGAGAAGTTGAAAGGCTCTTATCGCGTTTGAAACGTCGTCGCAGATTTCAAAAGTTTTGCCGTCGGTTACCGCGCTGCCCGCCGCCGCTTTTCCGTAATAAATTCCGAGCGGCTCGTAATGCACTTTGCACGAGGCGAAAAGTTCGGTTTTGCCCGTATACGTTTCGAGATAAGGAACGTGCTGGAAATAGTTGGCGTCATAGTCGCCGTTCGCAACCGCGTCGTTCTGCATCGTCCAGTCGAGAACGGTCACTTTGAGCGTGTAACCACGCCCGGCAAGTTCGCTTTTCACCACTCCGTTCAAAACTTCCGCGTGCGGAGTATCCGAAGCGCAAACGCTGATTACCTTTGAAGAACCGCCGGCGCAACCGCCCGCCAAACACGCCGTGAAAACGCTTATCAGACAAGCGGCGACGGCGCATAAAGATTTAAACAATTTTTTCATTTCAACAATCTCCTTTTATCGATTAATTTTGCTATTTTAAGTCCCGCTTCCTGAATTAACTGAACTATTAGCACCACTACGGCTATGAGTAGCCAGAACGAAACGGAAGAGAGATAATCGCCCGTGTTTCGCGAGTAAAACGTATAAATTCCCGAAATAAGTCCGCCCGCGCCTATATTGTAAGCGAACGAAGTGTACCCGAGCACGTTGACGGCAACCACCGCAACGCCCGTGACAAGCGAAACTTTCGCTTCCGGCAAAAGAACTTTCGTTATGAGTTGAAAGTCGGTCGCGCCGAGCGACCTTATCGCTTCGGTTTCACCTGCGGGAACTTCCGCAAGCGACTGCTCCACCATTCGCGAAACGAACCCGAACGCGCACACCGTCATCGGTATGATTATGGTAAACCATTCGCCCGTCCCCTTCCCGAACCACGCTCTCGTCCACGGAATACACAACACTATGATTATAAGGCACGGCACGGAACGCAGAATATTTACAATCAGCCCCACCGTGAAATTTATCCATTTGCACGGCTTCAGCCCGTTTTTGCCCGTCACGCTCAAAAGTACGCCGCAAGGCAACCCGAAAACGTAAGCAAGCAACGTAGCAATCGCCGTCATTGCGAGCGTTTCGCCCGTCATCGTCGCTATTTCAGCAAAAGTCATCGCTGTCCACCTCCTCGTAATTGACTCCTTTTTTATCGAGATAATCGCACAGTTTTTTAATATCCTCGTCATAATACGGAAGTCTGAAAATAATCTGTCCGTAAGTTACGCCGTTTATCACCTTCGTTTCCGCGTAAAACACAGAAAGAAGAATGTTACACTCCTGAATGATGTTTGTTATTATCGGCTTGTCCGCAGAGCCGTCGAACATAAGTTTTACGAGTTTTTCGCCCTTTATTCCCGCGTTTACTTTGCCCGAATAAATAAGTTTTTTCGCGATTTTTTCCTTGGGCGAAAGAAACACGTCCTGCAAATAGCCTTGCGTGACGATTTCGGACTTATCTATTATCGCCACCTTGTTGCAAATCGCCTCTATCACGGACATCTGATGCGAAATTATCACCACCGTAAGCCCGAGCGACCTGTTCAGTTCTTTCAGAAGTTCGAGAATGGACTTCGTGGTTTCGGGATCGAGCGCGGAAGTCGCTTCGTCGCACAAAAGCACTTTCGGGTCGGTCATAAGAGCGCGGGCGATCGCTACCCTTTGCTGTTGTCCGCCGGAAAGTTCCGAAGGGTATGCGTTGAGTTTATCGCCGAGCCCCACCGTTTCAAGAAGTTTAATCGCCTTGCGTTTTCTGTCGGCGTTCCTTTCTTTTCCGTTTGCTTTCTTTTCTTTTTTGTCCGTATCTTCGCCTATTTCGCCCGCAAGTTCCACGTTTTTCAGAACGCTCCTTTGCTGCAGAAGGTTGAATTGCTGAAAAATCATGGAGACCTTTCGCCGAACGGCGCGAAGCCTTGCGTTGCTCGCCTTGGTAAGGTCCTCGCCGTCTATAATCACGCTGCCCGAAGTGGGTTTTTCCAGAAGATTTATACATCGCACGAGGGTGCTTTTCCCCGCGCCGGACAATCCGATTATTCCGAAAACGTCGCCGTCGTCGATTTTAAGGTTTACGTTGCCGAGCGCGGCGAATCCGCCCGATTTCGAGGGGTAAACCTTGCTGAGATTTATTAGTTCAATCATCAAAATTTCTCCTGTGAGTATTTTTAAACATAAAAAAACCGGAACTTAACAAAAAGTCCCGGGCATAAATCTGCGTTTAAGGCTTATTTATCCGAAGCGTCGAAAAAGCGGTCGGCAACAAGCCCGCGCATAAATGCCCGGGACGAAAACATTCGCATAGAAATTACAAAACGAGTTTTCATAGCGTTTGCCGACAAATCGTCGCTCCTTAAAGATTTCGGAAAAGGTTTTTCTTTCCGATGGATTTATATTACCATTGACCGCGCTCGGTTGTCAAGCGATTTTCGCCGTCGAAATAATTTTTCAGCGATAGAAATCCCTGCAAACAAAAAAACGCGGAATTTATGCCGGACAGGAATAAATTCCGCGTTTCAGCGATTTATATCGGGTTATTGCGTTTTACGCCATCGTCCACGCCGTTCCGTTCCAGACGAAAGTTACGTCCTCCGCGAAAAGCACGGACGTGTTGTGAAGCATAGCCAGAGAACCCGCTTTTATTACGAGCGTGGGAACGTCGTACCCCTCGGCGGTTTGCGTCGAGAACGCGCCCTGAACGCGAATGTGCGCGGGCGAATCCTTTAACGCCGTGACGTCGACCTTAACGCCGTTGGACAAAACGTTCATACGGCTTGCGTCCACGGTCATTTCTCCATCCCACAAATCGCGGTCGAATTTAAGTTGCAAAGACGAAGAATTTTCAGGCCACGAAAGGCTTACCGTTTCCGGCGAGGAAACCAGACTCCATCTGTCGTGAACGGAACTATACGCAAACATATAGTCCTTGTCAAAGACGTACGCTCTGCCCGCCGCCGTTATAACCGAGCCGCCCTTGATCGTGATTACGGGAACGCCGTAAGTCGCGTCCGCTCCCGGCTGACCGAACGACAAAGCGAGTTTATTAACCGACTGATACCATCTTATTTCGGTGAACGACATTGCGGAGCCGTTCGCGTAAGCCGTGATTCCGCTCGCGTCGAAAACAGTCTGATCCGCTTCTTTTATAGTGTTGAACACGATCTGAATCACTCCCGCGGAAGACCAGTCGGTCTTTGCGAGCGAAAGTTCGCCCGCAAACGCGCACCAGTTATACGTTCCGTATCCGTCGCCCGCTTCGCCGGCAAAAATCGCCGTGTAGGATTCCGTTAAGCCGTAAACAACGCCGTTCGCGCTCAACGTGGTCTTTGCTCCGACAACGAGAACGTCGCCTTTCTTCAGAGCGGAAAAGTCGCCGTTGACAACGATTTTCGTACTCACGTCCGTCGTCACGACTCCCGTAACGGTAAACTCTTTGCCGTTTATCGTAAGCGCGAATCTATCGGCTTTAAGCGCGGCGTTCGCGGCGTACTCCGTTTCCGAAGAAAATTCGAGTTGAATAAGATCCTTAGTCGCCCATGCGATTTTTGCAATCGTGAGCATACCTTTGATTTCTATCCAGTCCGTTCCGTCGAGCGTTATTTCGGCATATCCGACCGCTCCGCTTAAGAATCTGCCCGTTCCTTCCGCCATAACTCCGAGCGTCGTAAACTCGCCCGTATCGGAGCAATCGTACGAAAGTTCGGTGGTTCTGCCTATCGTTTCTCCGTCCTTTACGATCGCGTAAGAAACGGCGTTTTCGACCGCGTTCCAGGAAATTGTTTTGTTCGCGTTATCGACGGTTACTTCCGGCGTGCCGAGTTCGACGGCGGGAGCGATAAAGTCGAAATCAAAAGTGATTTTTCTGTCGCCCATATCCGCGCTGTTGAGATAAATGAATTCGATACCCGTTATTTCGCCGACTTCGTTACCCGTTATATCGAGAACGTATCTCTTTTTACCGTTTTCTACGGTGATTTCGCCGAGGCTGAAACGGTTTTCAAGCGACCATACTCTCAGAGTCTGGTTTTCGCTTTCGATTGTCGCGCTCATGCCGAGTACTAAATATTTAACGCCCGTAAGGTTCACCTTATGCGGGAATCTCACCGCAACGGCGGTGCATATACCCCAGTTACCCCTACCGACAACCGTAGTAAATCTGCCGTCTTCGTATTTATTGACCACGGAAGCAGGAATATATCCGATAGTTTCGTCGCCGACTTTCACGTCGCCCGTAACGAGATAGCCGTAAAGTTCGTTGTCGAACGACGCGTATTCTCCGTCTTTGGCTTTAAGTCCGAAAATCGCGAAGGCTTCGCCGGAATCGAAATAGGTCTTATCGTCGCCCACGGCGCGGACTTTAACCGTTCCGCTGCCCTCGGGGAGCGCGTACGACGTGGTTTCCGCAAAATGAACTTCGCCGTTTACGGTGACGTTGTAACCCGTCGCGTTTTCAACCGCGTCCCACGTTACCGTTCCGCTTTCGTCGTCCACCGCGATGACGGGCGTCGGGAGCGTGATAACGGGAGCGACGTAATCGAACGTTAACGTAAGTTTATTTTCGCCCATATCCTGCAGGTTTCCGTCAATTTTATTCTGATAAACGAACTGCAGACCACCGAGTTCGTCCATTTCCGAAACGTCGATAAAATAACGCGTAACGCCCTCTTCGACGACGATTTTGCCGAGTTGCTTCGTATAATCGTAATCGTAAACCGCAATTTCGTTGCACATACCCGCAACGTCCGCAGTCATTCCCAACGCAATCGTTTTCACTTCGGAAACGTCGACTTTCCGTGGGAATCTCATTGCGAGAGCCGTACAGATTCCCCAACTGCCCTTGCCGACCGTCGCCGTAAGTTTTCGGTTCGTTTCGTCGTACTTCACGCTCACGCTCGTCGGCTTGTAACCCGCGGTTTCGCTTCCGACTTTCACGTCGTCGCCGACAAAATACTCGTAGAGCGGATCGTCGAACGAGGCGTATTCGCCGTCTTTCGCCTCAAGCCCGAACACGGTGAACGATTTATCGGATTCCGTATAAGTTTTTTCGTTGCCGAGCGCGGTCACGAAAGCGTAACCCTTCGTTTCGGTCAACGCAATCTGCGTTTTGTCGGTTACGGTTTCCGTTCCGTTCACGTTTACTCTGTATCCGCTCGCGTTTTCAACCGCGTTCCAAGCGAGAACTCCGTTTTCGACTTTTACGTTCTCTGCGGCGGGAAGTTTTTCTGCGACGGAAATGCCGTCGAGATACAGATACATTCTTGCAAGCGATTTATCGCTTCTCGTAAAACAGAACTGAATCTGCTTTATGTCGGACGAGGGATTATCCTTATCGTCGTTTTCGTCGCTGTACATTCTCAGAGCGACAGCCCTGTCGCAATCGAGCGCGTAAGTAATCCATTTGCCCGTTACAAGCGGCGATTTTTTCTCGGTAGCGGCGGATAATTCGTCGGCAAACTGAATTTTTTGATTACCCGCGAATCCGAAGTAATTTTCAAGCCCGTCGCCCTCCACGTAAACTCTTGCGAGTATATATTTGCCTTTTAAGTCGCTCCATTTTATAGGCTTTGCGAGTTTCACCGCAACGGACGTGTTCTGCGTGTCGGTGAAAGAAAGCCCGAGTTTTAAAACGCCGCTCGCGCCTTCGTAATTTTCAAGCCAGCCTTGCGTGTAATCGGAAACCGTCCAGTATTTGTTGACTTCGCCCGCTTTAACGGTGTTGAGGTAAGCCTCTTCGCCGAAATCGGAATAAAGCCCGTCTTCGAGCGCGGAATCCGTCCAGCCGGGATCTTTGGCAAGCCAGGTTACGCTCTCCGTGGTCTTGTTTCCGCTCGCGTCCGTCGCCGTAACCGTAAACGTGAACACGCCCGGTTCGGTAACGGCGAAACTGTCCGCCATTTTAGAATATTCCACTTCGTGTTTTTCACCGCCGAACGTGGCGAATTCAAGTTTCACTTCGGTTTCCACCGCCGAAGCGTCGTCGATATCGACAAGCGGCAAAAATCCGTTTTTATCCGCGCCGACGAACAGATCGTTGGGAACGTTTCTGAAAGATATCGCCGGGGCGACTCTGTCCACAACCTTAAATTTTATATCGAGGCTGAGCATCGAACTATAATAATAAGTAACGGTATATTCGCCCGGTTTAAGCGCGAACGAACTGTATTCGCTCGATATCGTCTTATTTTCGGAATCGGTAATTCTGTACTCGATATCGTAAGAAACGATCTCGCCTTTTTTGTCTTTCACCACCGCGCCCGGCAACGAAATTTCCGCCGCGTAATCGATTTCCGCGCCGAATTCAAGCGGTTCATCGAGGACTATTTTATAGCCCGCTTCGTACTTCTTGTCCTCGGACGAGCCGTTGTCCGTCCCGCACGCGACCATCGCAAACGAAGCGAAAATAGCCGCCGCCATACATAAAACGGCGATGACAAGTTTTGATAGTTTGAATTTCCTTATACTCATAAATTTTCCTCCCGTTTTTACAAAACGCAAAAACAAAATTATTTCGTTTTTTCTTCGTAGGACCTGATGAAATTAGCCCAACTGCGATTGAAGTTTTCGTAAGTGCTGTCGTAAATCTCCGAAACGGGGGTATACGAACCGCCGTAAATATCCTTCGCTATCGTTCTGGAAGGATTCTTCTTGTCGTAATACCAGGTCAGATATGAAATTCTGACAAGCGCGGAATTAAGATGAGCGGAATCGACGGACACCATAGCGTTTACGTCGGAAACCGCCGCCACGCTCCTGATATAATCGGAAATCGTAAAGCCCATATCTTCGTCCGCGGGAACGTAACCGTAAGGAAGCATCGCCGTGCCGGAAGCGGCTTTCGCGGCGATTTTCTGCGCGCGGTCGGAACAAAGGTAAGCGATGAATTGCTTTATCGCGTCTTTATTCTTTGCCGATTTCGGAATTACCAACTGATTGCATATATTTTTGACGACCATATTCCTCGCTTCTCTGACAATCTCCGCGTCGGCTTCGCTTACGCCGTCGGGAAGAGCCGTCGCGTTTCCGTCGACAAAGTCAACCACTTTCGATAACGTAGCGTCGTCGTTTATCGTGGGAGTACGGCTGATTATCGCGCTGATAACGGGAAGTTTCATAGCCTTGATGCCCTGATCTTTTTCCTTGAGCGAGCCGTCCTCGAAGAATTCGGAAACTTCGCGTTCGAGCCATTCGCCGATATACGCGAATGCGAAACGAGCCACCGTCTGACGGTTGAATTTTCCGCCGTAGAAAACCTTGTCGAGGTCTTTATACTCGAACGAAGCGCTTTCTTTGTGAAGATACTGCCCCGAAGCCTGCCTTTTGAGAAGTTTTTCGGCGACGGCGTAAACGGCTTCTATGGAAGATTTGTTATCCGTTATCATCTGCGGATTATCCTTGCAGAAAACCCATTCGCCGCCGGCGTTTTTGGTGTAACCGTTGAAATATTTTTCGTTGGTTTCCGCGCCAAGCATCTGCGCGAACCAGCCGCTGAAAACGTATTGCAGATATTCGCCGCCCTGCGTATCTCTGAGCGCGCCCGCCGTCAGATAAACGCCTTTGTTATAAAGTTCGTCGCCCATTTTAAAGAACTCGTCCGTGGTTTTGGGCAGAACGTAATTCTCGCCGAGCGCGGCCTTTAAAACGGAATCGTTATAAACCCAGTTCCAGCCCGATTTTTTGTTGAAGTCGAACTGATAATATTTTCCGTTTTCGTTATAGAAATCGAGCATTTCGGGGTTTACTTTATCCTTGACTTTCACTTCCTCGCCGTAAACCTGCATTTCGTAAACGTCCGAAATATCCTCGAGGCTCGAAGCCATATCGAACATTCCGTATTCTATCTGATGCAGGTCGCTCGCGCCGACGCCGGAAGAAATATTCGCCTTCGTCGTAATATTGCTCGAACTTGCGCGCAGTTTGATGTAAACGTCCGGCGCGACGTTATCCATATAGTCCTCGGTGACGGCTTTGAGATATTCCGAACCGTAGCCCCCTTTGTAATAACTGAACTCGAACTGAACGGGACGCGACGCGTAATCTTTTCCGTCCGCGCTGCTCTGACTTTCCTTTCCGCCGCAGGAAGTCATAAACCCGACTCCGAGAACAACGGATAAGATTGCCGCAAAAAACTTTTTCATGATTTTTCTCCTTATTTTTTATTTACAAGCCGAGAACGGCTTTTTTTATCGGAAATTTACAAGCCGAAACCTGTTTTTCGGGAAGCCCCGGGCGTTTCAGCCTTTAAGTCCGCCGCCCATCTGTATGTCCATAAGGCTTTTCTGAAAGATTATATACAGAACGAGCGTGGGAACCATACACGTTATAAGCCCGGCGTAAAATATCGGATACTGCAACGTCTTTTTCACCACGTCCTGATACAGATACAATCCGTAAGCGAGAGTGGGCAAATGCGGGAAGAAAATAAGCGGCGTGTCCGCGTCCGTCCACATCGTTATGAATTCCGACAAAATCAACGCGCAAAGCGGAGAGACTATCTGCGGAAGCATAATGGTGAAAAACGTTCTGAAATGCCCCGCGCCGTCTATAAAAGCCGCCTCGGCGTATCCCCAACTGAGCGTTTTGAACGTACTGTACAGAATAATGAAAGCGCCGCTTAACGTCGTCGCGTTCAAAACGACGAACAAAGGCGAATCGTAAGTGCCTATCGCGCGGGCGAATTTAAGTCCGCTCGCCATCGTTCCCATAACGGGGAGCATCATCGTGACGATTGCGAAGCCGTAAACGAATCTTCTGCCCGGAAAACTGTATCTTGCAACGACGTACGCCGCCATCGCCGAAAACATTACGCCGAGAACGCTTCTGCCGACGGCGTACCAGATACTGTTGAAAAGCATGCTGAGAACGCTCGTATCCTCGGCGGCGAGTTCCGTCCAGGCTTTAACGTAGTTGACGAACATCGGGTGTTGCGGAAGAGCGAAAATCGGAGATTCGTTATATTCGTACCGCGTTTTCAAAGAACATATTATCGCCCATAAGTAAGGTACGGCAATCACGACCGCGTAAACGCAGAATATAACGAAAACCGCAACTCTTAAAGGATTTGTACGGAAATGCCTTTTAGTCTTTATCATCAGTAGGACACCTCCGGGTTTATTTTGTTCATCAGATATCTTATTCCGAACACGATCGGCAGCGCCACAACCGTGAAGAACAACCCCACCGCCGAAGAATAATTATAAGCGTCGCCTCTTACTTCGTTGAAAATCCAGAACGAAAGGGTGAACGTGTTATACGCGCCCTCGGTGAAATAAAGTATAGGTCCGCTCGCCATAAAAATCTGCGTGAAATGCAGAATAAGAAGCGTGGATAACGTTTCCCACACAAGCGGGGATATTATGCTGAAAAATTCTCTTACCGGGCTGCATCCATCCAGAGCCGCCGCCTCGAAATACTCTTCGGGAATCCTGTTCATCGCGCCGAGCATTATAAGGTAATTCATCCCGAACCCCGACAAAGCGACGTAGGTTAAAATAAGATTCGTAGCCGTGGCGGGGTTTGTTGAAAACTCTTCGTATTCGACGTTGAAAACAAGTTTCATTATCTCCCAGAGCGGTCCGTATTTTTCGACCATACCCATAAATATCGTGACCGATATCACGGGGGCTATCACGCTCGGCAGAAAGAAGAAAAACCTGAAAAACTTATACCCCGCGCATTTTTTGAAAAGGAAAAACGCGATGAGATAGGATATAAATATTTTGGCAATCCCCAGCAGGAAATACTTCATCGTGTTGAAAAACGCCGAATACAAAACGCTGTCCGGGCTTGAAAGTTCGGTGAACAACCTTTCGAAGTTGCTCAGCGTGAGCGGCGACGAGCCGATATCTCCCAGCGTGAACGCCATCAGAATCGAGCCGATATTCACTATAAGATAACGGATCATTTCCCATGCCGCCGGTATGAGCATTGTATAGCAAAATATCAGAACGACTTTTCTCGCCTTGGACATTTTGCGTTTTTTCTTTATTTGCTTTTCCATATTTTAAAAAGCCTCGTTTTTAAAAACCTCGTTTTAAAAAGCCTCGTTATTCTCCGAACACGTCGGATAGAAGTTTATCGCTTTGTTTTATCGCCGGTTTAACCGTGGATTTGACTGCTGTTTCACCCGCCGATTGACGGAAAATCCTGCCGTTAATCGACTTATAGCGGCATTTATAGTCGTTAAAGCGTTTTCACGGAGAGTTATGCGGGGATAACGAACGCGCCTTCGCCCGCGCCGAGATTAAGCCTTAAAATTCCGTCGACGAGTTTGACTTTTTCCACTTTCATTCCTTCTTCCGTACCCGTGTAAACGAGAGCGGACGAACAATTTTCAAAATAAAGTTTCGCGGTGTTCGTCTTGCCCGCGCCGGGGTAAGAATAGTTCACGGCGAGATATCCGTCCGTTTCGCCCTTTTTGAACGCCCCGACAATCATATCGAGCCTTGACGACGATTTTTTGAGAGATAAAACGCCCGTGTTTTTCAAGGTTATGTCCGAAATCGCCTCGAACGTTTCGGCGTTTTCGCTGTCGGACGCGTTTTCCGCGCCTATCGCGGTAAGCCCCTGCCAATCGAACGAATTAAGGACTTTTTCAAAGCCGAGATACTTATCGTTCGCTGTTTTTACGTGGTCGTAAATACGCTTTTCGCCGTTGGTCATTATTCCGTACATTCCCATACCCGAACCGTAAAGGAAATATTCGTACATTTTCGATCCCACCGCCATTCCCGTAAGGAGTTGGAATGAAACCTGCGCGGGACAGGTTATGTCGGCAAGCGTGGAACTTTTGAACGTCTGAATACAAATTCCCATATACGCTTTGTCGGCATCCGCCGCAGCGTCGTTATACGCTTTCGCCGTGTTCGCGATGAGAAGGATGTCGCTGAGGTATGACGAACGGACCGCGCCGGGTTGCTCGAGCGTATAAGGATAATTGTCAAGACATATGCTCTTTTTGCCTTTCACTTTTTCGACTATTTCGGAAACGAACTGCTTAACGTATCCCGAATATCCGTATCCAGCAAAATTCTGCTGATTCGCGTAACTCGGGAGCAAGTTCATATGGAAATAAGTATCGGAATAATAGGTATTGTACCAGTCGATTATTTTTCCGTACCGGGTGAGTTTGTTATAGTCCGGCTCGTCGGACATATAAAAGCCTTTGACCTGCGGATAATCTTTGAATTCCGTCGTAATGTTTCTTTCGGGGATAACGTAAGGATCGCTCGTTCCGCCCGCGTTGAACTGCGTGCGCGGACTCGTATCGCTGTTCACGAAATAATCGGGATCGTTATACTGATTGCGGATATAAACGTCCAGCCCTTTGTTTTTAAGGCTTTCGAGCGCGGCTTTGTATCCGTTCGTAATCTTCCCGTTTTCGGTAAATTTAACGTGATCTTCGGTTAAAATATAGCCCGAAAAGCCGAGATTGACGTAATCTTCGAGTTCGTTTACGGGGTGCGGCGGAACGTCGGCTATGGTTATAAACTTTTCCGTCGAAACGTAATCTTCGGGATTCAACGTTTTTCCCTGACCGCCGGAATTTCCGTCGGAACCCGAGCCTCCTCCGCAACCTGCGGCGAACAACATCGAACAAGCCATCAGCATGCCTAATATCTTTTTCTTCATCGTTTAACTCCTTGTTATCTTATTTTTCGTTTTAAATCGTATTCGTTCGTAATTTTCTTTTAAAACGTGATTATTTTAAAACGTACTCCGCTTCATACTCGCCGCAAGGCAGAGTGAGCGGCAGAACGTTTCCGTTTTCGTCCGTTTCGACGCTTGCGGCATTGCCGTTGATTTTCAGTCCGCCGCAAATTCCCGACGGATAAAATTCCGCAAAAAGCCCCGACGGAACGTTGAACCGCGCCTTTAATTTTTTACCGTCTTTTTTCAGGCTTATTTTTACCTCGCCGTAAGTCGTCGTTTTTTTCGCGTCTGCAAAATCGAGATAGGGCGCAAACTCCGGACGGATTACGATTTTGTTTTCGCTTAAAGAGAACAAATCTATCCCCGCGGCATATTTAAAAAGTATTTCGGCAACGCTGCCGAACATCGGGTGACAATGCGAAAGTTCGCCGCCGCCCTTCACTACCCTGCCATCCGAACCCGTTTTATAGTCCGGCCACTTTTTGGACCAATGCTCGCAAAGAGTGGTTTCGCCCTCCAGCATACTCGCATACGACGGGTAATCCTTGCAATCGAGAATTTTATACGCGATATCCGCCATGCCGTTTTTCGCGAGCGCGTCCAGAAGCGCGGGCGTTGCGACGAACCCCGTATCTATATGAAATTTTCGCTCGCTTACGTAAAAATCGCGGATTTTGCCGAGCATTTTTTCACGCAGATTATCCGGAAGCACTCCGAGAAAGAGAGGATATACGTTTTCTCCCTGAACGCCTGCCGCGTAATTACACTCGTCGCTGTTCAGAAATTCGGCGTTTATCGCGTCTTTTATACGTTTCAGCAGCAAAGCGAACTCTTTTTCTTCATCGTCTTTTTTAAGAATCGCCGCGAAACGCCCCGCCGTTTTTACCGACTCGTAAAAACAAAGCGAATTCATAAGCCTGACGTCGAACACCGTTATTTCCGGCGCGAGCCAATCGCCGAGCAACCATTTTTCGCCGTTACCTTCGACGATATAATTTCTCGATTTATTCTTGCAATAATTTATCCACTTTTTAATCGCGGGGTAAGTTTTTTCAACGTAAGAAACGTTACCCGTAAACGAATATAGCGCGTCCGGGACGGTCGCCACGGCAACGCTCCAGGCATAACCGCCTCCGCCGCCCATATACGGCGCGGAATATCCCACGAATCCGTCCGCTCTCTGAACGGACAGAACGTCGTCAAGAAACTTTTCGTACAGACCGACCGCATCAGCCGTAACGAGCATCGCCTTTTCGATTATACCCGCGTCACCCGTGTAAGGACGCTTTTCTCTGTGAGGGCAATCGCTGATAACGCCCGAATGAAGATTGTCTTTAAACGTCAGAACGGTCGCGTCGAATATGCGGTTGAATAACTCGTTGGAACACCTGAATTCGCAATCGAACGCGATATCGGAGTGAATGAACAGCGAAGATAAGTCCGAAATCTCCGCGCCGTCCGCGCCGCTGATCTCGACGTATCTGTAACACCGCCAACAAAAGAGCGGCGAAATTTCGTCCGTATTTCCGCTCAAAACGTATTCGGCGGTTTGTTCTATGGTAACTTTCTCTCTTTTTTCGACGTTGTAATCCGACCAGTCGGACGTCAACGTATTAAGCGAGCCGTCGTCGAACAGTTTTTCCGCGTATCTCAGCGTGATTTTCTGTCCGCGCCTGCCGCGGATTTTAAATCTGAGCCCGCCCGTGTGGTTTTTCCCGAAGTCGTAAAGCAAGCCGTTTGCGGTTTTTTCAGGCGATTTTATCGGAGCGAGAATTTCGGCAACCCTGTCGCAAGCCGCGGAATAAAACTGCCACTCGCCCATATTTTCGTCGCAGATTTTTGCGGACGAAATAAACTTTTCTTCGGCGCGGAAATCGATTTTATCGCCGAAAAACAAATCCGAACGAACAGGCGTTTCGTATACGTTTTCAGTTCCGTCCGAAAATACTCTTAGCGTTTTTCCGTTTTTTAACGCTATACGCAATTCGTAAATAAGCCTGCGCCCGCCGAACGAAACGTAAGGCTCTTCGATTTTATCTTCGTTTTTGAAATAACCGTTTCCCACGGTTACCGAAAGGACGTTTTCCCCTGCTTTTATCAAATTTTTAACGTCGTAAACGATCGCGCCGACGGAATGTTTATCCGTGAGGGGTATCGACGGGTTTTTAAGCCTGTCGCGCTGACGGTAATCGCTGAAAAGCGGTTTGAAATACGAATCGTCGGTCTTTGTCCCGTTTAAATACGAATCGAAAAAACCGAGCCCGCAGATAAATAGTTTCGCGTTCTTTATCTCGTCAGGCGTTGCGACGGGGATTTCAAAACCGCGTTCGAAACGCAAAACGTTTTTAAGGCTTTTCCCGATAGTAACCCACTTTGCGTTTTCCGGCAGAAACCCTGTTTTTATAACGAGCGATTTAACAGCCGCGAGTTTGCCTGCGACGTAACCTTTCACCGTCCATAAATACTCGTTATCAGGTGTAAAAAGCCCGCCCGAAAGTTTTAACGGCGAAACTTTTCCGCCGCTCAGAACGTTTTCATAAACGACGTTTTCCCCGTCGGAAACGGTAAATTCCAACTTTTCGGCGTATCCGTCCGAAATCCCGACCGTAAAGGTGAGATCCCCCAAAACAAAACCCGGATCCGTTAAATTGTTACATTTTAAAATCAATTCCACAACACGCCTCGAAAAGTTACGGATATTACTATCGATTATGGATTCAGTATAGCACCGCAAAGCCGTCAAATCTATATTATTTTTGATATAAATCTTACTCTCTGTTGATATTGTTTTTTAACTGTCCGTTTGCTTTTATCTCGTTTTACGTCGTTTTTTTCTTAAAACATTATAAAATAAGAGAGTGATTTTAAATCTATATTGACATTTTCAAGTCGTTATGATAAACTGAAAACATGAGCAATATTCCTTACCATCTGGACGACTGGCTGACGACGCCCGAAATGCCGTTTTACTCTAAATTGACTAACGGCGGCGACGACGTTTTGCACGATCATACTTTTTTCGAGATTTTCTACATTCTCGAAGGAAACATATCTCACGAACTGAACGGCGCGGTGATGCAACTCCGCGCGGGAGATATCGTTTTTTTACGTCCCGAGGACAGACATATTTTTCTTCGCGAAAAAGACAATACCTGCCGCCATCGCGACGTGATAATGCGCGTCGGATTTTTCAAAGACGTCTGCGATTTTATTTCGCCAGAACTTTACGAAAACTTTTTAAACGGAAAAACGCAGATAAAATTTTTTCTGTCCGAAAGCAAAATTTACGAACTTGAAGAAAACTTTATCAGAATAGACGGCATGCTCGCTTTAAACAAACACCCGTACGACGCATTGTCGCTTGCCCGGGTTTACTGTGCTTACCTTCTCGGCATGCTCGTTTTCGGAAAGGAGGCCGACGAAAAGAACAACCCGGACTGGCTCAATCTGCTTTTATCCCGCCTTAACGACCCGACCATCGTATCGCAGAGTTGGGAAAACATTTTGTCGCCTTTCTTTTATTCGAGGGAGCATATATGCCGCGTTTTCAAAAACAAAACGGGGAAAACTCTCACGGAATATTTAAACGACAGGCGAATGTTTATCGCCGCCGACAAACTCGCTTATTCAAAGGATTCCGTCCTTTCGGTGTGTATGGAACTCGGTTACAGTTCGATTGCGTACTTCAACAATCTGTTCAGGCAAAAATACGGTTGCACGCCGACCGCTTTCCGCAACAAAATCAGACTCAATTCAGATAAATAATATATTATAAGGATATATATTATAAGGATATTACAAGGAGAAATTTATGGTTGCTTTTATCGTCATACTTGCCGTTCTTCTGATCGGATTATTCGTTTTCATATACATAAAAAAACGCAACGCGGATTACACGGAATACGTGAAACGAAACAGCCTCGCGCTGAAAGAACTTCACAACCTCAACGAAAAATACCCGTTCACCGAAGTAAAACCATTTAGGGAAACTCACGTTTACGATAACGAGGACTTTTACAATAATATATCGTGCAGAGATTATCTGATCTATCAATTACAGTTTTTACGCAACGAAATGTTCGATCAATGCTCGAAAGCAAGTTTTAACAGAGGTAAAAACGAATTATATTGTCGCGAGGTTTCAAAAATAAAAAGTTTCGACGCATTTGATAACGAGAAATATAAAAACAAAAACCTGCTCCGTTCAATCGAGAGAAAACTTTTCGATAAAGCGATTCTGAAACCCGTGACGGAAATCGAATTTAAAATTACTCTGCAATGTTCGACGATTAACGACAAAGTTTACGCAAGCAAAACCCAAACGTTCAATCAGGCAGAAATTGAATTGAAACTCGGAAAATTAGCAAACAAACACGGCTCGTTTTATAACGATAGGGAGATATGGGACTCTCTTTGCCGAGTGGAAAGAGGCAAAGTTTCGAACAAGATGCGCTTTTCAATTTATCAACGCGATGGTTAGCCACAGGTGATTGCGTTAGAACCCGCCAAAACGCCGATATTTACGCGCCTTTTGTCAAATTCTCGCTTGAAGTACGTATAGTACGTCTGCGTTCGCCTTCGCCAAAATTCATCGAAAATATCGGCGTTTTGGTTGTCGGCAAGTCTTACCTTGCGTTTTTAGGCTAAGACAAGACGCGTGAGCGCGTTAATACTGTACGTATAACACGCGAACGCAACGAAGTATTAGTCAAAAACACAAGGCAGGACCGAGTTCGAACGCAATCACCTGTGGCTACAGATGCCGTTATTGCGGAAGAAGCGGGCGATTCGCCGACCTCGAAATCGACCATATCAAGCCGATTTCCAAGGGCGGGAAAAGCACTTACGATAATTTGCAAACACTATGCAGGCGGTGCAACAAAGAAAAAGGCAATTCATATTAAACAACGTAAACTTTTATTGCAAAATGCGGCGAGCCGAACGGCTCGCCGCATAAAAAATTACAACCAAATTATAAATACTTTTTAAGATCGTCTGCTCTGTCCAACTTTTCCCAGGGGAATTCCGGTCTGCCGAAATGGCCGTAAGCGGCGGTCGCTTTGTAAATAGGACGCCTTAAATCAAGCGTTTTTATTATCGCCGCGGGACGCAGATCGAATTCTTTGGAAATAATATCCGCAATCTTCTCATCCGGGAGTTTGCCCGTGCCTTTCGTGTTGACGAAGAGCGAAACGGGCTTTGCAACGCCGATCGCGTAAGCAACTTCGAGCGTACATTCGTCCGCAAGCCCTGCCGCAACAACGTTTTTGCAGATATATCTCGCCATATAAGCCGCGCTTCTGTCAACCTTCGTCGGGTCTTTTCCGGAGAACGCGCCGCCGCCGTGCGGGCAACTTCCGCCGTAAGTGTCTACGATTATTTTTCTGCCGGTAAGTCCGCTGTCGCCGTGCGGGCCGCCGATCTCGAATCTGCCCGTGGGGTTGATAAAATACTTTGTGTTTTCATCGAGCAATTCGCCCGGAATACTCGTTTCGATGACGTATTTCTTTATATCTCTTCTGAGTTCCTCGCAGGAAACGCGCTCGCTGTGCTGAGAGGAAACGACGACCGCCTCCACCCTCTTCACTTTGCCGTTTTCGTATTCAACCGTAACCTGACTTTTCCCGTCGGGACGAAGATACGGCAGCAAACCGCTCTTTCTCACTTCGGTGAGTTTTCTCGTGAGTTTATGCGCAAGCGTAAGCGCCATGGGCATATATTCTTCCGTTTCGTTCGTGGCGTAACCGAACATCATTCCCTGATCGCCCGCGCCGAACCGATCGGCTTCGTCGCCGGTTTTTCTGTGTTCGAGCGAATTATCGACTCCGAGAGCGATATCCGCGCTCTGATCGTGAATGGCGGTGAGCACCGCGCAAGTATCGCAATCGAATCCGTATTTCGCTCTGTCGTAACCTATTTCGCGGATTGTATCTCTCGCAATCTGCTGAATATCGACGTAGCAATGCGTGGATATTTCGCCCATTACGAGAACAAGCCCCGTGGTTGCGGAAGTTTCGCAGGCAACTCTTGCCATAGGATCTTTTTCTAAGATAGCGTCGAGAACCGCGTCGGAAATCTGGTCGCAGATCTTATCGGGATGCCCTTCGGTAACGCTTTCGCTGGTAAAAAATTTCTTCATGATAAAACCTCTTTCAATGTATTTGTGGTCATTGACTGTGGTCACGATAAATATATCACTTTTTTAAACGTTTGTCAAATTTAATCATATGTGTTACAATATATATGTTAAACGTCACCCGGAGGCGATTTATGTATAAAACATCGACGGAAATCGGTTCGATATCCGAAATTACAGGAGAAGAAAAGGCGGTTGAATTCGTGGCGGAAGCGGGTTTCGACGCGTGGGACTTTACCATGTTCAGAATGGTGGATTACAATTGGCAAACGAACACGGCGAACGTTAATAACGGACATCCGCTTTCAAAAGACGACGCCGCCGACTTTGCGAAAACCTTAAGAAAAATCGGCGAGGACAACGGTATTTACTGCAATCAGTCGCACGCGCCGTTCCCCACCCGTTGCAAGGAAATACGCGATTTATACAAAAAATCGATAGAACTGACGGCGATTGCCGGCGGAAAAATCTGCGTAATTCATCCGGACAATTACAAATCCGCGGCGGAAAATGCGGAAATATACGCGGAATTATTGCCGTTCGCAAAACAACACGGCGTGAAAATAGCCGCGGAAAACATGTGGAATTTTATCGGCGGCAAAACGTCGCCCGCCGCCTGCTCGGACGAAGTAAGTTTCAAAGAGCATCTCGACGCGGTAAACGACGACTACTTCGTAGCCTGCGTGGATATAGGTCACGCCGAAATGGCGGGGCTTGACACGAGCGCGGAAAAAATGCTCGTCGCGCTCGGCGATAAGGTTCAGTGTCTGCATATTCACGATAACGACCTGATACACGACAGTCACCAGATTCCGTTTTCGATGAATATCGACTTTGCAAAGGTCGTTAACGCCTTAAAGAAAATCGACTATAAAGGCGACCTTACCTTAGAAGCGTCGTCTTATCTCTCTTCTCGAGGCTATGCCGACCGGGAAAGCGTTTTCAACGGCGTTAAAGAACTGTATGCTTCCGTAAAAAAACTGAGAGAAATGTTTTAACGTCCGACGGACTATTCGAGGAAAAAATGAAAGAAACTTGCGGGTTATGCCCGAAAAACTGCGTTGCGGACAGAGATAAAACGCCCGGGGCGTGCGGCGAAAAATCGGTTATGCGCATCGCCAAATACTATCCCCATATGTTCGAAGAGCCGCCGATAAGCGGAAAAAACGGCTCGGGGACGATCTTCTTCACGGGGTGTTCGCTCCGATGCGTATTCTGCCAGAATTTCACTCTTTCGCGTTCCGAACGCGGAAAAGAAATCTCGCCGGCGGAACTTGCGGATATCTTTAAAATTCTCGAGAATACGGGCGTTCACAATATAAATCTCGTAACGCCGACGCATTTCGTTAAGGAAATCGTTAAAGCGTTTGAAATTTACCGCCCGAAAATACCCGTAGTTTACAACACTCATTCCTACGAAACGCAGAAAACGCTCGATCTGATAGACCCGTTCGTCGATATTTACCTCCCCGACCTGAAGTTTTTTTCGCCGGACATCTCCGCGAGATACACGGGGAGGAAAGATTATTTCGAAGTTGCGGAGAACGCCGTGAAGTTTATGATGAACTCCAAAAAAACTACGTTCGACGAAAACGGAATGATGAAATCGGGTGTCGTCGTGAGGCATATGATTATGCCGCTCTGTGTGCCGGACAGTAAAAAAATCGTCGAATGGTTTGCCGAAAACAACAAAAACGGAGCGTATTTTTCCTTGATGGCGCAATATACTCCCTTCGGCGAACAGGACAAATTTCCCGAACTGAAGCGTCCGATAACCGCGGCGGAATATCGGAGAGTTTACGAGCATCTTCTCGCGTCGGGCGTCACAAATTACTTCGCGCAGGAATTGAATTCCTCGAGCGAAAGTTTTATCCCGGAC